>NZ_JBSGDZ010000002.1:85432-413667 GCF_053602655.1 Sphaerisporangium sp. NPDC004334
TCGCCTTGCCCGTGCGGCCGGTTCGGCTCGCTCTCGCCTTGCCCGTGCGGCCGGTTCGGCTCGCTCTCGCCTTGCCCGTGCGGCCGGTTCGGCTCGCTCTCGCCTTGCCCGTGCGGCCGGTTCGGCTCGCGTTCTCCTCGTCCGGACGGCTGGGCCGGTTCCGTCTTCGCCTGTACGGCCGTATGGACCCGCGTGACATCGCCCTGCTGGTGTGGGGGCTGTCCATGTCGCTGCACGCGTTCCTCCTATGGCCCGAACGCGAAGTCCCTGGGATGTCCGGTCTAATTGGGCGCTACCCCTGGACGGGCTCGCGAATCCCGCGTGGGGCGTGTTGCCCCGGGCGAGCGGGACCTGGGCGACGAAGGGCTTTGCTGCGCCTTGACCTGCGGTTTCTTATCATTTCCGGCATGTCGAAATGGGTCGGGGGAGAGGGATACGAGGTCGAGCCGATCAGGCTGGACGGCCACACGCTGCTCCGCGTGCGCCAGCACGGAGTGCTGATCGCCTACTGCCGCTCGGTCGCCGAGGTGGCGTCCATCGTGGACCTGGACGAGCTGGTCGAGCTGGTCATCCTGCCGCAGGCGGCCACCGGCGGCCGGAACTGAGCGCCGGGAGCCGTACCAGAAGACGGTGGCCGGGACCCTGGCGGCCGCTCGCTCGGATCGGGTCCTCAGTGGAACCACATCGTCGCGAAGCGGCCGCACATCCGCGTGCCCCGTTTGCCTGTTGGTGATCACGAGCTGGTCGTACGCGCCCGCTCACCGTGGTGCTTCACGGCTCGCCCGGTCAAGCCGTCGCGGGTTCGCCGGACCGCGAGGGACCTTCCACGTGTCCAGTGAGGCACGTGGCCGGCGCCGGGCCCGAGGGGGGCCGTTATACGCCCGGTCGGCCCGGTGGCTGCTGGATCGGTGGCTGCTGGATCGGAGGCTGCGCGTCACGCACGCCCGGCTGGCTCGGCCCGTGCGGGCCGCCGGCGATCGGCAGGGCCGGCGCCGGAAGGATGTGCGGTCGCGGCCCTGACGGGTAGTGCGGACCGGGGATCGGCCTCGGGTAGTGCGGGTAGTGCGGGTACGGCCTCGGCCACCAGCCCGGCCGGGAGTACGGGTACGGATACGGGTACGGCAGGACGTACGGAGGGGTCACGGGATAGCCGCCTCCGACGGCGACGCATTCATACTGCGGACAGGGCAGTGTGAAGCACTGCTTGGGCGAGTACACGCAGGTGTAGCCGGGCGGGCACACTACGTCGCCGCAGCCCTGCTTGGAGCACGGGGCCTTCGGGGCCGAAGCCGTGGCGGACGATGCCGACGCCATCGTAGACCCGGTGGCGGCAAGGCTGCCCGCGTCGGCCGAGGCGGCCAACGCGGAGAACGGCAGCGCCGCCAGAGCCGCCGTGATGACGAACGTTATTCGGATCATGATGAATCCCTGAACCCTTCTTGGTTCCCCCGGTGCAACCCCGCGCGAACCCGCCGGGCAACCGTGGATTCGCCGGTATCTCGTGACAGGCCTCGCGGCCTACCGAGATCGTCGCATTCGGCGACCGGAATCCATTGGCAGCCACGCCATCACCGGGACCAGGAAACAGTAAGAATGGCGGTTACCTGAACAGAGCCCGGCTGCCGCGAACCGCACCCAGCGCTATGTACGGATTGTCGGGAACGTAGGCGCTTTGGTCGAATACGCTATTTGTGGAGACGCAGGCAATGGTCTCCGATGCGACGTCGGAAGGGCCCGGGTCCGCTTGGCCGGGTCCGCCTGGTCGGGACCGCCTGGTCGGGACCGTGACGGTCGGACCGGCGCTGGACGGTATCTCCCGCGACACGCGGCCTATTCCCGAGGCGTCGACCGGCGAAGACCGAGTTTCCGGCCCCTTCGGCGGGAGGCGTCATTATGACATCTGCCCCACGCCGCGACGAACGGCGCGCAGAACGAGGAATTCGATGTCCTTCTCGCCGTGAGATAAGTGGGATAGCCCGAATGTGGTGGAGCGCCTCCGGACAGGATGTCCACTCCGACGTGCGGTCATCGGAATCGGGGCATCCGCCGAGGACCTCCGGGAGCCGTCGCGAACGCCGCACCGGCGGCCCGGCATTGTGAGCGGCCGACGTCGCGGTGCGTTTTCCGGGTGTTCGGCGCCGTCGGCCGCCTGTGCACGACTTCGCGGCGCGTGCGGCACTTCACCGGCCGGCGCCTCGCGACCGCTTACCTGTCCTGCGCTTCCATGGCCACGCCGGAGAAGTGAGCGGTGGCATTTCGCGAGGGCCGTTGATCTGTGCAATCAGGGCGACACGCCGCGAATATCGATATGACGAGCTTGCGGCGGCGGTCATCGACGGGTCGGGCGGAGAAGTCCGCGATGTCGGGCAGGAGATCCGGCCGCACGGGGAAAGCGAACTTAATGACATCATCATCCTGGCAAAGAGCCGCGCGTGCGAGCGCTTCACCTCGAATTCCGAGGAGAGAATGAAGAGTGGCTACATTGATGAAACGGACCCTGCTGAGCGGCGCGCTCGCCGGGGTCGTTATCGTTTACTCACCTGCCGTGGCAGGTGCCGAGGCAAAGACCCCCTGGCCACCAGGTCAGGCGGTCATCGACTATACGATGAGCGGCACATACTTCGGAGCACCGATGTGGGGCCATTTTGTGGCTCAACGCACCTGTGTTCCCACGCTCTGCCCGCCGGCGAGCGTTCAGGTGGTCAGGCCGCAGGCCGCTCCGGTCGCGCCCGGCGCGATCCCGCTGTGCGCCTGGCTCGGTCTTCCCCAATCACTCTGCAAGGTGCCGCCGGGTCCCGCCGGTCCTCCCGGGCCGCCCGGTCCGCCCGGTCCGCCCGGACCCAGCGGTCTCCCGGGACGACCGGGGACGGACGGCGCCCCAGGTCCCGCCGGTCCGCAAGGTCCCGCAGGTCCTGAGGGCCCCGCCGGCCCCGCCGGTCCTCAGGGGCCCGCCGGTCCGGAGGGGCCTGAGGGTCCGGCTGGTCCCCAGGGGCCTGAAGGTCCCGCTGGTCCCGAGGGGCCTGCGGGTCCCCAAGGTCCCGAGGGTCCGGGGGGTCCTGCCGGTCCTGAAGGTCCCGCCGGTCCTGCGGGTCCGGAGGGTCCCGCCGGCCCTGAGGGTCCCGGCGGTCCTGCCGGTCCCGAGGGGCCTGCGGGTCCCCAAGGTCCCGAGGGTCCCGGGGGCCCTGCCGGTCCTGAAGGCCCTGCCGGTCCTGTGGGTCCGCAAGGTCCGGAGGGCCCCGCCGGTCCTGAAGGTCCCGCCGGACCTCCCGGCCCTCCCGGTTCTTCCGGCATTTCCGGCCCTTCTGGTCTGACGGTCTTCCCGGTCGTCGCCCCGCAGGTCACCGGGTTCACCGTGTATCCGGATTCGTGCCCGGGAGCACTGGGGTACGGGCTGGCCTACTCCGTGTGCGGTTGATCGCCATCGATGCCCGACAACTGAGATGAGCCGAAGAGGTGTGCGCCGCGAGCGGCGCACACCTCTTTCGTACGTGCGAGGAGTTCCGGCTGCCGAGCAGCGGCCCCGGCGGTCTCGCCCGCCGACCCGTGGACGTCCGGCGTGTCCTCCCCCGAGCCGTGGAGGCCCGGTGTGCTTTCGCCCTTCGCCTTCTCTTCGGATTCGTGGGTGCGAACGATCCCGAGGACTTGCGGAGGATCAGTCGACGGCGGTTCGCGATTTATGACATATCTCGCTGCAGGGGCATTCTGGGGGGCGCCTTGAAAGTCCGGATTTCCTCTCGGCCGGCCGGAGTGAGAATGTTATGTCATAATCCGTCGCGCTGCCGGTGAATTGGGATGAACGCGTCCGCCGGATGCGGAGGCATTCGGCGCGAGGGCCTGAGCCGAGGGTATGCCACCCCGTGATCATGGCCATGACCTGTGGTTTTGTGGAAATGCCCGGTGGAAGCCACGTGGATCCCCTGGCAAGGCGTTGCGTTGAGCGAAGGCGCCATTGGTCGCGGCGCCTCTATCTTTACCGTCATCTGACTCTCCCGCACCCTTATGGCTGATCGGGCGTTGGGTACTCTCTGAGCGGTCACATTCGGTAATCGCCGTTCAACGCAGTCCGCGTACGGACGGGCTGTTGCGGCGATTTACTAATAGGGAGAATTCAAGAATGATTCGCCGCCTTCTGGTCACCACGGCATGCGTCGGTATGGCCGTCATCGCCCCGGCCGCCGCCGCCTCCGCCGACGCGGTGCACGCGAAGAGCGCCAAGACCTCCGCTCGGGCCAACTGCTGCCCCTGTGGCGTGGGCGTCGTCCCGACGGTGGTCCCGACGATCGTCGGTTCCGCCTGCCCGGGCGGCTACTACGGCGCCGGTGTCGGCTACGGCGTCGGCTACGGGGCCGGCTACGGCTACGGCGCCGGTTACGGGTCCGGCTACGGTTACGGCGCCGGTTACGGGTCCGGCGGCGGCTACGGCGTCGGCGTCGGCTACGGCAGCGGCGGCGGCCGCGGCCTGGGCCTGGGCCTCGGCCTGGGGCTGGGTCTCGGCCTCTGACCTGCCTAGCAGGAAGACAGGCGGCGCTTTCACGAGTCGTACTCGTGGAAGCGCCGCCTTCACTTTGTGCCCGGATGCGGTCCGGCACGTCGATCGTCCCCGCGATCGCTTCCGGCGTGGCGCGGGGCTTTTCAGCCCTGATCTCCATGAGCTGCCTTAAGGTGGCGTAGCCCGCATCCGGTGATCTTCGAGCGGTGCGCGGCGATCTCCCCCCAGCTTTGGCGGTCGAGGTCGAGGAGAGATCATGTCGTGCAGACGCACAGCCCTCATGGGATGCGCTTTGACGGTCAGCGCTCTTGTCGTGGCGGTCGCTCCGGCCGTCGCCCAGCCCCGGACGGCCGGCATCGCGGTCACCGCGGACGCCCACAGACCGCTGCCGGGCATGATCGAGGCACTTCAGCGTGACCTTCATCTCACCGCCGCGCAGGCTCAGGCCCGCATGCTCAACGAGATCCGCCTGACACCGATCGCGGCCCGGCTCGCCCGCGGACTCGGTGACCGTTACGGCGGGTCCTGGCTCACGGGGGCCACCGCGCAGACGCTCATGGTCGCCACCACCAGCTCCGCCGACATCCCCCAGATCCTCGCGGCCGGCGCGCGGCCGCAGGTGGTCAGCGGGTCGCTGGCCCACCTCAACATGATCAAGGACAAGCTCGACGCCGCACTGCCCGCCCATCCGGCCACCGTGGGCGGCGTGCGCTTCATCGACGTGCGCACCAACAGCGTCACGGTCCTGTCCGAGGAGCCCGGCAAGACCCAGGCCGTCATCAAGAGCATCGGACTGGACGGATCGGCGGTGCGGGTCGTTGCGTCCGCTGAGCGGCCCCGGCCCCTCTACGACCTGATGGGCGGTGACGCCTACTACATCGGGACGACGACCCGCTGCTCGATCGGCTTCCCGGTCGTGCGCGGCGCCCAGAAGGGGTTCGTCAGCGCCGGTCACTGCGGCAGGGCAGGCCAGGCGACCTTCGGCTTCAACCGGGTCGCCCAGGGCACCTTCCAGGCGTCGGTCTTCCCCGTCAGCGACTTCTCCTGGGTCGGCGTCAACGGCGACTGGACGCCCAGGCCATCGGTGAACAACGGCAGCGGCGGCGTGGTCAACGTCGCGGGGGCGAGGGAGGCCATCGAGGGCGCCTCGGTATGCCGGTCCGGATCCACCTCCGACTGGCACTGCGGCATAATCCGGCAGCGTAACGCCAGCGTCACCTACTCCCAGGGCACCGTCTACGAGCTCACCCGGACCAGCGTCTGTGCCGAGCCCGGTGACTCCGGCGGCCCCTTCATCTCCATCGACCAGGCGCAAGGAGTCACCTCCGGCGGGACGGGCGACTGCACTTCGGGCGGGATCACCTACTTCCAGCCGGTGAGCGAGATCCTGTCGACCTACGGCCTGAGCCTGGTGACCACCGCCGGCAACCCGCCGCCGCCGACGGGCTCCTGCACCGCCTTCCCGCACACCGTCACCGGCTCCCTGACCGGCGGCCGGTACGCCTACGAGCCGGACGACCTCTACTACAACTCGGCCGTGAGCGGGGTGCACTCGGCCTGCCTGGACGGTCCCGACGGCGCCGACTTCGATCTCCACCTGCAGAAGTGGAACGGCTTCGGCTGGGTCACCGTCGCCTCGGCCGCGGGACCGAACCCCGACGAGAGGATCAGCTACACCGGCACGGCGGGCTACTACCGCTACCGGGTGGACGCCGCGAGCGGGTCCGGCTCCTACTCGCTGGGTTACCGGGCCCCGTAGCGGTGGCCGAATGCTCGTGACCCGCGGTTCACCCGACCGCCGCGGGGGTCAGCTCGCCAGCTGGGGAGGCTCTCCTTCGCGGGTGACCTCGGTGGGGCGCTTGTCGTCGCGCAGGCCGCGCCAGGACGGGTGGCGCAGCCGCCGGTCGTGGGTCCACTCGGCGTACTGGACCTCGCCGACCAGCACCGGATCCACCCAGTGGGCGCCTCGGGCCTGCTCTCGGGGCACCAGGTCGTCGAAGGGGCAGGCCGGTCGTCCGAGCGGGCCGAGCACCTCGCCCAGCTCGCGCAGCGTCTCCTCGGTGAACCCTGTGCCGACGTTGCCGGCGTACACCAGCCGTCCGGCCTCGTAGACGCCGACCAGCAGTGAGCCCATCGTCGCCGACCGGCGGCCACGCCCGGTCGTCCAGCCGCCGATCACCACCTCCTGCGCGCGGAAGTTCTTGACCTTGGTCCACTCGGGTGACCTGCGGCCGGGCCGGTAGGGCGACTGCAGGCGCTTGGCGACGACGCCCTCCATGCCGAGCTGCCGGCTCAGCCGCATGGCGTGCGCGCCGTCGTCGTGGAACCAGGCGGGCACCTGCCAGCGCGCGCCCGCGGTCACCACGTCCTCCAGCAGTTCCCGGCGCTGGACGTAGGGCAGGTTGATCGCCGGCTCGGCGTCCAGGTGCAGGATGTCGAAGAGCATGAACGTCACCGGGATCGTCTGGGCCAGCTTGCGCACCCGTTCCTCGCGGCGCTGGTGCATGCGCGGTTGCAGCGCCGAGAAGCTGGGGCGGCCGGCGTCGTCGAAGGCGACGATCTCTCCGTCGAGCACGACGTCGTGACCGCCGACCGCGCCGGCCAGCGCGTACAGCTCGGGGTAGGCCACGGTGACCTCCTTGCCGTTGCGCGAGATGAGCCGGAGTGCGGAGTTCTCGACGTAGGCGAGGGCGCGCACGCCGTCCCACTTCATCTCATGGCCCCAGCTCGCGTCGTCGCCCGGCGGCGGCAGCGTGCCTAGCTGGGCGAGCATCGGAGTATAGGTAGGAAGTCCCCCCATGGGCGTTTTCTTACCCTGATGCGGGGGCTGTCCGAACCCCTATCCCACCCCGGAGATTCATCGGGTGACATCGGGATAATGGGCGTATGAGATTAAGGATCTTCACGGAGCCGCAGCAAGGCGCCGGCTACGAGGACCAGCTCCGCGTGGCGCAGGCCGCCGAGCGGCTCGGATATGACGCCTTCTTCCGCTCCGACCACTACCTGCGCATGGGGGACGGCGACGCCTCGCCCGGCCCCACCGACTCCTGGGTGACGCTGGCGGGGCTGGCCCGCGAGACCACGACGATCCGCCTCGGCACGCTGGTCACCGCGGCGACCTTCCGCCTTCCCGGGCCGCTCGCGATCAGCGTCGCGCAGGTGGACCAGATGAGCGGCGGCCGGGTCGAGTTCGGCTTCGGCACGGGGTGGTTCGACGCCGAGCACAAGGCGTACGGCATCCCCTTCCCGCCGCTCGGCGAGCGGTTCGCCCGGTTCGAGGAGCAGCTGGAGATCATCACGGGGCTGTGGACCACCAAGCCGGGTGACACCTTCTCCTTCGAGGGCGCCTACTACCGGGTCGCCGACTCGCCCGCGCTGCCCAAGCCCGCGCAGAGCCCCCGTCCGCCGGTGATCATCGGCGGCACCGGCGCGAAGCGCACGCCCCGGCTGGCCGCCCGCTTCGCCGACGAGTACAACGTGCCCTTCCACGGGCTGGGGGACACCGCGGCGGCCTACGACCGCGTGCGGGAGGCGTGCTCGGCGGCCGGCCGCGAGCCGATCGTCCTGTCGGCCGCCCAGGTGCTGTGCGTGGGCGCCGACGAGGCCGAGCTCGCCCGAAGGGCGGCGGCGATCGGCCGGGAGGTCGGCGAGCTGCGGCAGAACGGCCTGGCCGGCACCCCGCAGGAGGTCCTGGACAAGATCGCGACGTTCGCCGAGGCCGGCTGCGAGCGCCTGTACCTGCAGGTCCTCGACCTGTCCGACCTCGATCACCTCGAACTGGTCGCCGCCGACATCCTGCCCCACGTCTGAGCAGGCTGACCCGCCTCGGGGCGGGCGCACCCGAAATCGGTGGCCGGTGGGGCGCGAATGGGGAAAGATCGGGCAGCGTGCTGCTGACCATCTCGACGACCACGCGGCCGGCCACCGATCTCGGCTTCCTGCTCCACAAGCACCCCGGCCGGGTGCAGGAGTTCGGCCAGTCGTTCGGCGTGGCCCGCGTCTTCTATCCCGAGGCCGCCGAGGAGCGCTGCACGGCCGCGCTGCTGCTCGAGGTGGACGCCGTGCGCCTGGTTCGCTCGCGCGGCCACTCCTCGCCCGACTTCAGCCTGGGCCAGTACGTCAACGACCGCCCGTACGCGGCCTCCTCGATGCTCGCGGTGGCGCTCGCCGACGTCTTCCGCACCGCGCGCGCCGGCCACTGCGCGTCCCGTCCAGACCTGGCCGCCGGGCCGATCGACCTTGCGGTCGTCGTGCCCGCGCTGCCCTGCCGGGGCGGTCCGGAGGTGGCGCACCGGTTGTTCGAGCCGCTCGGCTGGCAGGTGGAGGCGCGACCGGTCCCGCTCGACGAGGGCTTCCCCGAGTGGGGCGACTCGCGGTACGTGCGGCTCGCGCTGCGCGGGGCGGTCCGGCTGGCCGACGCGCTGAACCATCTGTACGTCCTGCTCCCGGTCCTCGACGACGCCAAGCACTACTGGATGGCCTCCGACGAGGTGGACAAGCTGATCCGCGCGGGGGAGGGGTGGCTGGCCACGCACCCGGAGCGCGCGTGGATCACCCGCCGCTACCTGGGCCGCCGGACCGGGCTGACCCGCGCCGCGTTCGCGCGCCTGGCCGAGCTGGGAGACGACGTCGAGGAGGACCTGGAGCCACCCGTCGAAGAGGAGCCGGCCGCCGAGACCGCGTCCCTGGACGCCGCTGACGCACCGGGCGCCGGGACGCCGGCCGCCGACGTGCCGACCGCCGAGGTGCCGACCGCCGAGGTGCCGACCGCCGAGGTGCCGACCGCCGAGGTGCCGACCGCCGAGGTGCCGACCGGCGAGGTGCCGACCGGCGCGGTGCCGACCGGCGACGGGCAGGCCGCGGACGCGCCGGTTTTCGACGCCTCGCTCGCCCAAGCGCCGGCCGCGGAGGCGCCGCCGGCGGCGGGCGGGGCGGCGCGGCCGTTGAATCTGGTGCGGCGGGACGCGGTGGTCCAGGCGCTGGCCGATGCGGGGGCGCGCAGCGTCATCGACCTCGGCTGCGGCTCCGGGCAACTGCTCGCCGAGCTGCTCGCCAAGCCCGAGATCACCCGGGTCACCGGCGTCGACGTGTCGGCGCGGGCGCTCGCCCTGGCCGCCCGCCGGCTCAGGCTCGACCGGATGCCCGAGACGCGCAGAGGACGGCTGGAGCTGTTCCAAGGCGCCCTGACCTACACCGACGCGCGGTTCGCCGGGTACGACGCGGCCGTGCTGATGGAGGTCGTCGAGCACGTGGACCCGCCGCGGCTGCCCGCGCTGGAGCGGGTCGTCTTCGGCGAGGCCAGGCCCGGCGTGGTGGTGGTCACCACGCCCAACAGCGAGTACAACGTGCGCTACGAGTTCCTGACCGGCATGCGGCACCCCGACCACCGCTTCGAGTGGACCCGCGCGGAGTTCTCCGCCTGGGCCGAGGCCGTGGCCCGGGAGTACGGCTACCGCGTGGCGTACCGGCCGGTCGGCGAACCGGACCCCGAGGTGGGCCCGCCGACGCAGATGGGGGTGTTCAGCCGTGGTTGAGATCAGCGTCCCGGCGCTGTCGCTGGTCGTGCTGGTGGGGGTGTCGGGCAGCGGCAAGTCGACCTTCGCCCGCAAGCACTTCCCGCCCACGCAGGTCATCTCCTCTGACTTCTGCCGGGGCCTGGTCGCCGACGACGAGAACGACCAGGCGGCGACCCCGGACGCCTTCGACGTGCTGCACTACATCGTCGGCACCCGCCTGCGGCGCGGGCTGCTCACCGTCGTGGACGCCACCAACGTCCAGTGGGAGGCGCGCAAGCGGCTGGTCGAGCTCGCCAGAAGCCACGACGTGCTGGTGGACGCGATCGTGCTCGACGTGCCCGAGGACGTCGCGGTGGCCAGGAACGCCCTGCGCCCCGACCGCGACTTCGGCGCGCACGTGATCACCCGTCAGCGCAAGGACCTGCGCCGCTCGCTGTCCAAGATCTTAAGGGACGGGTTCCGGCGGGTGCACGTGCTGCGCGGCGAGGACATCGACGCCGCGACGGTCGTCCGCGAGAAGGCGTGGACCGACCGCCGCGAGCTCACCGGCCCGTTCGACCTGGTCGGCGACGTGCACGGCTGCCGCGCCGAGCTGGAGGACCTGCTCACGGAGCTGGGGTGGGAGCTGCGCCGCGACGAGGCAGGCCGGCCGGTGGGCGCGGCCCACCCGCAGGGCAGGACGGCCGTGTTCGTGGGCGACCTGGTCGACCGGGGCCCGGACTCGCCCGGCGTGCTGCGGCTGGTCATGGGCATGGTCGCGGCCGGCACGGCGCTGTGCGTGTCGGGCAACCACGAGAACAAGCTGGTGCGGGCGCTGAGCGGCCGCAAGGTCACGGTGTCGCACGGCCTGGAGCGCTCGCTGGAGCAGCTCGCCGCCGAGCCGGAGGACTTCCGCGAGGCGGCGCGGGCGTTCATGGACGGGCTGATCAGCCACTACCAGCTCGACGGCGGCCGGCTCGTCGTGGCGCACGCGGGCCTGAAGGAGGCCTACCACGGCCGCGCCTCCGGGCGGGTGCGCTCCTTCGCGCTGTACGGCGACACGACCGGCGAGACCGACGAGTACGGGCTGCCGGTGCGCTACCCGTGGGCGAAGGACTACCGGGGCCGGGCCATGGTCGTCTACGGCCACACCCCGATCCCCGACTCCGAGTGGGTCAACAACACCATCTGCCTGGACACCGGCTGCGTGTTCGGCGGCAGGCTCACCGCGCTGCGCTACCCCGAGCGCGAGCTGGTCGCCGTCCCGGCCCGGCAGGTCTGGTACGAGCCGGTCCGCCCGCTCCAGGCGGAGGCGCGGCGCGACCCCGGCGTGCTGGACATCGGCGACGTCCAGGGCACCCGGTACGTCGAGACCCGCGCCGGGGGCAAGGTGAAGATCCGCGAGGAGAACGCCGCCGCGGCGCTGGAGATCATGAGCAGGTTCGCGGTGGACCCGCGCTGGCTGGTCTACCTGCCCCCGACCATGGCCCCGGCCGCCACCTCGCCGCTGGAGGGCCACCTGGAGCACCCGGCCGAGGCGTTCGAGGAGTTCCACCAGGCCGGGGTGGCCGAGGTCGTGTGCGAGGAGAAGCACATGGGCTCGCGTGCCATCGCCGTCCTGGCGCGCACGCCCGAGGCCGCCGCCGCCCGGTTCGGAGTCGGCGACGGGACGCGCGGCATGGTGCACACGCGCACCGGGCGCCCGTTCTTCGACGACCCGGCGCTCATGGCCGGCCTGGTGGACGGCCTGCGGGCGGCGGTGTCGGCGGCGGGCCTGTGGGAGGAGCTGCGCACCGACTGGATCGTGCTCGATGGCGAGCTGCTGCCCTGGTCGGCCAAGGCGGGCGGGCTCATCCGCGAGCAGTACGCGTCGGTGGGGGCCGCGGCCCGCGCCGCGCTGCCCGAGGCGGTCGCCGCGCTCGCCGCGGCGGCGGGGCGAGGGCTGGACGTGGGCGACCTGCTGCACCGCACCCGGGCGCGCGCGGACAACGCGGCGCGGTTCAGGGACGCCTACGCGCGGTACTGCCGGCCGGTGTCCGGCCTGTCGGGAGTGAGCTTCGCCCCGTTCCAGATCCTCGCGGTGGAGGGGCGGGCGACGGCGGCGGAGGAGCCGCACGCCTGGCACCTGGACGCGCTCGGGCGCCTGTCCGGCGACCTCATCACCCCGACCAGGCACGTCGTGGTCTCGACGGGCTCGGCGGAGTCCCGGGAGGCGGCCACCGCGTGGTGGGAGTCGCTGACCGGCGAGGGTGGCGAGGGCATGGTGGTCAAGCCCGCCCATCCGGCGGCCGGCCGCGTGCAGCCGGGCGTCAAGGTGCGGGGGCGGGAGTACCTGCGCATCATCTACGGGCCCGACTACACCGGCAGCCTGGACCGGCTGCGCGGGCGTTTCCTGGGCAAGAAGCGGTCGCTGGCGCTGCGCGAGCACGCGCTGGGCATGGAGGCGCTGGCGCGGCTGGCCGGCGGCGAGCCGCTCTGGCGGGTGCACGAGGCGGTCTTCGCCGTCCTCGCCCTGGAGTCCGAGCCGGTCGACCCCCGGCTCTGACCCTCTCCCGTCCCGCCCGGGTGGGGCGCTCAGGCGGACCTGAGGGGGCGCTGGCGCGGGGCCGGCAGGGGCAGGACCTCGCGGCGGAAGTACGCGCCGAGGTCCTCGCCCCGTTCGTACAGCGCCACCACGGCGGCCAGGCACGGCTCGACGGCGTCGGGGTCGGTGACGCGGCGGCCGCCCAGGTGGGCGCCCGAGCCGTCGTACAGCACCTCGTACATCAGCCCCGACTCGAACACCAGCAGCTCGGGCAGCGGGCCGTACCGCTCCAGGGCGTGGACGGCCGAAGCGGGGACCACGCGGGCCTGCTCGCCGGCCTCGGCGCGGGCGGCGAGCACGTGCAGTTCCCACTGCATGTAGGGGGTGAGCGGCGCGTCGACGACACGGACCCTGCGGAACTCGGCGTATCCGGCGTAGTCGGCGGTCAGGGAGCCGCGCAGGTCGTCGATCAGCAGGAGGGAACGGTCCCAATCGCCGGCGGCCATCGCCTCCCAGCTCGGCTCGTAGGGCTCGTGGAAGTGCTGGGCCCGCTCGAGCTTCCACACCACGCCTTCGGCGCTCTCGTACGCCCGGCGGAACTCCGGGCCGTACACCTCCGGGGGGAGGACCACCGCGTCGACGTCGCGCACCCTCTGGAACACACGGTGATCAAGCTGATCGTCCGTGATCGGGCCCATGGGCTACTCCTCGTCGTCGGGGGCCGGGCCCGTGGCGGTTCCACAGGGCCGGTGGCGCGCTGATCGCGGGCAACGTGCGCCACCATGCCCGGGTGCGCGCGAGCCGAAACCCGGGAATGACGACGGTCGGGAAGACAGGCCGATCATGAAACGGCTGACTGGAGGCGTCAAGGCCCAAATAGCGCCGGCGGTTCCCGGCCGGTCCGCGAGACCCGGCCGGGAGGACCCCCGCGGCGGTGCGTCAGAGGGGCGCCGGCCGGGCCGGCTCAGAGGCGGCGGCCGAGGCGCCCGCGGTGGTGACGGTGGTGGCGGTGGTGGGCCAGCCCCAGCACGGCCATGACGATCCAGACCAGGAACAGCACCTTCAGCACCCCGAAGATGGGCGCCAGGGAGCCCGAGACCGCCGCGGCGATCAGGATGACCGCGAGGATCATGAGCGGGACCGCCGGCACGCCGTGCCGGCGACGCCCCCGGCGGGCCAGGTGCTCGCGGCGGACGGCGGCCATGTGCCCGGCCCACACCGCCGGCCCGTCCTGCGGCGACGGCCAGCCGCCCGCAGGCCACCCGTGCCCGCCGTCCCACGACCCCGGAGCCGGCCGGGGACCCGCCCACGGGCCGCGGGGGCCGTCCATCGCGGGATGATCGCCCTCGGCCGCGGCGCGCCGCGCGGGGGAGGGCAGGTCGGCCGTCACCCGCCGCAGCTCACCCGCGGTGCGGGCGGCGAGCGCCGTGTCGAGCCGCTCGTCGAGCTCTTCGTGGGTGAGCCGGCCCTGCGCGAAGTGCTCGCGCAGGGCGGCCATCACCTCGTCGCGCTCCGCGTCGCCGATGCGCAGATCGTCCCGCGATGTCATCGAGGCTCACTCCTCCGGGGTGTCGCCGTCGGCCAGGATCTGGTACAGCTTGCGCCGGGTCTCGGCCAGGATCTTCTTCGCCTGGGCGACCTGGGCGTCACTCCCAGTCTGCGCGATCTGGAAGAGCGCCGCGGCGGCCTGGCGGCTCAGATCGAACAATTCGTAGACGCCCTCCTCCATGTTCGGCGTCATGTCCTCCCAGGGTGCCCGCAGCTCATCGGCGTGCTGGGCCACGTAGTCGCGGCCCGCGTCGGTGAGCTGGAAGGTCTTGCGCCCCTCGGTCTCGTCGGCGCGCACGAGGCCCTCGTCGGCGAGCTGCTGGAGCGCCGGGTACACCGCGCCGGGGCTGGGCTTCCAGCCGCCCTCGCTGCGCTCGGCGATCTCTTGGATGATCTGGTAGCCGTTGCGCTGCTCCTCGCTCAGCAGGGCGAGGATCGCTGCGCGGACGTCGCCGCGCTTGGCCTTGCGCCCGCCTCTGCCGAACGGCGGACGCCCGCCGCCGAAGCCCCCGAACGGGAAGCCGGGCCGGAACGGCCCGCCGCCGAAGTCCCACGGGCCGGGGCCCCTGCGGCCGCCCCGGCCGCCTCGGTGGCGGCGCTCGGGCCCGGCCTCGTCGTCCTCGCCGGGCACGCCATGGCGGTGCTGGTGGTGGTGATGCGCCTGGTGCAGGGCGGCCATGGCGCCCAGCAGGCCGAGTGTCATGGGCCGCCCGCCTCGGGGGGTTCCCCAGGGCGCGGCTCCCATCGCGAATCCCGTCATCGTTCTCTCCTCACATCGACGATCGACCTTCGACCGTTCTCGATGCTTCAAAGATATATCGTTAGCGTTCTTAGAACAACCCCTCGAAACCAACTCGCCCACTTCGCGGGTGAAGAGGAGCGCCGACGGCGCCGAGGCTCGGAGAAATCAGTGACACACATCACGCTCACCGGGGAACACATGCCGGGATGCGAGCGTTAACAGCATTCGGACGGGTCGTTCCGCTCTGAGAGGGCTGGGGGGTGCTCTTGGAGCGGAACGGCCCCGTCCTTCTTTTTTTCCACGGCCCTCGGGCGGTTCTCCCCGCGCTTCCCGGCGCGCGCCGGTCGCCGGGCGCGAGGCGACACGCCGCGCCCCCGGCGGGACACCTCCGCCGCTTGGTGAGGTTTTTGCCATAGGGTGCCCGATCGTGATCGACGCATGATGGGGCATACGCACGCACTCAGCGGGGCGGCGGCCTGGCTGCTGGTCGCGCCGGGTCTGGTGGCGCTGCCGGGCCTGACGGCGCTGTCCGGCCTCACCGGCGACCTGACGCCGGTGGTGGCCAACGCACTGTCCCCGGCCGAACTGGTCGCCGGCACGCTCGTCTGCGCGGGCGCGGCGATGCTCCCCGATCTCGACCACCCGCACGCGACGATCGCCCAGACCTTCGGCCCGGCCACCTGGGTGCTGAGCAAGGCGGTCAACTGGGCGAGCGGCGGGCACCGGCACGCCACCCACTCGCTGGCGTTCGCGATCGCCGCCGGCCTCGGCGCGCACCTGCTCGCCGACCACTATTCCATCGGCCGCGACGTCGTGGTCATCCTGATGATCGGCCTCGCGCTGCGGTCGATCGGCATCGGCATCCCCGGCAAGACGATCACCTCGGCGATGGTGAACATCGGCCTGACCGCCATCGCGTTCATCCTGCTCCGCTCCGCCCACGTCGGGTACCTGTGGCTCGGCTTCGCGATCTCGATCGGCTGCCTGGCGCACGTGGTGGGCGACTGCCTGACCGAACGCGGGTGCCCGGTGCTGTGGCCGCTGCGGCACCGGTGGCTGCTGCCGTGGAAGATCGGCATCAAGACCGGGAGGGTGTTCGAGATCAAGATCCTCGGCCCGGTGCTGTCGGTGGTCGTGATCGGCCTGTTCGCGGCACGTCTCATGCCGTCCCTCTAGCGTCTCCCGCTCGCCTCGCCGCGGACCGTCCCGCCGTCCCGCACTGCCTCGCGTCCCGTCTCGGGCCCTCGTCGCGCTCCTCGCTACCCATGAGTAACTTGATGTCGAGATATAACACCCGATATCTTGATGTCGAGAGATCCGAGAGGCCGTGTTCGGTTAGGAGTACCTAACTGGCGGCGGCACTCCGCCGGTGCGGCAGGATCTATGGGGCGAACCAGGCACAGTCTGCGACCCATCATCAGTGGCGATGAGTGTGAAATGAGGGAGGCGAGTCTCCGTGTCCGCCAACAGCTTCGGCAGCCGTGACACACTCCGCGTCGGTGACGCGGCATACGAGATCTACCGGCTGGACGCCGTCGAGGGGTCGGCGCGCCTCCCGTACAGCTTGAAGATCCTTCTCGAGAACCTTCTGCGCACCGAGGACGGCGCCAACATCACCGCCGACCACATCCGGGCGCTCGGCGGGTGGGACCCCACCGCGGCCCCCAGCGTGGAGATCCAGTTCACGCCCGCCCGCGTGATCATGCAGGACTTCACCGGCGTGCCCTGCGTCGTCGACCTGGCCACCATGCGCGAGGCCGTGCGCGACCTGGGCGGCGACCCGGCCAGGATCAACCCGCTGGCGCCGGCCGAGATGGTCATCGACCACTCGGTCATCGTCGACTTCTTCGGCGGCCCCGACTCCTTCCAGCGCAACGTCGAGCGCGAGTACGAGCGCAACCGCGAGCGCTACCAGTTCCTGCGCTGGGGCCAGACGGCGTTCGACGAGTTCAAGGTCGTCCCGCCCGGCACAGGCATTGTGCACCAGGTCAACATCGAGCACCTGGCCCGCGTGGTCATGACCCGCGACGGCAAGGCCTACCCCGACACCTGCGTCGGCACCGACTCCCACACCACCATGGAGAACGGCGTCGGCGTGCTCGGCTGGGGCGTGGGCGGCATCGAGGCCGAGGCCGCCATGCTCGGCCAGCCGATCTCCATGCTGATCCCCCGGGTGGTGGGCTTCCGGCTCACCGGCGAGCTGCCCGCCGGGGCGACCGCCACCGACCTGGTGCTGCGCATCACCGAGATGCTCCGCGAGCACGGCGTCGTCGGCAAGTTCGTCGAGTTCTACGGCGAGGGCGTCGCGGCGGTGCCGCTGGCCAACCGCGCGACGATCGGCAACATGAGCCCCGAGTTCGGCTCCACCTGCGCGATCTTCCCGATCGACGACGAGACGGTGAAGTACCTCACGCTCACCGGCCGCGCCCCCGAGCAGGTCGCCCTGGTCGAGGCGTACGCCAAGGAGCAGGGCCTGTGGCACGACCCCGCGAGCGAGCCGGTCTTCTCCGAGTACATCGAGCTGGACCTGTCGACGGTCGTCCCGGCCATCGCCGGCCCCAAGCGCCCGCAGGACCGCATCGCGCTGACCGCCGCCAAGCAGACCTGGCGCCGTGACGTGCGCGTCTTCGTCCCCGACGCCGAGGGCGTGGACGAGGAGGGCAAGGAGTCCTTCCCGGCCTCCGACGCCCCCGCCTCCAACGCCCAGGCCGACGGGCACGACAAGGAGCAGGACAGGCCGCACGCCGCGGCGGCCGCCGAGGGCTCCGCCCGGCCGAGCAGCCCCATCCCGGTCACGCTGGCCGACGGCGCCTCCTTCGAGCTGGACCACGGCGCCGTGGTGATCGCCGCCATCACCTCCTGCACCAACACCTCCAACCCGTACGTCATGATCGGCGCGGCCCTGCTCGCCAGGAACGCCGTGGACAAGGGCCTCACCCGCAAGCCCTGGGTGAAGACCTCCCTCGCGCCCGGCTCGCAGGTCGTCACCGGCTACTTCGAGCGGTCAGGCCTGACGCCCTACCTGGACAAGCTCGGGTTCAACCTGGTCGGCTACGGCTGCACCACCTGCATCGGCAACTCCGGCCCGCTGCCGGAGGAGATCTCGGCCGCCGTCCAGGAGGGCGACCTGGCCGTCACCGCGGTGCTGTCGGGCAACCGCAACTTCGAGGGGCGCATCAACCCCGACGTCAAGATGAACTACCTGGCCTCGCCGCCGCTGGTCGTCGCCTACGCGCTGGCCGGCACGATGGACCTGGACCTGAACACCGAGCCGCTCGGCACCGGGACCGACGGCGAGCCGGTGTTCCTCAAGGACATCTGGCCCTCGGCCGAGGAGATCGCCGAGGTCGTCAACTCCTCGATCGGGGAGGACATGTTCCGGCGCGACTACGCCGACGTGTTCAAGGGCGACGACACCTGGCGGTCGCTGCCGATCCCGACCGGCGACACCTTCGAGTGGGACCCCGAGTCGACCTACGTCCGCAAGGCTCCCTACTTCGACGGCATGCCGAGCGAGCCGGAGCCGGTGACCGACATCGCCGGAGCCCGCGTGCTCGCGCTGCTCGGCGACTCGGTGACCACCGACCACATCTCCCCGGCCGGTTCGATCAAGGCCGACTCGCCCGCGGGGCTGTACCTCAAGGAGCACGGGGTTCAGCTCAAGGACTTCAACTCCTACGGCTCGCGCCGCGGCAACCACGAGGTGATGATCCGGGGCACCTTCGCCAACATCCGCCTTCGCAACCAGATCGCGCCCGGCACCGAGGGCGGCTTCACCCGCGACTTCACGCAGGAGGACGGCCCGGTCTCGACGATCTACGACGCCTCCTCGAACTACCAGGCGGCGGGCGTCCCGCTGGTGGTGCTGGCGGGCAAGGAGTACGGCTCGGGGTCCTCGCGCGACTGGGCCGCCAAGGGCACGGCGCTGCTCGGCGTCCGCGCGGTGATCGCCGAGTCCTACGAGCGCATCCACCGCTCCAACCTGATCGGCATGGGCGTGCTGCCGCTGCAGTACCCCGAGGGCGAGAGCGCCGCCTCGCTCGGCCTCACCGGCGAGGAGACCTTCGACATCACCGGCGTCGAGGAACTCAACGCGGGGACGACCCCGGCCACCGTCACGGTGAAGGCGGGGGACAAGGAGTTCCAGGCCGTCGTGCGCATCGACACCCCCGGCGAGGCGGAGTACTACCGCCACGGCGGCATCATGCAGTACGTCCTGCGCTCGCTGCTCGCCAAGAGCTGAGACCCCGAGCCGGGCCCGCGGGCCTGGCGGACGCGGGGCCCGTCGGGGCCCCGCCGACGGGACGTCGCGTCCCGTGCGGCCCGGCGGCGCCTGGCGCCCCGGGCCGCACGGCGTCCTGTCGAATCTTTACTCCGCCCGATAACTCCCTTCATATAGCGGAATGTCCCCGCTTGTAGGGTCTGGGAGAAAGGGAGGAGCGCATCATGACGCACGCGATGTCACGGCCGGTTACCCTTTCCCTCGAACGCCCGAACCCCTTCGACCCGCCCGGGGAGCTGGCCCGGTGGCGCGAGGAGGGCCCGATCCGGCCGATGCTGTACGCCGACGGGCACGTGGGATGGCTGGTCACCGGCTACGCCGCCGCGCGCGCCGTGCTCGCCGACCCGAGGTTCAGCACCGACCTTAAGGTTTTGCACCCGCCGGTCGGCGGGCGGCTCACCCAGGCGATGTTCGCCGACGTGCCCGGCTTCTTCCTGCACCAGGACCCGCCCGAGCACACCCGCGTCCGCAAACTGCTCACCGGCCAGTTCACCCTGCGCCGGGCCAAGGAGATGGAACCGAGGATCGCCCAGATCGCCGAGGACCTGCTGGACGGGATGGAGCAGGCCGGCCCGCCGGCCGACCTGGTGCGCGCGTTCGCCCTGCCGCTGCCCTCCCTGGTGATCTGCGAGCTGATCGGGGTGCCCGTCGAGGCGCAGGAGGACTTCCAGCGGCAGTCGGAGGTGATGCTCGATCTCGCCTCCACCCCGGAGATGGTCCGCCGGGCGAAGGACGAGCTGATGCGGTTCATGCTGGAGTTGGTGGACGGCAAACGGGCGCGGCCGGCGCAGGACCTGATCGGCAACCTGGTGGCGACCCGGCAGCTCACCAAGGAGGAGATCGCCGGCGTGGCGATGCTGCTGGTGATCGCCGGCCACGAGACGACCGCCAACATGCTGGCGCTCGGCACCTTCGCGCTCCTGCGCAACCCCGGGCAGCTCGCCGCGCTGCGGGAGGACCCCGGCCGCCGGGCCGGGGCCGCGGTGGAGGAGCTGATGCGCTACCTGAGCATCATCCACATCGGCCTGCTCCGCTCGGCCACCGAGGACGTCCTGGTCGAGGGCCACATGATCAGGGCGGGGGAGACGGTGACGGTGTCGGTCGCCGCCGCCGACCGCGACCCCGCGCAGTTCCCGGCCCCCGACGCCTTCGACGTCACCCGCCCGGCGACCGGGCACCTGGCCTTCGGGCACGGGGTCCACCAGTGCATCGGCCAGCAGCTCGCCCGCGCGGAGATGCGCGTCGGCTATCCCGCGCTGCTGCGGCGCTTCCCCGGCCTGCGCCTGGCCATCGAACCCGAGCAGGTCGCGACGCGGTCGGACATGGCGATCTACGGGGTGCACCGGCTCCCGGTCGCCTGGTGACCTCCGCAAGGCCCCGATCAGCGGTTGCGGGCGGCCGATAATCCGTTGCGGCGGGTGGGCGGCCTGCCTCTACTGTGCCACGCATGGGTGTCGAGGGCTTTTACGTGCTGGTCGCCGGCGTGGCGGTGTTCGTGGGCGCCATCGTGCAGGGAGGGGTGGGCTTCGGCCTCGGCCTGGTGGCCGCGCCGCTGATCACGGTGCTCGATCCGAGCGTGATGCCGGGGGCCGTCCAGATCGTCAACGTGACGCTGCCGCTGTTCACCCTGGCCGCCGAGTGGCGCAGGGTCGACTGGAGGGGGCTGGGGTTCGCGCTGCTCGGCCGGCTGCCGGGCAGCGCCCTCGGCGCCCTCGTCGTCGTGTACGTCAGCACCCGCGTTCTCGGCCTGTTCGTCGGCCTCATGGTGCTGGTCGCGGTGGCGGTCACCGCCTCGGCGGTCGCCGTCCCGCGCAACGGGGCCACGCTGGCCGGCGCGGGGTTCATCTCGGGGATCACCGGCACGGCGACCGGCATCGGCGGCCCGCCCATGGGCATCGTCTACCAGCACGCCAAGGGGCCGCAGATCCGGGCGACGCTCGCCCTGTACTTCTTCCTGTCGGCCGCGCAGTCGCTGGCCCTGCTCGCCGCCGTCGGCAAGCTGCCCGCCCGGTCGGCGGTGGCCGGGGCCGTGCTCATCCCGTTCATGGTCGCGGGCTTCGCCGTCTCCGGCCCGCTGCGGCGGTTCCTGGACGGCGGCCGGGTCAGGGCGGGAATCCTCGCGGTAGCCGCCATGTCAGCTCTTGTGTTGATCGGGCAGAGCCTGGGCAGTTAAGGGCGCGTTTCCCGATTGTTACCGGAGACAACAAATCTTGACCCTTCCAGGTCTGGTATCCGGCTCCGGGACGGAATACGTTGCCGCAAACAACATTCAAGGAAACGGCAAAATCCGCGACCCGGTGACAGCCGTGCCATCCCCGGTCAGAGCTCGGCCGGGCACCTCCCGAACAGACCCCCGTGCCACGCCGTCAGTGGCCATCTCTGTAGAAAGGACCCGGTGCATCCATGCGCAAGGGGATCCTCGGCCTGACCGCCGCCGCGGCGGCGCTCTCTCTCGGTCTCACCGCCTGCGGGGGCGACAGCGGTGACTCCGGCGCGGCTCCGAGCGGCAGCGCCCCGGCGTCGTCCGCCGCCGCCAAGCCGGCGGGCAAGATCGGCGTCATCCTGCCCGACAGCAAGTCCTCGCCCCGCTGGGAGACCGCGGACCACAAGTACCTCGAAGAGGCCTTCAAGGCCGCCGGGGTGGAGTACGACATCCAGAACGCGCAGAACGACAAGACCGCGTTCCAGACGATCGCCGACCAGATGATCACCAGCGGCGCCACCGTCCTGCTGATCGTCAACCTCGACAGCGGCACCGGCAAGGCCGTCATCGACAAGGCCAAGGGCCAGGGCGTCCCGGTCATCGACTACGACCGCCTCACCCTCGGCGGCGGCGCCTCGTACTACGTCAGCTTCGACAACGTCAAGGTCGGCCAGCTGCAGGGCGAGGGCCTGGTGAAGTGCCTGACCGACAAGAAGGTCGACAAGCCCATCATCGCCGAGCTGAACGGCTCGCCCACCGACAACAACGCCACGCAGTTCAAGGAGGGCTACGACGGCGTCCTGAAGCCCAAGTACGACTCGGGCGACTACAAGAAGGGTCCCGACCAGTCGGTTCCCGACTGGGACCCGCGCAAGGCCAACACGATCTTCGAGCAGATGCTGACCTCCGAGCCCAAGATCGGCGGCGTGCTCGCGGCCAACGACAACCTGGGCAACGCGGCCATCACCGTGCTGAAGAAGCAGAAGCTCAACGGCAAGGTCCCGGTGACCGGGCAGGACGCCGGCGTCCAGGGCCTGCAGAACATCCTGGTCGGCGACCAGTGCATGACGGTCTACAAGGCGGTCAAGAAGGAGGCCGACGCCGCGGCCCAGCTCGCCGTCGCGCTCGCCAAGGGGGAGAAGCCCTCGGTCAGCGGCACGACCAAGGACACCCAGACCGGCCAGGACGTCCCCGCCGTCCTGCTCGACCCGCTCGCGGTCACCTTCGAGAACGTCAAGGACGTCGTCGCGGACGGGTTCGTCACCAAGGACGAACTGTGCAAGGGCGAGTACGCCGCCAAGTGCACCGAGGCCGGAGTCCAGTAGAACCGCGGTTCGGCACGGCTCACGCTCCCGCGGGGAGGTCCCGGCAAGGGGCCTCCCCGCGGGGATGCGGGTGACGTACCGTCAGTCCCTGAGGAGCAACGTGTCATCCCAACCCGTCCTGGAGATCCGGGGGCTCGACAAGAGCTTCGGTCCCGTGCAGGTCCTGCACAATGTCGCCTTCTCGGCCTACGCCGGCGAGGTCACCTCCCTGGTCGGCGACAACGGCGCAGGCAAGTCCACCATGGTCAAGTGCATCGGCGGCACCTACACGGCCGACGCGGGGGAGTTCCTGTTCGACGGCAGGCCCGTGCACGTCAACAGCCCCCGCGAGGCCGCCGACCTCGGCATCGAGATCGTCTACCAGGACCTCGCCCTCTGCGACAACCTCGACATCGTCCAGAACATGTTCCTCGGCCGCGAGAAGAAGAGCGGCCTGGTGCTGGACGAGGCGACGATGGAGGAGATGGCGGCCAAGACGCTCGACAGCCTCTCGGTGCGCACCGTCAAGTCGATCCGCCAGCACGTGTCGAGCCTGTCCGGCGGCCAGCGGCAGACCGTGGCCATCGCCAAGGCCGTGCTGTGGAACAGCAAGGTCGTCATCCTGGACGAGCCGACCGCGGCGCTCGGCGTCGCACAGACGGCCCAGGTGCTGGAGCTGGTGCGCCGCCTGGCCGACAACGGCCTGGCCGTGATCCTCATCTCCCACAACATGAACGACGTCTTCGCCGTCTCCGACCGCATCGCGGCGCTCTACCTGGGCCGGATGGCCGCCCAGGTCAAGGCGTCCGATGTCACCCACTCACAGGTCGTCGAGCTGATCACCTCGGGACGCAGTGGCGAGCTCGGCCTGCAGAACGTCAACGGAGTCACCGCATGAGTACGACGATGGTTCCCGGCAAGCAGACCGCGGCGCCGGCCCCGAGCGTCAGCGGCAACGCCCGCGCCTACATCGGACGCGTGCGGGGCGGTGACATGGGCGCGCTGCCCGCCATCCTCGGGCTCCTGGTCCTGTGCACGGCCTTCGCCATCCTGCGGCCGGTGTTCCTCTCGGCGATCAACTTCGCCAACCTGTTCACCCAGGGCGCCGCGATCAGCATGATCGCCATGGGGCTGGTCTTCGTCCTGCTGCTCGGCGAGATCGACCTGTCGGCCGGGTACACCAGCGGCGTGTGCGCCGCGGTGCTCGCGGTGATGATGACCCAGAACGGGCAGCCGTGGTACATCAGCGTCGGGGCGGCGATCCTCACCGGCGTCGTGATCGGACTGATCCTCGGCGCGCTGGTCGCCAAGCTCGGCATCCCCTCGTTCGTGGTGACCCTGGCCGCCTTCCTGGGCTTCCAGGGGCTGCTGCTGGTGTTGGTCAACGAGGGCAACAACATCGCCATCCGCGATCCGGTGATCATCGCGATCGAGAACAAGAACCTGCCGACGTCCCTGGGCTGGATCCTCTACGTGGTGTGCGTCGTGGTCTACGCCGCCATCCAGGTCGTACGGGCGCGCCGCCGCGCCGGGCGCGGGCTCGCCGCCGACACCGCCGGCATCATCGCCGTCAGGGTTGGTGCCCTGGCGATCCTCGGCGGTCTGGCCGTCTACGCGCTGAACCTCGAGCGCAGCCGCAACGCCCTGCTGGTGTCGCTCAAGGGCGTGCCGATCGTCGTGCCCGTCGTGCTGGCCCTGCTGATCTTCTGGACGTTCATCCTGCGCCGCACCGCCTACGGGCGGCACATCTACGCGGTCGGCGGCAACGCCGAGGCGGCCCGCCGCGCGGGCATCAACGTGGACCGCATCCGGGTCAGCGCCTTTGTCATCTGCTCGGGCATGGCCTCGATCGGCGGCATCATCCTGGCCTCCCAGGCCAGCTCGGTCGACCCGAGCACGGGCGGCAGCGACGTGCTGCTGTTCGCCGTGGGCGCCGCGGTCATCGGCGGCACGAGCCTGTTCGGCGGCAAGGGCCGGGTGCTGGACGCCATCCTCGGCGGCGCCGTCGTCGCCGTGATCAACAACGGCATGGGCCTGATGGGCTACAGCGCCAGCGTCAAGTACATCGTCACCGGGCTGGTGCTGCTGCTGGCCGCCGGGGTCGACGCGCTGTCGCGCAAGCGGGCGGCCGCCTCTGGGCTCAGGTGATCGCCGGTCCGGTGCCACCTGACCCCCCACCCGGACCGGACGAGCAACGAGCAGAGGAACGCCGATGATGCGCGCGGGACCCTCGCAGGAGGAGATCCGCCGCCACAACCTCGGAGCCCTGCTGCGTCACGTGCACCTGGGCGGCCCGACGTCCCGCGCCGAGCTGACCACGCGGATGGGGCTCAACCGCAGCACCATCATGGCCCTGACCGCCGACCTGACGGCGGCGGGCCTGGTGCGGGAGGAGCTGCCCAGGGAGACCGGCAGGGCCGGACGCCCCTCCCTCGTGGTGCGGCCCGAGTCGGCGCGCGTGTACGTGCTCGCGTACGACATCGGGGTCGACCGCCTGGTGGCCGCGCGGGTGGGGCTCGGCGGGGTGATACTCGACCGGTGCGAGACCACCCGCCGGCGCGGCGTGTTCGCGATGGAGAACGAGGTCGAGCGCCTGGTCGCGTTCACCGGCCAGATGCTGGGCAAGACCCGCTCCGACACCGTGTGCGTCGGCGCGGGCGTGGCCTTCTCCGGTGGGGTGCGGCACTCTGATGGGTTCGTCCGCTTCAGTCCCAACCTGGGGGTCTTCGACATTCCGCTGGGCGAGGAGCTGGAACGCAGGCTGGGGCTCGGGGTGCCGGTCGTCGTGGGCAACGACGCCAACGTGGGCGCGCTCGCGGAGCAGGCCCGCGGGGTCGGCGTCGGAAGCCGTGACCTGATCTACCTGCACGGGGACGTCGGCGTCGGCGGCGGCATCATCACCGCGGGCCAGCTGCTCGGCGGGCACGGCGGCTACGGCGGCGAGGTCGGCCACATGGTGGTCAACGCGGGCGGCCGGCCCTGCGGGTGCGGGTCGCACGGCTGCCTGGAGGCCGAGGTGGGGGAGCGCGCGCTGCTGGAGGCCGCCGGCCGGTTCGGCCCGCAGATCGGGCGCGACGCCGTGCGCGCGGTCGTGGACGCCGCCGACCGGGGCGACAGCATCGCCCAGGAGGCGCTGGCGCGCGTCGGCGACTGGCTCGGCCTGGGCGTGGCCAACCTGGTCAACATCTTCAACCCCGAGATCGTCATCTTCGGCGGCATGCTGCGCGAAATCTACCTGGGGGCGGCGGCGCAGGTGCGCAGCCGCATCACCACGGACGTGCTGTACGCCTCCCGCGAGACCCTGCGCCTGCGCACCCCGATGCTCGGCGACGACACCACCCTCGTGGGCGCGGCCGAGCTGGCGTTCGCCAAGGTGCTCGCCGACCCCCTGGACGCCCTGGCCCGAGTCGGGGCCTGAGCGGGGGCGTCCGGGCTACGCGGGCGCGGAGGCGACCATCGCCGCGCCGGCGCCCCAGGTGTTGCAGGCGCCGGGGCCGGCGGCCTTGAAGCCGCGGCTCAGCCAGTTGGCGATGTTGCGCCCCTTGCCGTGGTCGCGCACCTTGGTGCGCTCGTCGCCGCTCTCGCGGGTGGCCTCCAGCAGATAGTCCCAGTCGTCGGAGGTGCGGTCCAGGGAGTCCCAGACACTGCCGATGAACGCCCCGGCGAAGCACTCGGCCTGCAGTTCCAGGCGGCGGTACTGCTCGTAGTACTCCGGCTTGCCGCGGTAGGCCAGGCCGTTGAACGCGGCCTCGATGCCGGACAGGTTCTGCACGTGGTGGCCGTACTCGTGGGCGATCACGTCCATCAGGAACAGGTCCTCGGCCTGCCGGGTGAGGTGCTTGTCGAGCATGACGACGATGCGCCGCTGCGAGGGGCAGTACAGTCCCTGGGCGTTCTTGGGCCAGCTGTGCCCGCACACGCGCCCCGGCCGGGTGATGAACTGCACACCCGGCTCGGAGAAGCGGATGCGCGCCTTGGCGAGCTGGGTCTTCCACGACGCGCCGAGGCAGTCCAGCAGCGGCAGCACGTATCTCTTGGCGGAGGCGACGCTGCCGGGTGTCACGGGCTTCTCCGGGCACCGCGCCGCGGGGAGCCTTCCGGAGGTGTACAGGGGGCTGCGGGTCAGCGCGGCGCGCTTCACCGGGTAGGACGCCGCTGTCGCGGGAATGCCCGGCGCCGAGGCCGCGAGGCAGATACCCGCAAGTAGTCCGGCCGACAGCGTGGTGGAGCGCTTTCGACTGATCACAGCAGAGGAGAGTAGCCGCTATGTATGCGTAAGGGCCGATAAATAAGGCAGATCGCGTCCGGTGGCCCGTCTCAAGAGACCGCGGACGCCGAGGCGCTCCAGGTGTTGCAGGCGGAGGGCGAGGCGGCGCGGAAGCCGCGGTCCAGCCATCCGGCGATGTTGGCGCCCTTGCCGTGGTCGCGCACCTTGTAGTTCTCGTCGCCGCTGCGGCGTTCGATGGCCAGCAGGTCCTTCCATTCCGCGCCGGTGCGCTTCAGGGAGGGCCACACGCCGCCGATGAAGACCCCGCCCAGGCACTCGGCCTGAAGCTCGTGCCTGCGGTCCTGCTCTTCGGCCTCCGCCCTGCCGCGGCTGTCCATCCCGTCGTAGGCGCGGGCTATGCCGGCCAGGTACTGCACGTGGTGGCCGTACTCGTGGGCGATCACGTCCAGCAGGAACAGGTCCTGAGGGGTGGCCACGCTGTCCTTGTCCAGCAGCACGGTGATCCGCCGGTCGCGGCCGCAGTACAGCGCCTGGACGTCGTGGCCCCACTTGTCGCCGCACGTCCGCTCGGGTTTGGTGATGAACCTCACAGTCGGCGTGCTGAACGGGATGCGGGCCTTCTGGAGCTGCACCGCCCACACGGCGTCCAGGCACCGCAGCAGCGGCGCGAGGTAGGCGCGCACCGAGGCCACGTCGCCGGGCCGCACCGGCCGCTCCGGGCAGGAGCTCCACGGCAGGCGGCCCGTCGTGTACAGCGGATTTCGCGTCAGGACGCCCGTGTCGCCGACCGGGTAGGCGGCCGGGTGGGCGGCCTGGGCGGCGGCGGCCGGCCCACTGCCGACGATCAATCCGGCAATAAGCATGAACAGCACAGGCAGCGACGAAGTTCGCATGGTTCCGTGAGGGTACGCGAGCTGCGCGCTTGGCGTAAAACCGATCTAATGTGGACAAGTTGTGGAGGTTTTCCGTGCATGTCCCAAAGGCGCCGCAGGGGTGGGACCCTGGGGGCGAGCCGGAGGGGCGGACCCCTCCGGTGAATAGACTCGACGGGCGTCGGTAAGAGGCGGAGGAGATGATTCCGTGAGCGAGCGGACCCAGCGAACCGAAGGTTCGGGCGCGGACAAGGCCGGCCTGCTGGAATCGGTGAAGGGTCCGGGAGATCTCAAGCGCCTGGAGGTCGGCGAGCTGCCCGCCCTGGCGGCCGAGATCCGCGACCTGCTCGTGTCCATCACCTCCCGCACCGGCGGCCACCTCGGCCCGAACCTCGGCGTCGTCGAGCTGACCATCGCGCTGCACCGGGTCTTCGACTCCCCGCGCGACCGCATCCTGTGGGACACCGGCCACCAGGCCTACGTCCACAAGATGCTCACCGGCCGCTCCGGCGACTTCGACACCCTGCGTCAGGAGGGCGGCCTGTCGGGATACCCGTGCCAGGCCGAGTCCGACCACGACGTCATCGAGAACTCCCACGCCTCCACCGCCTTGTCCTACGCGGACGGCCTCGCCAAGGCCTACAAGCTGCGCGGCGAGGCCGGCCGCACGGTCGTCGCGGTCATCGGCGACGGCGCGCTGACCGGCGGCATGGCCTGGGAGGCGCTCAACAACATCGCCGGCCACGCCAAGGACCCCGACCTGCCGCTGGTCATCGTGGTCAACGACAACGGCCGGTCCTACTCGCCCACCATCGGCGGGCTCGCCTCCCACCTGGCGTCCCTGCGCATGACCCAGAGGTACGAACACCTGCTGGAGTCCGTCAAGCACAACCTCAGCCGGGTGCCCGTGGTCGGCCCGCCGCTGTACGAGACGCTGCACGGCGTCAAGAAGGGCATCAAGGACGTCCTGGCGCCCCAGGTGATGTTCGAGGACCTCGGCCTGAAGTACGTCGGCCCGATCGACGGCCACGACGAGCAGGCCGTCGAGGCCGCGCTGCGCAAGGCCCGCGCCTTCCGCGGGCCGGTCATCGTGCACGTCCTCACCATCAAGGGCAACGGCTACTCCCACGCCGAGAACCACGACGAGGACCGCTTCCACTCGCCCGCGCCGTTCGACCCCCTCACCGGCGAGGAGCAGCCCAAGCCGCACAGCTGGACCAACGTCTTCGGCCAGGAGCTCGTGCGCCTCGGCGCCGAGCGGCGCGACATCGTGGCGATCACCGCGGCCATGCTGCACCCCACGGGCCTGGCCGCCTTCGCCGAGGCCTACCCTGACCGCACCTACGACGTCGGCATCGCCGAGCAGCACGCCTTCACCAGCGCCGCCGGCCTGGCCCTCGGCGGGCTGCACCCCGTGGTCGCCGTCTACGCCACCTTCCTCAACCGGGCCTTCGACCAGCTCCTCATGGACATCGCCCTGCACCGCCTGCCGGTCACCGTCGTGCTCGACCGCGCCGGGGTCACCGGGGACGACGGGCCCAGCCACAACGGCATGTGGGACATGTCCATCCTCCAGGTCGTCCCGGGGCTGTCGATCGCCGCCCCGCGCGACGCCGCCCGGCTGCGCGAACTGCTCGCCGAGGCCGTCGAAATCGACGACGGCCCGACCGTGGTGCGCTTCCCCAAGGGCGCCCTCGGCCCCGAGATCCCCGCCGCCGGGCGCCTGGGCCGCATGGACGTGCTGCGCGCGGGCGGCCAGGACGCCGACGTGCTGCTGGTCGCGGCCGGTGCCATGGCCCAGCCCGCCCTGGACGCCGCCGTGCTGCTGGACGCGCAGGGCATCTCGGCCACCGTGGTCGACCCGCGCTGGGTCAAGCCGCTGGACGAGGCTCTGGCCGAGGCCGCCGCGGCCCACCGGCTGGTCGCCGTGGTGGAGGACAACGGCCGGGTCGGCGGGGTCGGCGACGCCGTCGCCCGCCTGCTCAGGGACGCCGGGGTCGACGTCCCGGTGCGCACCTTCGGCATCCCGCAGCGGTTCCTCGACCACGCCAAGCGGGCCAAGATCCTCGCCGAGATCGGCCTCACCGGGCAGGACCTCGCCCGCGCGATCACCGAAGCCGTCGCACGGCGCTCACCCGCCCTGGAGGCCGACCCCGCACGGTGACCCCCCACCCCGGCCGCCCCCCCGGCGGCCGACGGCCCGCCCCTCATGACCTCGGTGAACGTCCGCACGGCTCCCGCCCCCGGGCCCGACCGGCGCCGCCCGTGGAGGAGCGGTAAGACCCGGCCCCCGCGCCGGGCGCGCACCGGTGAAACGGGAACCCCTGAAACGGGGAACGCCGGGCCGCAAGGCCACGGCTGCCTGACATGTGCTCACATTCGACCACATTTGAGGTAACGGTAGGCATGACCTGCGCTTTCAGGGGAAGGCGTCCTCGGGCGGTTGTCGAGGAAAAGGGGCGCGGATGTCGATTTTCCGGACGAAGTCTGTTGAACGGTCGATCGAGGACACCGAGGGCGAGCACCGGCTCCGGCGCAACCTGAGCGCGCTGGACCTGACCGTCTTCGGGGTCGGAGTGATCGTCGGCACCGGCATCTTCGTCTTGACCGGCCAGGTCGCCCGCGACACCGCCGGACCGGCCGTCGCGCTTTCGTTCGTCGTCGCGGGCGTCGTCTGCGCGCTCGCGGCGCTCTGCTACGCCGAGTTCGCCTCGACCGTGCCGGTCGCCGGGTCGGCCTACACCTTCTCCTACGCCACCATCGGCGAGTTCCCCGCGTGGATCGTCGGCTGGGACCTGATGCTGGAGCTCGCGCTCGGCGCCGCGGTCGTCGCCGTCGGCTGGTCGGGGTACTTCTCCGAGCTGATGGCGACGCTCGGGGTGCACCTGCCGGACTCCCTCGCCGGCGAGCACGCGACGTTCAACGTGCCCGCCGTCGTCGTCGTGCTCGCGCTGACCGCCGTGCTGGTGGCCGGCATCAAGCTGTCCGCGCGGTTCAACCTGGTCATCGTCACGGTCAAGGTGGCCGTGGTCCTGCTGGTCATCGTCGCGGGCCTGTTCTTCGTCAAGGGCGCCAACTACACCCCCTTCGTCCCGGACGCCCAGCCGACCCCGGCCGTGCACGGCCTCAAGGCGCCCCTGATCCAGGTGGTCTTCGGCATCACCCCGGTCGCCTACGGCCTGCTCGGGGTGTTCGTCGGGGCGGCCGTCGTGTTCTTCGCCTTCATCGGCTTCGACGTGGTGGCCACCGCCGCCGAGGAGACCCGCAGGCCCCAGCGCGACCTGCCGATCGGCATCATCGCCTCCCTGGCCGTGTGCACCGTCCTGTACGTCGCGGTCTCGCTGGTGGTCGTCGGGATGCAGCCGTACAACCGGCTCAGCCGCTCGGCCCCGCTCGCCGGAGCCTTCCGTGTCGTCGGCCAGGACTGGCTCGCCACCATCATCAGCATCGGCGCGCTCGCCGGTCTGACCACGGTCGTGATGATCCTCATGCTGGGCCAGAGCCGCATCTTCTTCGCCATGAGCCGCGACCGGTTGCTTCCCGGCGGCCTGGCCACCGTGCACCCGCGGTTCGGCACCCCCTACCGCATCACGATCATCATCGGCGTGGTCACCGCGCTGCTGGCCGGGTTCATCCCGCTGTCCGCGCTGGCCGAGCTGGTCAACATCGGGACGCTGTTCGCCTTCATCCTGGTCTCGGCCGGGGTGATGATCCTGCGGCGGACGCGGCCCGACCTGCCCAGGGCGTTCCGCACGCCGTTGGTGCCCGTGGTGCCCGTCCTGTCGGTGCTCGCCTGCCTCTACCTGATGCTGAACCTGCCGGTCGAGACCTGGGTGCGGTTCCTGGTCTGGATGGCCCTGGGCATCGTGCTGTACTTCGCCTACGGGCGGCGGCACAGCCGGGTCGAGGAGCCTTCCGCGGCCCGCGCCGGGTAGGCCCTTCCCGTTCTCCTCGTCTTGCCGTGCACCGCTTCTGGGCGCGGGAGGGGTCAGTGCTGAGTGAGATCTCGGCCAAGGAAGGCCAGGAGCCGCCGATGGGCGGGGGCGTCATCGGCGGCGGGCGCCGGCGGCCCGAACATGCCCGGACGGCGGAAGGCGTCGAAGTCCATGCCCAGCATGACGCCGAGCAGTTCGCCGCAGGGCTCGTCCTCGACGAGCCGCTCCTGACCGGTGGCCAGCGCCAGGCCGGCGCCGTGCACGAGGACCTCGGTGAGGTGGATGAGCGCGGCCATCGGTCCGGAGACGGTGCCGAAGCCCAGCCGCGCGGTGCCGTCCAGGGCGCCCGGGCGGTGCCAGGCGGCCCGGTCCAGGCCGGCGGCGAGAGCGTAGGCGGCCGCCGGGTCCGCGCCGAGCCAGTCGTCCTCGTGGGCGCCGCCGGGGTCGGTCCCGGTCAGCTCGGCGGCGAAGATGCGCATGCCGCCGACCAGGTGGTTCAGCTCGGTGCGTACGTCCCAGCCGGGGCAGAGGGCAGGCGCCGCGAGCCGGTCGTCGCTGATGCCCTTGACGATGGCGCCGGTCATGTCGAGCGCACGGTCGATCTGGTCGATCACGGAGGTCATCGGGGTCTCCATCGGGTGCGAAGGGGGCGGGCGGGAGGGTTGGGGCCGGGTGCCGGTGAGGACGCCGGAGGTCAGGGGTGCGGATTCAGGCGGGAGCGCCGGCGGTCAGGGTGTCGTCGAGCCAGTCGTAGAGGCGGGCGAAGGCCAGGCGCTGGGCCCCGGACTGGCAGTGGGCGTCCGCGCCCTCGTCCTCGGTGAAGGTCATGAGCGTCTTGCGGCACGTGAGGTGCTCGTACAGCTGCTCGGGCTGGCCGTCGAAGAAGCCGTCGGCGGCTCCGGCGCAGACCAGGGTGGGGCAGGAGATCTTCTCGGCGATGCCGTCGCGCAGGTGGTAGTCCAGGTAGGAGGCGCCGAACGCGCGCGGGCTGGCGGCGCCCATGGAGTACATGCCGTGTTCGATGGCCCAGCGCAGCGTGGGGCTGGACGCCATGGCCGCCCGCATCATGGCGTCGAGCTCCGGGTCGTGCTCCGCACGCAGGCGGCGCTCGGCCTCGGGACGCGGCAGGGGGATGCTCGAGGTGGTGATGTCGCCCAGGTCGTAGACGCCGTCCAGCGCGATGAGGGCGGCGACGCGCCGGTCGAAGGCGGCGGCGCGGGGCGCGAGCAGGCCGCCCATGCTGACGCCGAGCAGGGCGATGCGGGCGGGATCGACCTCGGGCAGGGTCACGGCGTGGTCCAGGACGAGGCCGACCACGTTCTCCCAGTCCGGGCGGAACGTCATGCCCTGGTGATGGCGGGTGCCCGGCTGCCCGGGCCCGTCGAAGGCGAGCACCGTGTAGCCGCGCTCGACGGCCGCGGCGGCGCCAAAGAAGTGCATCTCCTCCACCGTGCCGTCGAACCCGTTGTGCATCACGACGGTGGGCCGGGCGGCGCCGGTGCCGTCGGCCCGGTACAGGTAGCCGGGCAGGGTGGTGTCCCCGTACGGGATCTCGACCGGCTCGACGGCCAGGGTGAAGAGCGCCGCGGCGCCCCGGAAGCAGGCCACCGAGGCGTCGTAGGCGTGCCGGATGCGCGGGTCGGCGGCGTCGCCATGCAGGAAGAACTCGGCGGCGCGGTAGTAGTTCGAGGCACGCAGGAAGGCGTCGCGGGCGCTGACGCGGTGCCCCGCCGTCAGTGAGGACCGAGCCTCGCCCGCCACGCGGTCGGCGGTGGCCAGCCACTCGTCGTACCAGCTCTCGTAGTCGCCTGGGGCGATCCGCTCGCAGGTGACGGCCACCTCGCCGAAGTCGGCTCCGCCATAGGCGATGTGGCCGAGGATGCGCAGGGTCTCGTACCAGAAGCTGTGGTCGTCAGGAAAGAACAGCGGCTTCATGATCACTCCAAAAGCAGGCGTTGACTGCGTTAAGGAATGTAGGGCAGAGATCCGCATAAACGCAAGTCCGGACTGCGTTAAGCTGGGCGCATGGTGGAACAGCAGCGAGCCAGGCGGCCCGGCGGGCGCAGCGCCCGCGTCCGTACGGCGGTGCACCAGGCGGTCACCGCCCTCATCGCCGAGCGCGGCTACGGCAACTTCACCGTCGGAGAGATCGCCGCCCGCGCAGGCGTGGCCGACACGAGCGTCTACCGCCGGTGGGGCACGCTGGAGGCGCTGCTCATGGACGTGGCGATCACCTGGCTCACCACCACCTCCCCCATCCCCGACACCGGCAGCCTGGAGCAGGACCTGCGCAGCTACGCCGCCGGCGTGGCCCGCGACGTCACCGGCCCCGACGGGCTCGCGGTGCTGCGTCTGGTCATCGCCCTTTCCACGGCGGGCGAGAACGGGGCCAAGGCGCGGGACGAGTTCCTGGCCGAGCGCGCCCGCCAGATCCAGGGCATGCTGGACCGCGCCCGCGAACGGGGCGAGCACCCGCCTGAGACGCTGGACATCCTCGACCACCTCCTGGCCCCGATGTACATCCGCATCCTGTTCGGGATGGGCGCACTCACGCCTGACTACGTCGGCACGCTGGTCGACCGCCTACTGGGCCTTCCGCTCCGGAAGGCGGCCCCGCCGCCGATGCGGTCCGGCTGTGGGTGAGGAAGCCGTGGCCGGGTGGCGCGAACGGCACCAGGGCGAGCCCGAGTTCCGGCAGTACCGGCAGGACCCGCTCCTCCACGTCGCGGAGTGCATGGCCGGGTAGGACGGCGGAGCGTGTGACCGGGCACTCCCCAAGCGCCGCACAATTGAGGGAGGGGCGGCAGGCAGGAGGAGTACCGCCATGATCACGCTTGAGGACGTCGCCAGGCACGCGGGGGTGTCACTGGCCACGGCGTCGCGGGTGCTCAACGGCAGCAGCCGCCAGGTCGGCGCGGCCCTGCGCGTCAGGGTCGAGTCCTCGGCCGCCAAGCTCGGCTACCGCGTGGACGCCGCCGCCCAGACGCTGGCACGGGGCGCCAGCAACGTCGTGGGTGTGATCATCCAGGACCTCACCGACCCTTACTTCGCCGCCATCGCCGACGGCGCCATCCGCTCGGCCGACCTGCACGACATGGTGGTGACCCTCGGCACCACCTACCGCGACCCCGAGCGCGAGATCGCCCTGGTGGCCACGCTGAACGCCCAGCGGGCCCGCGCGGTCCTGATCACCGGGTCCCGCGTCGACGACGCCTACCTGCTCGGCAGGCTGCGCGCCGAGCTGGAGGTGTACCGCGCCTCCGGCGGCCGGGTCGCCATGATCGGGCAGGACCTCCTCGGCACCGACACCGTGGCCCCGCTCAACCGCGAGGGCGCCCGCGAGCTGGCCCACGCGATCGCCGGCCAGGGCCACCGCCGGTTCGCCGTGCTGGCCGGCCCCAAGCGGCTGTTCACCGCCGCCGACCGCACGCTGGGCTTTCTCGAAGGGCTGTCGGAGCTCGGCCTGCCCGCGCCCGTCGTCGTGCACGGCGGGTTCGACCGCGACGGCGGGCAGGCCGCGGCCGAGGAGCTGCTGGACATGGGCGCCGAGGTCACCTGCGTGTTCGCGGTGAACGACGTCATGGCGATGGGGGCGCTGGCCGCCTTCCGCGCGCGCGGCGTCGAGGTGCCCGGCGAGCTGTCCCTGGCCGGCTTCGACGACATCCCCACCCTGCGCGACGTGGTCCCCTCGCTGACCACCGTGCGGCTGCCGCTGTCGCACATGGGGTCCATGGCCCTTGATCTCGCACTCTCCAGCGAGGACGCGCCCCGCGTGGAGCCGGTGGCCGGGCAGGTCGTGCTCCGCGAGAGCGTCCGCAAGCTGGACACCCCGGGCACGGCCGCGACCACCACGGCCCCGGCGGCGCACACCCCGGTCACTCCCTGAGGCGGCGCACACCCCGCCTGCTCGGGTGCCGCCCTGGCGGGCCTGCGGAGGCGGCGCTCAGCCGCCGAGGTCCTCCTTGGCCGCCAGGCGGATCAGCGCCTTGGACAGCGGGTGGGCGGTCAGGGCGATCTGCCACTCGCGCGCGCCGAGCCGGCGCAGCCGCTCGGCCACCGCGTCGTCGCCGAGGTCGTCCGGCGGTTCCCAGGTGAGACGGCGCACGGCCTCGGGCTGCAGGAGGTTCTCCGTGGGCATGTGGTTGGCGTCGGCGAGCGCGGTGATGGCCGTGCGGGCGGCGGCCAGCCGCCTGGCCGCGGCGGGGTCGCGGTCGGCCCACCGGTTGGCGGGCGGCGGACCGTCGCCGGGGCCGCTCTGCTGCGGCAGCTCCGCCTCGGGCAGCACGCGCGCCCGGCCGATGGCGTTCAGCCAGTCGCGCAGATGGCGCCGCGCGCTGCGCCCGGTGAACGGGGGGATCTCGGTCAGCGCCTTGGTCGTGCGCGGCTGCTCGAGCGCGGCGGTGACGATGGCCGAGTCGGGCAGCACCCGGCCCGGGGCCAGGTCGGCCTCCCGCGCGAGCTCGTCGCGCAGCGTCCACAGCTCGCGCACCACCGCCAGGCCGCGCAGCGAGCGCACCCGGTGGATGCCCGACGTGCGCCGCCACGGGTCGACGCGCGGCGGCGCCGGGGGAGCGGCGAGGATCGCGGCGAACTCCTCCTGCGCCCAGGGCAGCTTGCCGCTGCTCTCCAGCTCCGCGTAGAGCATGTCCCGCAGTTCGATGAGCACCTCGACGTCCAGCACGGCGTAGCGCAGCCAGTCCTCGGGCAGCGGGCGGTGGGACCAGTCGGCCGCCGAGTGGCCCTTCTCCAGGCGCAGGCCGAGGACGTTCTCCACCATCGTGCCGAGGCCGACGCGCTCGTAGCCGAGCAGCCGCCCGGCCAGTTCGGTGTCGAAGAGCCTGCGGGGGACCAGGCCCAGCTCGGCCAGGCACGCGAGGTCCTGCGTGGCGGCGTGCAGGACGATCTCGGCGCCGTCCAGTGCGGCGTCCAGCGGCGACAGGTCGGGGCAGGAGATGGGGTCGATCAGCGCGCTGCCGGCCCCGGCGCGGCGCAGCTGGACCAGGTAGGCGCGGCCGCTGTAGCGGTAGCCGGAGGCGCGCTCGGCGTCGACGGCGACCGGGCCGGTGCCCTGGGCGAACGCCTGGACGGCCGCGGCGAGCGCGGCGGGGTCCTCGATGACCGGCGGGATTCCCTCGCGGGGCTCCAGAAGCGGCACTATCTCGGATGCGGGGATGATCTCTTCGTCGGTCACGTCCTGAAGGACTCCGGGTCTTCGCGACGCGCGGTCCGCGGCTGCAGGGCCGCGACGTCAGGTGGCAGGGGTGGGATGCCCGCGGCGAGGCAGATGAGGTCGCACCAGGCGGCGACGTGGGCCGACAGGTCCTCCTCCAGGGGGGACCACGAGGCCCGCAGCTCCAGCTCGGTGGTGACCGGGTCGTCGGCCTTGTTGCCGAAGCCCTCCGACACCGCGCGCGTGACGGTGCCGCCGGCGGCGGCGTACCGCGCCTGGTGGGAGTCCAGGGACTCGGTCAGCCAGCTCCACGCCACCGGGCCGAGCATCGGGTCGGAGGTGATCTCCGGCTCCATGTCGGCGCGCACGTAGGCGACCAGGCGGAAGGGGCCGTCCCACCCGCGCTGGCCGTCGGGGTCGAACAGCATGATCAGCCGGCCGACCGCGAGCTCGTCGTCGTCGCGGTAGACCGACGCGCCAACCGCGCCGGAGTAGGGGGCCAGCCGCTGGGGGGCGGGGATGTCCTCCAGCTCGATTTCGGGCCTGACCTCGGCGGGACGCAGGCTTTCCAGCGCCCGCCGGAATGCGGCGGGGGCCGGTGGCGCGTCACCGATGGTCATGATGGCAGCGTAGGACGGAGCGGGCGGGGCCGGAAGCAGGGGGGTATGCGCGGAGGACACCGAAGGTGATCAAGTTGTCATCACCGGTGCGCCGCCACGCTCCATGGAGACCCGGCCGTGGCGCAGGTGGTGGCGGGGTTGCTCCTCGAACCCCTGCTCGCCGGCACGGAGCGCACAATGCACAGTGCGGTGCTCGGAGGAACTCCACATCGCGGTCATCGCGGGCCTTTCGTCGGGTCCCAAGATCGAGTGCTCGCACGGACAGGAGCGCGCGCCGCCGCCTGGCCGGCGCATCCCCGCGCGCGCCATGTCCGTGAACTCGAGGGCTGGTCCGACGTTGACACGTCACGGCGACATTTCCCCGCAACGCGCTCGGCGTGTCCCGAAAGTGGTCACCGAATCAGCGCCGCGCGGTGATTTGGGGAGCATTTGAACTAGCCGTGACATGATCACGAACCTCGCGTGAGACGTACTGTACCTGCGCTTGGCCGCTGATTGGCGCGGTCGGCGGCCGTCCGGGCCGCAGACTGCCCCTACTGAACCAGACATATTGTACGGATCGCCACGTCGTTCACCATGACCGGACATCGGCCTGGTAGGTAACTTTTTCGCGGCAAACTTTGCCGTCGACCTCCAGGAAGGCGGCGGACTTGTTTCCGCCGGGCCCGCCGGCGCCGCCTCCGACGGCCGCGCGGCCTCTGCGGGCGGCCGCCGGTCCCCTTCCGCGCGGCGCGGCCCCTGCGGGCGGCCGCCGGCCCCCTTCCGCGCGGCGCGGCCCCCCTGTTCCCCCGGCCAGGCGATGCGCCGACCACGTGACCGGCGTGGCACTCTGGTCAGGTGAATCCCGAGACCGCCGAGTCCCCGTTCATCCGCGCGTGCAGAGGTCTGCCCGTGCCGCACACGCCCGTCTGGTACATGCGTCAGGCGGGGCGCGCGCTGCCGGAGTACCGCGCCGTGCGCGCCGATGTGCCCATGCTCACGGCCTGCGCCACGCCCGACCTCATCGTGGAGATCACGATGCAGCCCGTGCGGCGCTACGGCGTGGACGCGGCGATCTTCTTCAGCGACATCGTCGTGCCGCTCAAGGCCATCGGCGTCGACCTGGACATCCAGCCCGGCGTCGGCCCCGTCGTCGCCGCCCCGATCAGGGACGCCGCCGCGGTCGCCGCGCTGCGCGACCTGTCGCCCGGCGACGTGCCCTACGTCGCCGAGGCCATCGGCGCGCTGACCAAGGAGCTCGGCCCCACGCCGCTCATCGGCTTCGCCGGAGCCCCCTTCACGCTGGCGTCCTACCTCATCGAGGGCGGCCCGTCCAAGAACCACGACCACACCAAGGCCATGATGTACGGCGAGCCGGCGCTGTGGCACGCGCTCATGGACCGCCTCACCCAGATCACGCTGGCCTACCTGCGGGTCCAGGCCGACGCCGGCGCCTCGGCCCTCCAGCTGTTCGACTCCTGGGTCGGCGCGGTGGCCCCCGACGACTACCGCGAGTTCGTCCTGCCCTACACCAGCCGCATCTTCGCCGGCCTGGCCGACCTCGACGTGCCGCGCATCCACTTCGGCGTGGGCACCGGAGAGCTGCTCGGGTTGCTCGGCGAGGCCGGCGCGGACGTGGTCGGCGTCGACTGGCGCGTCCCCCTGGACGAGGCCGCGCGCCGCGTCGGCGAGGGCAAGGCCCTGCAGGGCAACCTCGACCCGGCCATCCTGTTCGCCCCCTTCGAGGTCGTCGAGCGGCGCGCCCGCGACATCCTCGCCCGGGGGCGGGCGGCGGCCGGCCACGTGTTCAACCTCGGCCACGGCGTGCTCCCCACGACCGACCCCGACCAACTCGCCCGCCTCACCGACCTCGTCCACGAAGCCTCAACCCGCTGACCGCGTCCCCGAGCCCCGGCCGCCCGGCTTCCCCCACGAGACCTCGGCCGGCCTCGTCTATGAGGCCCCGGCCCCGCAGACGCCCCGGTCGGGCCTTCGGTGCTCTTTCCGCCCTGGGGGACCCTCCGCGGCGCCGGGTCGCCGGGACGTAGGGCGGCGAAGCCGGCGCCGTCGCGCGGCGGGCGACCGGTGCACGTTCGCGGGTCACGGGGTCACAGGGGCACAGGGGCACAGGGGAACTACTCAGGCCGGCCCGGTTCGCCGGAGTGTGGAGGGTGTCCCTGTCCGGCGGGGCCGGAGAAGGGCCATACAGGGCGGTCGGCCGGCTCGGCCCCACCTCCGGGCGTCTCCGGCGCCTTCGGGGGGTCCTGGGACTCGGGCGACCGATTCCCCGGGAGGGTGTGCTCTGGCGGCGCGCCGGGGTGGGGCGCGGGCGGGACGGCCACGCCGGGGCCGTCATCGCCGCCGCGCCCCCGGCGCAGCGCCCTGATCCCCCGGCGGGCGCCGACGTACGCCGCCCACAGCACGGCGAGCACCGCCAGCCACGGCAGCAGCGCTCCGAAGACCGCGAGGCCGACCCGCGCCGTCTGCTTGAGCGTCGTCCACCCCGACCGCAGGCCGGTGAAGAAGTTCGGCGGCTGGGGCTTCGGCCGGTACACCACGGGCTCCCGGCGCACCGGCCCCTCCACGTGCACGGTGAGCGTGCCGTCGGCCACGCGCGTGGCAAGGCTGCGCCGGCGCGCCTGCAGGGCTTCCAGGTCGGCCTCGCGGCCGGAGATCTCCCGCTCGACCTTGAGCACCTCCGAGACGTTCTTCGCCTTCTTCAGCAGAGAGCGGAGCTGGTCCAGGCCCGCCTCGGCCGACTTCACGCGGCTGCCGACGTCGGCGATCTCCTCGGTGACGTCCTCGGTGGACAGGCGCAGCGACACGCGGGTGCCCAGTTCCCTGCCGAGCCGGTCGGTCACCGTCGCGTAGTGGTCCGGTGGGATCTTGAACACCAGGGTCGAGGTGTCCTGGCGCGCCAGGGCGGCCGCCTGCTCGCCGTCCAGCCGGCCCCCGGCGTCGGCGACGATCCTCTTGGCGGTGTCGGAGGCCGCGGTGACGTCCTTCACCCGCACCGTCATCTCGCCCGTGTACACGATCGCCCGCGGGCCGGCCTGGAGCGCGTCGGGGGTGGGGGCCGCCTTCTGCGGCGCCACCTTCGTGGAGTCGCCGGCCTGGCCGGCCTCGCCTTGGTCCCGCTGGGCGACCGCCGGTGCCCCGGCCGCGTCCGACAAGGAGCCCGAGCCCCCGCAGCCGGACAGCGCGAAGGCCGCCGCCGCCAGGGCCGCCGCGAGGGCCGGGCGGCATCGTAATCTGCTCATGTCATGGTTGACGACGCGGCCTCTCGGCGGGTTTGACGTGCCGCGTCACAATGCCGTCACGGTCTGCACCAGGGGCCCGGCGGAGCCGCGGCCCGCACCGGCGGTGCCGGAGGGTAACGTCTGGGGGCATGGAACCTACTCGGCGGCACGTCGTGGTCGTCGGCGGGGGCATCGCGGGGCTGGCCGCGGCCTTGCACCTCCGCCAGGAGGACGGCGACGTGGCGGTCACCGTGCTCGAAGGCGCCTCGCGCATCGGCGGCAAGCTGCACGCCTCGCAGGTCGCGGGCATCCCGGTGGACGAGGGCGCGGAGGCCATGCTGGCCCGGCGTCCGGAGGGCAAGGAGCTGGCGCGCATGGCCGGCGCCGGCGTCGATCTGGTCCATCCCGCCTCCGTCGGGGCGTCCATCTACAGCAGGGGAGCGCTGCGGCCGATGCCCAAGGGGCAGGTCATGGGCGTTCCCTCCGACCTCGCCGAGCTGGCCCGCTCCGGGGTCCTGTCGCCCGGCGGCCTGGTCCGGGTGCCGTTCGACCAGGTGCTGCCCGCGACCCTGATCACCTCCGACGTCTCGGTGGCGGCCTACATCCGGGCCCGCATGGGCGGGGAGGTCCTCGACCGCCTGGTCGAGCCGCTGCTCGGCGGCGTCTACGCCGGGCGCGCCGAGATGCTCTCGCTGGACGCCACCATGCCCGCCGTCGCCACGGCGGCCCGCACCGAGCGCTCCCTGCTCCAGGCGGCCCGCGCCATCGCCGAGAAGGCCCCCAAGGACGCCGGCCCGGTGTTCACGACGCTGAGGGGCGGCATGGGCGGCCTGCCCGAGGCGGTCGCCGCGGCGTCCGGCGCCGAGGTGCGCACCGGCGTCATGGTGCGCGAGCTGAGCCGCACGCGCGCCGGATGGCGCCTGGTGACCGGCCCGGCGCGCGCCCCCGAGACCGTCGACGCCGACGCGGTGATCCTCGCGGTGCCCGCGCCGGCGGCCGGCCGGCTGCTGTCCGGCGAGGTGCCCAAGGCCGCCGCCGAGCTGTCGCGGGTGGAGTACGCCAGCATGGCGATCGTCACCCTGGCCTATCCGCGCGCGGCCTTCCCCGAGCAGCCTTCCGGCAGCGGCTACCTGGTGCCGCCGGTCGAGGGCCGGGCCGTCAAGGCCGTGACCTTCAGCACGGTCAAGTGGCCCCATCTGGCCGAGGCCGACCCCGGCGTGCTGGTGCTGCGCTGCTCCATCGGCCGGCTGGGCGAGGAGGCCGTCCTGCAGCGCGACGACGGCGAGCTGGTCGCCCTGGCCATGACCGAGATGGCCGAGGTCATGGGCGTTCGCGGACTGCCGCTGGACACCCGGGTGACCCGCTGGGGCGGCGCACTGCCGCAGTACGAGGTGGGCCACCTCGACCGCGTGGCGCGCATCCGCGCCGCCGTGGCCGTCCAGCCGGGCCTGGCCGTGTGCGGCGCGGCCTACGACGGGGTGGGCATCCCCGCCTGCGTCGCCTCCGCGCGCGCGGCCGCGGCGAGCATCCTCGCGCACCTGCGGGAGGAGCGCGGGGGAGAATGGCGTGAGGACCAGCCGGCGGCCGGCACCCGCTGAGGTGCCGCGCCGGTCAGAGCATACGACGGAAGCGAGCGTGGACTTGTGAGTGAGGAGCGGGCGCGGCCCAAGGCGCGCGATCTCAACGAGGTGATCCGCTACACCATGTGGTCGGTCTTCCGGGTGCGCGAGGAGCTGCCCGGCGAGCGGCAGGATCTGGCGCACGAGGTCGAGGCCCTGTTCGCCCAGGCCGCCGAGAAGGACGTGGTGACCCGCGGCGCCTACGAGGTGGCCGGGTTCCGCGCCGACGCCGACTACATGTTCTGGTGGCACGCGCCCACCGCCGAGGACCTCCAGGAGGTCTACGGGCGTTTCCGCAGGACGTCCCTGGGCCGGGCCAGCGAGCCGGTGTGGTCGGCGATGGCCCTGCATCGCCCCGCCGAGTTCAACAAGTCGCACATCCCGGCGTTCCTGGCCGAGGAGGAGCCGCGCGGCTACGTCTGCGTCTACCCGTTCGTGCGCTCACTGGAGTGGTACCTGCTGGAGGACGCCGAGCGCCGCAGGATGCTCGCCGAGCACGGCGCGCTCGCCCGGGGGTACCCCGACGTGCGGGCCAACACCGTCTCGTCGTTCGCGCTGAACGACTACGAGTGGATCCTCGCCTTCGAGGCCGACGAGCTGCACCGCATCGTCGACCTGATGCGCGCCCTGCGGGCCGCCGACGCCCGGCGGCACACCCGCCTGGAGGTGCCCTTCTACACCGGCACCCGCAAGCCGGTCGGAGAGCTGCTGACCGCCCTCCCTTAAGCCTGCATAGCCGGACAATCGCGACATCTGTCACTCAAGCCTCAAAGGACACATCTGTTACTTTTGGGGAACAACCGCCGCGAGGATGCGATCTTTGGCATACTCGTGGGGATTCCCGTGTCGAAGTGAGGCAGAGGGTGACCAGGGGCAAGAGTCTGGCACGGTCCAGGCGAGGGGGGCACCGGCGGCGCAAGGCCCGCCGTGCGCGCGTTCTCGAGGGTTTCTTAGGGTTGGCCGCCGTCACGGTGGGGGCTCTGGCGGTCGGTGCGGTGTTCCTGCGGCCGGACGGCGGCCAAGCCGTCGCCGGCCTGGCGCCGCCCCCACCGCGGGTGGCGGCGGCGCCTCCCGCCGCGCCGGTGGAGTCCGGTGGCGGCTCCCAGGCCAGGGCCGCCGGAGCCAAGGCCAAGAAGGCCCGCGACCCGGCCAAGACGGCGTCGGGTCCCTCCGAGCACACCGACGCCAAGGCGGTGAGCTACTTCAAGCAGCGCTGGGTGGACGACAAGGCGATCAAGCGCATCACCGACATCAGGACCGTCGGGAAGTACCTGCGCATCTACACCGACCTGCCGGAGTCGGCGCACGACTCCAAGCCGGCGATCGACCTGTGCAAGCGCGGGCTTGAGTACCTCGTGCAGGAGGTCGGGGACGAGCACCCCGTGGTCTTCGTGCAGGCGGAGTTCGGTCAGAACGGCAACCCGGTGCTGGCCAACATCATCGGCGCGGGCGACAAGTCGTGCCGGCTCACCCATCCCGCTCCGGACTGAGCGGTGTCCGCCCTGCCCGGAGGCGGAAGCCGCCGCACCCGCACGCGCGTCCGGCCGCAGACCGCGCAGCGCTGTGTGACCACCTGGCCGATGGTCTCGATCGTCTCCCACCTGTGACGAAGGTGCACACGGCTCCCGCACGAACCCCGACCCGGGCCCGCGCGAAGGCGTGTGCCCGGGATGGGTCTACCCGCACGGCGGCATGACCACTCGCTGACGGTGACATTCCGCTGGCTTTCCGTGACGAATGCGGGCATATCGGACGAGTCGCGGGAGCCGGGCGATCGATCAGGAGTCGGCGGGGACCAGCCGCAGGGACACGGAGTTGATGCAGTAGCGGTCGTCGGTGGGCGTCGGGTACCCCTCGCCGTGGAAGACGTGCCCGAGGTGGGAGTCACAGCGGGCGCAGCGGACCTCGACCCGGGGCATGCCCAGAGAGTGATCTTCGATCAGGGTGACGGCCTCGGACTCCGACGGCTCGAAGAACGACGGCCACCCGCAGTGCGAGTCGAACTTGGTGTCGGAACGGAACAGCTCGGCTCCGCAGGCGCGGCAGGAGTAGACCCCCTCGGCCTTGGTGTCGACGTACTCGCCGGTCCACGGGCGCTCGGTGCCCGCCTGGCGCAGCACGCGGAACTCCTCGGGGGACAGCTGGACGCGCCAATCGGCCTCGCTCTTGACCACCTTTTCCATGCCCCAAGCCTATGCGGGCGCAGGCGATGGGGATCGCTCGGACCGATGACGTAAGCACTTCGTCAGCGGCCCTCGGGGCGCGCCCGCCCGCCCCGGTTCCTGTCGGTGGCGCGGGGTACGGTCGAAGGCATGGCGTCGCCGTTCATCGAGCTCAACGTCGGGGGCCGGACCGTCAAGGTCACCAACCCGGACAAGATCTACTTCCCTGACATCGGTGCGACCAAGCGCGAGCTGGTCGAGTACTACGTGTCGGTCGGCGAGGGCGCCCTGCGCGCGCTCAGAGACCGGCCCACCTACCTCAAGCGCCACCCCGACGGCGTGCTGACCGAGGCCATCTACCAGAAGCGCGTCCCGCCCCGGCACCCTGACTGGCTGCAGACCGTCACGGTGCGCTTCCCGAGCGGGCGCAGCGCCGACGCGCTGCGGGTGACCGAGGTCGCCGCCATCGCCTACTGCGCCAACCTCGGCACCATCGACTTCCATCCCTGGCCCACCCGCGCCGACGACGTCGAGCGCCCCGACGAGCTGCGCATCGACCTCGACCCCCAGCCGGGCACCGGCTTCGAGGACGCCCGGGCGACGGCGTTCGCCGTGCGGGAGGTCCTCGACGAGCTCGGCATGCGCGGCTTCCCCAAGACCTCCGGCACGCGCGGCATCCACATCAACGTGCGCATCGAGCGCCACTGGTCGTTCACCGAGGTCCGCCAGAGCGCCATCGCCCTCGCCCGCGAGGTCGAGCGCCGCCGTCCCGACCTCACCACCACGGCCTGGTGGAAGGAGGAGCGCGGCGAGAAGGTCTTCATCGACTACAACCAGAACGCCCGCGACCGCACCATCGCCAGCGCCTACTCCGTCCGGGCCAGGCCGCACGCCCCGGTCTCGACGCCGGTCACCTGGGAGGAGCTGGCGCAGGCCGATCCGCGCGACTTCGACATCCGCACCGTCCCCCCGCGCTTCGCCGAGCTCGGCGACGTGCACGCCGAGATCGACGACCGGGCCTTCTCCATCGAGCCGCTGCTCGAGTGGTACGCCAAGGACGAGCGCGGCGACATGCCCTACCCGCCCAACTACCCCAAAATGCCCGGCGAGCCCAAGCGCGTCCAGCCGAGCAAGGCCAGGCCCGAGGGGGAGCAGCCCGGGGCGGGCTGATCCGCCGCGCCCGCACGCGGCCGGCCGCCGTCCGGAAGGGACGGCGGCCGGAGCTGTGAGGCTCGGGCTGTGAAGCCCGAGCGGTGAGGCCAGAGCTGTGAGACCCGAGCGGGTCACCAGTTGGCGGGCAGGCCCGGGGTGGTGGGGGGCAGCGGCCGGTTCGGCGGGTGGATGACGTAGACCACGCCGCGGCTGCTGGAGCCGCGCAGCCAGACGTTCTCGAAGTTCGCCCTCGGATAGACGTGGCGCACCGCGTCGTCGTTCGGCGAGGCCGGGTCGTTGGCGATCACGTCGCCGGTCGCGGTGAAGCCGATGATCACCATGAGGTGGCCGTTGGTGCTGTACCCGGCGCCGGGCAGCTCCTCCTTCTTGAACGACTGGGAGGTCACGACGGGGATGCCCGCGGCGATCAGGCGCTCCATCTCGGTGAGCGAGCGCAGCCGGGTGACGAACCCCTCCATGCCGTATCGGCCGGCGTAGGCGGTGTTGAACGGCCAGTTGCCGGCGCCCTCGTAGTCGTGGTCGTAGGTGTACCGGGCGGCGTAGTCGACCTCGGGGTCGGGGTCGGCGGGGTCCACCCAGGCGGTGTCCTGCGCGCTCGGCCACTTGCCCCAGTAGCCGAGGACCATGGTGGTGGAGGTCGGGCTGCACCAGGCCTCCCCGCCGCCGTCCCACTCGGGGTAGTGGCCGGCGTGGACGTTCTGCGAGCGGCGCGGCACGTTCAGCTCGACGCCCCAGGCGGCGCCGCCGGGGCTGACCGGCACGGTGGCGCGGTCGGGCGCGGCCGAGGCCATCGCGCCGAGCGCCCGCACCTTCGGCACCACGTGGGAGCCCGGCGTGCGGTACAGCGTGAGGCGAAGCTGGTAGCTCGTGATCGGCCGGTCGTCGGCGGCGACGAAGGTGTCCACGGAGACGTAGCCGTTGTCGTCGCCCTGGCTCGGCACCGAGGTGCGCAGGATGTCGCCCTCGGCGTAGGACCAGCGCCCGAGCACGTACCACTTGGTCTGGCCGGTGGAGTTGCGGCCGCGCATCTCGACCTGCAGCCAGCTCCCGGCGGGGACGTCGGCGTTCCACGAGGCGACGGCCTCGGTGGCGGCGAAGCCGATCTGCCGCTCCGTGCCGGTCCACCGGGCGTACTCCCACGTCTTGGTGCCCAGGGCGTCGGTGTAGACGGTGGTCCCCACGGGGCGGGCGAAGGACAGCGTCCTGCCGGGGGCGACGCCCTCGGCCCTGCCCTGGTGGAAGGAGGCTCGCTGGTAGGTCACGTCCACCGCGGCGGGGGCGGGCCCGCTCCCGGCCATGGCGGGGCTCGCGGAACCTGCGGTGAAAAGGACGGCGGACAGGGATGTGCTAAGGAGGGTGGAGAGGAACCTGGTCAGCACGCGCATGGGCTCACCTTGCCTGTCGGTCGGTTGGCCGCCGACGGTAGATCCTTTGACCGCCGCTCGCATCGGATGGTTTACGTATGAGTAGACAAAGGTGACGTCCTGGCCACATCGCCGACGACGGCGTGCCGCATCAGGGCCGCCGGGGTCTCACTCGCTCTCGACCGGAGGGGTCGTCACGGCTGCGCCGGCGGCCACGTCGGCGTGCCGCGACATCGTGGCGGCGGCGCGGCGCACGGCGCCCACCGGGACGGCGGGCACGAGCTTGTCCAGGAAGGCGTACCGGCGGGCCAGCGAGTCGATGTAGGCGCCGCTGTGGCCACTGGCGGCGGCGGCCCGCACGTCGTGCCACCAGTCGGCGATGTCCCCCCAGCCGGGGGCGGCGAGCGAGCCGCCGAACTGCTGCACGGCGAGGGCCGAGCAGACCCCCGCGAACGACAGGCGGTCGGCAAGCGGCCAGCCCGACAGCGTGCCGAGCACCAGGCCGGCCCCGAAGACGTCGCCGGCGCCCGTCGGGTCGAGCGCGGTCACCCGCAGCGCCGGGGCGTAGGCCTCCTCGCCGGTGGTGGAGTCGATGGCCATCGCGCCGTTGGCCCCGTCGGTCACCACCGCGAGCGGCACCCGGTCGGCGATGGCGTACAGCGCCTCGCGCGGGGTCTCGGTGCCGGTGTACGCCATGGCCTCGACGGCGTTGGGCATGAAGGCGTGGCAGACCGACAACTGGTCGAGCACCGAGGCCGACCAGGTCTCCGAGGGGTCCCAGCCGACGTCGGCGAAGATCAGCGCGCCGTCCTTGCGCGCGAGGTCGGCCCAGGTGCACGCCTCGTCGTCGCCGAGCGGCTCCTCCAGCGACAGCGGCGCGATGACGGCCCGCGAGCGGGGCGGGCGGCCGATCATCTGCGTCGGTGACATGGGCGCGGGGTGGCCGTGGGTGACCATGCTGCGGTCGCGGTTGACGGCCATCGAGACGGTCACGGGGGAGTGCCACCGCTGGAACCGGCGCGAGCGCGACAGGTCGACCGACTCCTGCTCCGACAGGATGCGCCAGTTGAAGTCGGCGTAGTCGTCGTCGCCGAACGCGGCGGCCATCGAGGTGCGCAGCCCGAGCCGGCTGGAGGCGATGGCGAGGTTGGCGATGCCGCCCGGGCACGACCCCATGCCCTCGGCCCACACCTCGGTGCCGGCGGCCGGCATGGCCTGCAGGCCGGTGAAGACGATGTCGAGGAAGACGGTGCCCGCCGTGAAGACGTCGAACTCGGGCCCCTCCGGGCCGCGTTGGTCGGCTAGCGGATCGTATGGCTGGACTGACACGGTGGTGCTCCCCCTCGACGTGCGAAGATGTGCGCACTCTCGCATGTTTCGCCCACCCAGATCAAGGGTGATCAAGCCGGTGCCCGCCCGCGCGGCCCGCCGTTCCCGCAGGTCGCGGCCCTGAAGCGCCCGGTGAGGATGCCCGCCGCCCCGGCGGGTCAGGCGGGCGGCCCGGCCCGCCCGGTCACCGGGCGACGCCACGCGGCGTCAGGCGGACCGGCAGGGCCGCTCGGTTCTCGGGCGGCGCCGCGCGGCGTCAGGCGGACGGGTCCAGCCGCTCGATCATCCAGCGGCACCATTCGGCGCGGTGGCGTTCGTAGTTCAGGCCGCACCACAGGGCCGCGTAGTTGCCGAACGCCGGATCGCCGGGGTCGGGGACGCCCGTGAAGCCCGCCCGCTGCCCTTCGTACTGGGCGATGCGCTCCTCGTGCAGCAGGAGCTGGGCGCGGAACAGCTCGGCCATCTCGGCGGGGTCGGCGAGCCAGGACGCGTAGGTCTTCAGCACCAGCTCATCACGCTCGGTGCGGGCGCGCGGCGGCTCGGTGACCCAGTCGCGCAGCGCCGCCCGGCCCTCGGGGGTCAGGTGGTAGACCTTCTTGCCCTGCGGCCCGGGCCCGTGCTCGGCCTCGAACCGCACCAGGCCGTCGGCGAGCAGCTTCTGCAGGTCGGTGTGGATCTGGCTGTGGCGGGCCGTCCAGAAGTAGCCCACCGGGCGGTTCATGACGGCGGTGAGCTCGTAGCCGGTCCTCGCGTCCTTGGCGAGCGCGGCCAGGATCGCGAAACCAAGTGTTGATGGCATCGCACCCCGAGTGTAGTGTGCGGCACTATGTCAGTTCAGACATAGAGCGAGATGGTGGTGGTCATGCGAGCGATCGTCGGGCTGGCGGCACTGGTCATGGCGCTGAGCGCGTGCGGGGGCGAGACGGGGGCGACCGGTGCGACGGCCGCGGGCGGGCGGGGCGCGAGCGCCGGTCCATCGGCGTCCGGGACGCCCGCCGCCACGCCGTCGGCGGCGCCCGCCCCCACGCTCTCCCCGTCCCCGAAGCGCCCGCTCCTCAAGGGGCCGAACCTGTCGGGGTGCTACACCAGGGACGACGGGAAGATCTTCACCTACGGCAAGGAGAAGCTGCCCGGCGTCGTCATGGGCAAGGGCGCCACCGGAGTGGTGATCTCCTACGAGCGCGGCGGTAACGCCTGCACCTGGCGGCCCCTCGCCGACCGGCTGGTCTCGGCCGGCTACCGCGTGCTGCTCTACGCCCGCGATCTGGACGCCGTTCCCGAGGACAACATCGTGGACATGGCCAGGCGGCTGGACAAGGAGCGCGGTGTCGGGCGCATCGTCCTGGCCGGCGGCTCGATGGGCGGCACGCTGTCGGTGAGCGCGGCGCTGAAGCTCGGGGACCGCGTCGCGGCCGTGGTCGCCCTGGCGGGCCCGCCGCTTCCCGAGGAGGCGGCCCGCCTGAGGGTCCCGCTGCTGCAGATCGCCGGCGTCTATGACGGCGACCGCGCCAAGCGCATGCGCGAGTCCGACGACGCGGCCGTCCTGGCGCCCGACCGGCAGGTCGTCGTCGTCCCGGACGAGTCGGCGCACGCCTCGTCGCTCTTTGAGACCCCGCACGGGCCCCAGGTGCTCGACACGATCATGGCGTTCGTGAACCGGCACGGGACCTGACCCGGCCGGACGGCCGCCGGCCAGGGGCGCCCGCCGGGACGCAGGGTGACCGGTGGGCGGGTGGAAATAGCGCGCCGGAGCGTCCGAAGAACGGGACAAATGCGTACATGCCGGGTACATAGCCGGGAGGGACGGCGACGGGAGGGCTGCTTACCAGACGACTCGCTTTCCACGTGGGAGGCAGCAGAACTATGGGGAGCGGCGAGCGGCCCGCGCTGCGGGTCGATCTTCTGGGAGGCTTCCGCCTCCTGGCCGGAGGGGAACAGGTGACGGTCTCGGGCGGCACCGAGCGCCTGGTGTCGTTCACCGCCCTCTGCGGTCAGACGGTGCCCCGCACGCTGCTGGCGGGCACGCTGTGGCCCGACCGGCCCGAACGGCGGGCGCAGGCCAGCCTGCGCTCCGCGCTGGCGCGCCTGGAGGCCGCGGGCCGGCTGGTCCTGGACATCGGCTCCACCGAGGTGCGGCTGAGCCCGGCCGCCGGCGTCGACATCGGCGAGGCGCGCGCCCTGGCCCGGCGCGTCCTGGACCCGGGCGAGCGGCCGGCCGGCGCGGACCTCAGCGCCGCCGCCGTGGAGGCCCTGTCGGTGGACCTGCTGCCCGGCTGGTACGACGACTGGGTGGTCCGCGAGGCCGAGGAGTGGCACCAACTGCGCCTGCACGCCCTGGAGGCCCTCGCCGACGACTTCGTCGAGGCCGGCAGGTTCGCCGACGCCGTCGCCGCCGCGGGGACGGCCGTGCGCGCCGAGCCCCTGCGCGAGAGCGCCCACGCGGCGCTGATCCGCGCCCACCTGGCCGAGGGCAACCAGGCGGAGGCCCTGCGCGTCTTCGAGCGCTACGAGCGCCTGCTGTCCTACGAGCTCGGCCTGCGCCCGACCCCGCTGATCGCCGACCTGGTCGCCGGCCTGCGCGCGTCGCCCAGCGGTGAGCGGCGCGGTCATCCGCTCCGGCCGGCCGATCAGCGGGCCAGGATGTCGTCCAGGTTGTAGCCGACCGGGGTCTCGAGCTGGGCATAGGTGCACGACTCGGGGGTGCGGTCGGTGCGCCAGCGCCGGAACTGGGCGGTGTGCCGGAACCGGTTGCCCTCCATGTGGTCGTAGGCGACCTCGACCACCAGCCGGGGATCCAGCGGGATGAACGCGAGGTTCTTGCCCGCGCTCCACCGGGAGATCGCCCCGGGCATGCGCTGGGCGGTGTTCTCGTCCTGCGACGTCCACGAACTCCACGGATGCCCGCCCAGGTCCTCCAGCAGGTAGGGCTTGAGCTCCTCGATCAGCTCGGCGCGGCGCTTCATCGGGAACGACGCCGACACCCCCACGTGGTGCAGCACACCGGCCTCGTCGTACAGGCCGAGCAGCAGAGACCCGACGACCGGGCCCGACTTGTGCTCGCGGTAGCCGGCGACGACGCAGTCGGCCGTGCGCTCGTGCTTGACCTTGAACATCGTGCGCCGGTCGGGCTCGTAGGGCTGGTCGGTGCGCTTGACCACGATGCCGTCCAGTCCGGCGCCCTCGAACATCTCGAACCACTCGCCCGCGCGCTGGTCGCTGGCGGTGACGGGGGTGAGCCGGACGCGGTCGCCCGCGCCGGCCAGGGCCTCGGCGAGCCGGGCGCGGCGCTCCCCGAACGGGGTGTCCATCAGGCTGTCGCCGCCGATCGCGAGCAGGTCGAAGGCCACGAACGAGGCGGGCGTGCGCTCGGCGAGCAGCTTGACCCGCGAGGCGGCCGGGTGGATGCGCTGCTGCAGCGCGTCGAAGTCGAGGATCTGGCCCTGCCGCAGGACGATCTCGCCGTCGACGACGCAGCGCTCGGGCAGCTCGCGCCGCACCGCCTCGATGAGCTCGGGGAAGTAGCGGTTGAACGGCCGCTCGTTGCGGCTGCCCAGGTAGACGGTGTCGTCGTCGCGGAACACGATGCAGCGGAAGCCGTCCCACTTCGGCTCGTACAGCAGGGTGCCGTCCTGCGCGGGCAGGGCCTTGACGGCCTTGGCGAGCATCGGCGCCACCGGCGGCGGCACCGGCAGGTCCATCTCGGGCGGCGGCTCCGGCGGGGCGGGACGGCCGGGACGGCTCGGCTGTTCGGGGAGGGTCATTTCGGCTCCCGGGTGTACCTGCAGAACAGGAAGTCTTCTTCCGTGAGGACGTGCGCGAGGCGCAGGGGCACGTGGGAGGCGGGCCCGTTGAGGATGCGCGCGGAGTCGCCGCCGGTCAGAACCGGGCTGACGGTCAGGCACAGCTCGTCCACCAGTCCGGCCGCCGCGAGCTGCCCGTTGATCCTCGGCCCGCCCTCGCACAGGATGCGGCCGAGGCCGCGCTCGCGCAGCGAGGCCACGGCGAGGGACATGTCGACCCGCTCGTCGCCGGCCACGATCACCTCGGCGTGCCGGGCGGCCTCGTCGCGGCGGTCCTTGGGCGCGCGCTCGGTGGTGATCACGATCGTCCTGGCGTACGGTTCGGCCTCGGTGAACAGCGGACTGGCCAGGTCGAGGTCCAGGCGCCGGGTGATCACGGCGATGGGCGGGGAGAGCGGCCGTCCGACCCGCAGCTCGCGCCAGGACGGGCGCGGGCGGGCCGGCCCGTAGGCCTCGGTGCGCACGGTGGCGGCGCCGGCGAGCACCACGTCGGCCAGGCCGCGCAGCACGCCGAACAGGCGTCGGTCGCCCTTGCCTGACAGGCCCTCCGACACGCCTTTGAGCCAGGCGCCGCCGTCGGCGCCGGCCACCATGTTCAGGCGCAGGCAGCCGGACCGGGGGTAGGCGTAGGCGTGGGCGAGATCGACGTCGTCCGCGGGGCTGGGAAGGATGCGTCGCACGCTTCCTACCTTGGCACAAGGGGAACGCCGGGTCGCGGAGGGGGCGGCAAGGTCGCCGAAGCAATAGCTCGCCATATATAGCCATTTGTGAGACATGGGATGCGTAGCGTTACGCCCCCGGGCTCAGATGTAGGGGATGAGGAACACGCGGCGGCGAATGGAGGGCCTGGTGCGGCTGGCGGCGGTGGCGATATGGGTGGTGGCGGCGGGCCTGGGGGTCTATCTCCTGTGCCTGTGGCTGACCGGGGGAGGGCTGCGCCAGCAGAAGACCAAGGTGACCCGGTTCCCGGCCACTCTGGTCTTCCTGCACCCCGCCTTGGGAGTCTGCTCGCTGGCCTCGTGGCTGGGCTTCCTGGTCAGCGGGCGTCATGGCTACCTGTGGCTGTCGCTCAGCCTGCTGTGCGCGGCCCTGCTGCTCGGCTTCACCATGTTCACCCGCTGGATCGGCGGCGGGCGGCACGCCAAGGGCGCCGAACAGCGTTTCCCCGTCATCGCCGTGCTCCTGCACGGCCTCGCGGCGCTGGCGACCTTCGTGCTGGTGCTGCTCACCGCCGCGATGCTCTAGGCGCGCCCCGGACGGGCGGCGCCGCCCCCGGCGGTCAGGAACCGGTGGTGGCGCGCAGGATCTGCATGGACCGGCTGGTGACGGCGACCAGGGCGCCGGGCAGGTGCAGGGCGTGGGAGGGGGTGCGCAGGTCGACGCGCTCTTCGGCGGTGTCCAGGACGGGCCGCCAGCCGGGGCCGAACTCGCCGCCGGGCAGGGCGAAGGTGATGTTCTCGTGGTGGGCGTTGACCAGCAGCAGGAAGGAGTCGTCGCTGATGCGCTCGCCCCGCGGCCCCGGCTCGCTGATCGCCTCGCCGTTGAGGAACACCGCCATCGCCTTGCCGAAGCCGCTGTGCCAGTCGCCCGAGGTCATCTCCTTGCCCGACGGCGTCAGCCACACGATGTCGCGCACGTCGCCCTCGGGCACCCGGCCGAGGAAGAACCGCCGGCGCCGGAACACCGGATGCCGCTTGCGGAACGCGGCGAGCGCGCGGGCGAAGTCGAGGAGCTCGGGCTCTGACCGCAGCAGCGACCAGTCGACCCAGGACACCTCGTTGTCCTGGCAGTAGGCGTTGTTGTTGCCGAGCTGCGTGCGGCCGATCTCGTCGCCGTGCAGCAGCATGGGCACGCCCTGCGACACGAAGAGCGTGGTCAGGAGGTTGCGGCGCTGGCGGCGGCGCAGCCGGACGATCGCGGGGTCCTCGACCGGCCCCTCGGCGCCGCAGTTCCAGGAGCGGTTGTCGTCGGTGCCGTCGCGGTTGTTCTCGGCGTTGGCCTCGTTGTGCTTGTGGTCGTAGGAGACCAGGTCGGTCAGGGTGAAGCCGTCGTGGCAGGTGACGAAGTTGATGGAGGCGACCGGGCGGCGTCCGCTGTTCGCGTACAGGTCGGAGGACCCGGCCAGGCGCGAGGCGAACTCGGGCAGCCCCGACGGGCTGCCCCGCCAGAAGTCGCGCACGCTGTCGCGGTACTTGCCGTTCCACTCGGTCCACAGGGGCGGGAAGTTGCCCACCTGGTAGCCGCCCGGACCGACGTCCCACGGCTCGGCGATGAGCTTGACCTGCGAGATCACCGGGTCCTGCTGGATCAGGTCGAAGAAGGCCGACAGGCGGTCCACGTCGTGCAGCTCGCGGGCCAGCGCGGCGGCCAGGTCGAAGCGGAAGCCGTCGACGTGCATCTCCATGACCCAGTAGCGCAGCGAGTCCATGATGAGCTGCAGCGCGTGGGGCGAGCGGACGTTCAGCGAGTTGCCGCAGCCGGTGTAGTCGAGCAGCAGGCGCCGGTCGGAGTCCAGCAGCCGGTAGTAGGAGGCGTTGTCGATGCCGCGGTAGGCCAGCGTGGGGCCCATGTGATCGCCCTCGGCGGTGTGGTTGTAGACCACGTCGAGGATCACCTCGATGCCGGCCTCGTGCAGGGCCTTGACCATCCCCTTGAACTCCAGCACCTGCTCGCCGCGCTGGCCCGCGCTCGCGTAGGCGTTGTGCGGGGCCAGGAAGGCGATGGTGTTGTAGCCCCAGTAGTTGGTCAGGCCGCGCGCCACCATCGCGTGCTCGGGGACGAACTGATGCACCGGCATCAGCTCGACGGCCGTCACGCCGAGGCTCACCAGATGGTCGATCACCGAGGGGTGCGCCAGGCCGGCGTAGGTGCCGCGCTGCTCGCGGGGCACGTCGGGGTGGCGCATGGTGAGCCCGCGCACGTGCGCCTCGTAGATCACCGTCTCGTGGTACGGGGTGCGCGGCGGGCGGTCGTCGCCCCAGTCGAAGAACGGGTTGACCACCACGTTCTTCGGCATGTACGGCCCGCTGTCGTCGGTGTTGCGCCGGGACGGGTCGGTGAACTGGTAGGCGTACAGCGACTGGTCCCAGCGGACCTCGCCCTCGATCGCCTTGGCGTAGGGGTCGAGCAGCAGCTTGCTCGGCTCGCAGTGGTGCCCGGCGGCCGGGTCGTAGGGCCCGTGCACGCGGTAGCCGTACCGCTGGCCGGGCATGATGCCGGGCAGGTAGCCGTGCCAGACGAAGCCGTCGACCTCGGGCAGGTCGACACGGCTCTCCTGACCGGCGTCGTCGAAAAGGCAGAGCTCGACCCGCTCGGCGACTTCGGAGAAGAGCGAGAAGCTCGTACCCACGCCATCCCAGGTGGCGCCCAGAGGGTACGGCTCACCAGGCCAGACCTCACGCATGTAGCCTCATTGTGGTCGTGGAACGTTTCGCGGTGCAGCTTGATCGCGCGGCTCGTTGCTCTGTCGTGATCCGGGCTCCCGTGATCTCCTCTCGTCCGGGGGCTCCGCCGCCGCAGACCTGGATGCTTGCGTTCCGGCTCTACCGTCGATTTTAGGGCCGCGCATCTGATTTACCAGATCTTTCCGGCCATATGGGGGGCTCGCGGCCGACGGTGGTGAGGGTGCCGCCGGAAGCTCCATCAACATACTGCAAATTGGTCAAATGTGGACATGTCCGCTGTAAAGGTTTACTTTGCGCTGAAAACGGATGCCGGACATGGTGAGGCCCCCACGCGGACGTCGCGCGGGGGCCGTGAGCCGTCCGGTCAGCCGACCAGTTCGGCGTTGAGCGTGATCGTCGTGCCCGCGAGGGCCTTGCTCACCGGGCAACCGGCCTTGGCGGTCTCGGCGGCGGTCTGGAAGTCCTCCGCGGAGATGCCGGGCACCTGAGCGCGCACCGACAGCACGATGCCGGTGATGCCCTCGCCGGGCTGGAAGGTCACCTCGGCCCTGGTCTCCAGCTCCTGCGGCGGCGTGCCCGCCTGGGCGAGCCCGTGCGACAGCGCCATGGAGAAGCAGGAGGAATGCGCGGCCGCGATCAGCTCCTCGGGGCTGGTCTTGCCGTTGGCCTCCTGTGAGCGCGAGGCCCAGGTGACGTCGAAGGTGCCCACGCCGGAGGTGTTGAGCTCGACGGTGCCGTAGCCGTCGATCAGCGCGCCCTTCCACTGGGTCGTCGCGGTACGTGTCGTCGCCATGGCGATCTTCCCTTTCAACGCTGAGATGGTTGCATGCCCGAACCTACACGCGCGCCTGATGCGCGCGGTGCTCGGCTCGGACCAAGTCCTCCACCTCGGCGCGCAGCGCCAGGAACGCGGGCGAGCGCTTCACGGTGAGCGGCCGCTCGGCGGGCAGGCCGACGGTGAGGTCGCGGGCGACCCGGCCGGGGTCGCAGGACAGCACCAGCACGCGCCGGCCGAGGAAGACCGCCTCCTCGACGTCGTGGGTGACCATGATCACAGTGGTCGGCTCCTCCTGCCACATCTGGCGGACGAACAGCTGCATGTCCTCCTTGGTCTGCACGTCCAGCGCTCCGAACGGCTCGTCCAGCAGCAGCACGCGCGGAGAGCACGCGAGCGCCCGGGCGATCGCCACGCGCTGCTGCTGCCCGCCCGACAGCCTCCCGGGCAGCGCGCCGGCGAGGTGGGACAGCCCGACCTCCGCCAGCAGCCGGCCCACCCGCTCCTCGCGCCGCGCGCGCGGCAGCCCCAGCGACTCCAGCCCGAAGGCGACGTTGCGCGCGACGCTGCGCCATGGATACAGCGACGCCGTCTGGAACACCAGGCCGCGCTCGGGGCCCGGCCCGGTGACCTCCTCGCCGTCCAGCAGCACCCGGCCGGACGTCGGGCGGGTCAGCCCGGCGATCAGCGAGAGCAGCGTCGACTTGCCCGAACCGCTGGCCCCCACCACGCAGACGAACTCCCCGGGCGCGACGGTGAGGTCGAGATCGGCCAGCACCGGCCGCCCGGGCGCGAACTCCTTGCCGACCGACTCAAGGCGCAGCGTCACGCGGCCCACCTCCCGACCCGTGCGCGCAACAGCCGGAGCAGGACGTCGATGGCCAGGCCGATCAGGCCGATCACCACGAGGATCGCGAAGATCCGATCGGTCTGCAGGAACCGCTGCGCGCGGATGACGCGGTACCCGAGCCCGGAGGTGGCCGCGATCAGCTCGGCCACGACCACGAAGTTCCACGCCGCCGCCGCGTTGACCCGCATCGCGTCGATGACGCCGGGCAGCGCGTAGGGGAACACCACGCGGAAGGCGACCCTGAGACGGCGCGCGCCGAGCGTCGCGGAGACCTCCAGCAGCCGCCGGGGCACCTGCCGGACGACGTCGGCCGTCATCAGCGTGTTGAAGAAGACCACCCCCAGCACCAGCAGCGCGACCTTGGACGCCTCGCCGATGCCCAGCCAGATGATCAGCAGGGGGATGAAGGCCGAGGCGGGCAGGTAGCGCAGCAGGCCGATCAACGGCTCGGCCAGCGCCTGCGCCCACGGCAGCGCGCCCATCGCGAAGCCGAGCGGCACCGAGATGAGCACCGCGAGCGCGAAACCTAGGCCGACGCGGCCGAGACTCGCGGCGAGGTCGGACCACAGCTCGCCGCGGACCGCCATCTCCCGGCCGGCCGCGAGGACGGCGGCGGGCGAGGGCAGGAAGGTGGGGTCGGTCAGGCCGCTCACGCTGACCGCCTGCCAGGCGGCGAGCGGGAGCAGTACGGAAAGGGCGCGCAGCACCCAGGCCGTCCGGGGCGAGACGGCGCTGGACAGCAGCCGCACCCGCCGCCCGCGCCCGCCCGGCACGGCGCCCAGCGCGAGGGACGGCTCGAGCGGGCCGGCGGCGCCGGCGGGCCGGGACATCGGGGCCCCGGCGGGCGCGGAGGCCGGGGTCACGGCTGCACCGCCTGGACGAACCGGGGCTCCAGCAGTCCGTCCAGCGGGGGAGCGGCGTCGACCAGCTTGCTGGAGACCAGGAACTCGGAGATCTCCTTGGCCCGGGCGGGCAGCTCGCCGGTGAACGCCGCCCGGTTCTGCTCCAACGTGAAGATCGTCGTGCCCTTGTCGTAGGTCTCGTAGTCGGCGGCGCTCACGCCGGCGCGCCCGGCCATGATCTGCACGGCCTCGGCCCGGTTCGCGCCGATCCAGGCGATGGTGTCGAACCAGGTCTTCACCAGCGCCTGCACGGCCTTGTCGTTCTTGGCCAGCAGGTCCCTGGTGACCACCAGGTGGTCGGGGATGGCGCCGGGGAAGTCCGCGGAGCTGGTGATCGCGCTGCTGCCGGGCCGCTTGAGCGCGGTGGTGGTGAAGGGGGCGAAGACGCCGACCGCGTCCACCCGGCCGGCGACGAACGCGGCGGCGGCTGCGTCGGTCGGCAGCGGCTGGAACTTCACCTGCGCTTCGGTCAGGCCGGCCTTGCGCAGGGCGAGCAGTAGCAGATAGTGGTCCACGGTGCCCTGCTCGGCCGCCACGGTCGCGCCCTTGAGGTCGGCCAGGGATTTCACGCCCTGCTTGGCGATGATCTGGTCGTTGCCGGTGGAGTTGTCGTTGACCAGCACGACGGTCTCTTTGGCGCCGCCGGCGACCGAGGCGAGGGTGTCGTTCAGCGTCTGGCTGTTGGCGTCGATGTTGCCGGTCGCCAGCGCATTGAGACTGTCGGTGTAGCTGTCGAAGTACTTCAGCTCCACCGTGACGCCGTTCTTGGCGAACAGCCCCTTCTCTTCGGCGACCTGCCAGGGGAACCAGCCGGGCCAGGCGCTGAACCCGAGCCTGACCGCCGGGGCGCCCCCGGGGTCGGCCGGCCGCGCGGAGTCCGGCGCCGCGGCGCACGCGGTGCCCAGCACCAGGACGACGGCGGCGGGCAGGATGAGGCGTCGGAGCATCGAAGGCTCCCCTCTCAGGCTTGCGAAGCGTTGACGTGCGCCCCCGCGGGCCCGGAGCCGTCCGCCCGGGCGGCGGCGCGCCGGGGGAGGTGGCCGGCGCGGACCAGGCACCCGAGGGTGTCGCAGATGACCCGGGTCGCGATGAGGGCGGTGATCTCGGCGTTGTCGTAGGGCGGCGCGCACTCGACGACCTCGATGCCCGCGAGCGGCCGGGCGTCCGCGATGAGCTGGATGAACTTCAGCACCTCGCGCGGCAGGAAGCCGCCCGGCTCCGGCCAGCCGGTGCCGGGGACGAACGCCGCGTCCAGGCAGTCGACGTCGAACGACAGCCACACCGCCTCGGCGCCGGCCCAGGCGACCTCCAGGGCGCGCTCGGCGGCGGCCTCGATGCCCATCTCGACGCAGTCGGTGACGGTCATGATGGTGGTGCCGCGCTCCCTGCCCACCTTCACGCCCGGCCGGGGCGCCTGCCATCCGCCGATGCCGATCTGCACGAGGTTCTTGGCCGGCACGTTCGGGATGTCGGTCGCGTGGAACCAGGGCGTGGTGTGCATCCGCTCGTCCAGGTCGGTCTCCTGGGTGTCGACGTGCCGGTCGAAGTGGATGATGCCGACGTTGCCGGAGACGTGCTCGGCGACGCCGCGCACGGTCGGGTAGCCGATGGAGTGGTCGCCGCCGAGCACCACCGGGAAGGCCCCGCTGGCGTAGACGTGCGACACCGCCTTGCTGATCTGGTCGAAGGTCTTCTCGATGTTCGCCGGGATGGTGAAGACGTCCCCGAGGTCGGCGATGGTGATCGACTCGCGCAGGTCCACGCCCAGCTCGAAGCTGTACGGCCCGTACAGCGCGGAGATCTTGCGGATGCCCTGCGGGCCGAACCGCGTGCCCGAGCGGTAGGTCGTGCCGCCGTCGAACGGGGCGCCCAGCACGGCCACGTCGTACTCGCCGCAGCGCCGCACGTCCTCCACGTAGGGCGCCTTGAGGAAGGTGTTGATCCCGGCGAAGTGCGGCAGCTCTCCTCGCGAGAAGGTGGGGATGGTGCGGTCGACGATCGACTCGGCGCCCGGCAGGCCGTACTCCAGCCCGCGCTCGATCTCGCGGCGGTGCATCGTCAGGGGAAGCTCGGCCTCGCGTTCGACGGCGCGGCGGGCCTCGGGTCCGTAGTTGTCGTGAAGGTGACCCACGGCACTCCCTTTCGGAAACGCCTCACACAGGAGGCAGCCGATATGACTGTCTCCCGGGTTTTTGTCCCGCCGTGGAACGGCCGCAGGCCGCCTGCACCTCTCGGACCAGCCCCTCGCCGGCCGGCGAGGGCGGAACCCTAGGTGCGCCTCACCGGGGGCGGTGAGTCCCCTTCATGACAGCCGCGGCCTGTTTCCTCCGGGTTTCCCGTCCGTAGCGGATCGGTGACGTACTACGCACAGCCCTGCGGCACGGGGCGCGGGCGACCCGCCTCGGGGGTCAGTCGGACGCGCTCCCCGCGCGGAGCGGCGCCCCCACGGTGTGCATGTGGCGCAGGGCCTGGGCGTAGGAGGCGATCAGGCCCGTCTCGTGGAACGGGATGCCGAGCTCCGCGCAGTAGGCCCGCACCAGGGGCTTGGCCCGGCGCAGGTTGGGCGTCGGCATGCTCGGGAACAGATGGTGCTCGATCTGGTGGTTCAGGCCGCCGAGGGCGATGTCCAGCATCAGGCCGCCGCGCACGTCGCGGGAGGTCAGCACCTGACGCCGCAGGAAGTCCAGGCGGTCCTCGGCGGTCAGCATGGGCATGCCCTTGTGGTTGGGCGCGAACGTGCACCCGAGGTACACCCCGAAGATCGCCTGGTGGACGGCGACGAACAGCAGCCCCTTGCCCAGGGGGAGCACGGCGAACACCGCTCCGAGATAGGCCACGACGTGGGCGGTCAGCAGCGCGGCCTCCACCCCGCGGTGCTTGAGCCGGGGACGCCGCAACGCACGGAAGCTCGCCAGGTGCAGGTTGAAGCCCTCCAGCGTCAGCAGCGGGAAGAACAGGAACGCCTGCCACCGTCCGATGACCCGGGCCGCGCCCCGGCTCGACGCGGCCTGCCGCGAGGACCAGATCAGCACGTCGGGGGAGACGTCCGGGTCGTGGTCCTCGTGGTTGGGGTTGGCGTGGTGCCGGGTGTGCTTGTCCATCCACCAGCCGTAGCTCATGCCGATGGCCAGGTTGCCCGCCAGCCATCCGGCGCCCTGGCTCAGCCGCCTGGACCGGAAGACCTGCCGGTGGGCCAGGTCGTGGGCGATGAGCGCCACCTGCGCGAAGGCGACCGCGAGGCCCGCCGCCACCAGCAGTTGGGCCCAGGAGTCGCCGAGGGCGAAGAAGGCGGCCCACCCGCCCGCGAACAGGCCGGTGACCAGGCCGAGGCGCAGGGCGTAGTAGCCGGGACGCCTGTCCAGCAGTCCGGCCTCGGCCACCCGCCGGGAGAGCCGGGCGAAGTCGCTGCCGCGCGTGGCGGCGTCGATGGTGGAGGTTTCGGTCACGGCTCTCCTGACGTGGTGGCGGATCGGCCGCCCGTCCCCGCGCCGTGCGGCCACCGCACGCGGCGCCGGACGAATCGGGCAGGCCCGATCAACACTGTCCGGGCCACCATGTCCTTCGACATCCTGGTACCAGGCGGGTACACGGTAGTGCTGGCCCCACCATGGCCCTACCACGGCCGCATCACGGCCAGGCGGGCCTGCCATGGCGGCGTACCCGGCGGCCGGAGATGGACGGCGGCATTCCCTCGCGCGAAGGCGATCCAGCGGATACACCGCGAGGCGCGCGGCGGTTTTCCGGATTCGCCGCGTGTCAGGGCCCGGTTCACGGCGCGTTCGTGGCGGAGTTGACGGCCCGGCCGGGGGGAAGCGGGCCGAGGGCGCGCGAGGCGGCTCACGCGCGGCGACGGCCGGCAGTGTGTCTGACGGCGCGAGCACCGCTGTGACCTGGGGCGCGAGGCGACCCGTCATGACGCGCGGGCATGTCCGGGGTGCTCCGGAGAACGGCGGCGGAATGGCGGCCGACCCGGCCCTATAAAGAGAATTCTCGGGTGATATTCCGGACAATGCGATGACGGGCTCATCGCGGGGGACACGGGTCGAAATGCTCGCACGGAAATGTGTGCCGCCGGCGGGATTCCGCCGGTGGAGAACGGCGCCGGACGGGGCCCAATACGGCGGTGGAATCCGCGGTCCCCCCGCGTCCGAGGCCTCCTGCCCCCCGGACGGCTCATGAGCGCCCCGCCGCGGGCGCCGCGGCGAACTCCGGCCGTCCGGCGCTGCCACGCGGCACTCCCGGCGACGGCCACCCTGGTCAGTTCTCCGGGGTGCCCCCGTACTCTCATGAGCACGCTCACATCACCGGTGACGCTCGCCGTCCTCCGCCGTGTCCGCTACCCCGACCGTGGCTTCCGAGTTCGCCCTGGCAGGGGCGGTTTCCCGGTCGGTCCGCACCACGCGGCCATGCCCTTTAGTGCGTGTCCGCAAGGCCGAAAAGGGTCTTGTGTGCGCAAACATTGTCAGTTACGTTAAGCGCCGGAAACGTGATCGAAAACGTTTGCAATGGAGAGGGCCGCATGGCCGATGTCGGTGCGCCGGTGACGATGAGCGATGTCGCGCGAGTGGCGGGCGTCTCCACCGCGACGGTGTCGCGGGTCGTCAACGGGCGTTACGGCGTCAGCGCCAGCACCATCGCGCAGGTGCGTTCGGCCATCGAGCAGCTCGGCTACGAGTCGAGCCTGGTGGCGACGAGCCTGCGGCGCAGTCGCACCAACGTTCTGGGCCTGGTGGCCCACAGTTTCCAGTCCTACACGGCCGAGGTGCTCAAGGGCGTGATGCAGGCACTGAGCCGGTCGGGCTTCGACCTGATCATCTACGCCAACAGTGACCTCTATGGGACGTACGCGGAGGGCTGGGAGCAGCGGCATCTGACCCGCCTGTCGGGCACGCTCACGGACGGATGCATCGTGGTCACGCCCTGGGACGAGGTCCGCAGCGGCACTCCGGTCGTGGTCATCGACCCGGTCCGGGGCTCTACGGTTCCCTCGGTGACGGCGGACAACCTCGCGGGCGCGACTTCGGTGGTCGAGCATCTCCTCGGCCTCGGGCATCGGCGCATCGGATTCATCGCGGGCCGTTCCAGCCTGGAGTCCGCGTGGTCGCGCGAGGAGGGATACCGCAAGGCGCTGGCCGCGGCCGGTGTCCCGTTCGACCCGGCCCTGATCGGCAGAGGGGATTTCAACCCCGAGTCCGCGACCCCGCTGGCACACGCCCTGCTGGCCGGCGCGGACCGTCCGACGGCGATCTTCGCGGCGAGCGACGGGATGGCGTTGAAGGTTCTGGAGGTCGCGAAGGGGCGTGGGCTCAGCGTCCCCGGCGACCTGTCGGTGGTCGGATTCGACAACATCCCGGAGTCGGCGCTGGCCGAGCCGGGGCTGACCACGGTGGACCAGTCGATGTACCGGCTCGGATACGAGGCCGCGCACCTGCTGAAGTCACTGGTCACCGGTGAGTGGGAGGGCCACCGCCGCATCGAGATTCCGACCCGCCTGGTGGTGCGCGGCTCCACCGCGCCACCGAAGAGCACGCCCGGCTTATGACCGGCACACCACGCAGACCATATCGAGACGCACCGAAGGGTCAGGAGGGCATGGCCTGCCCGTGACGGAGGTGACACAGGGAGACCACGGCGCACCCACTGAAGAGCTGATCGGCTGGCGGGTCGCATCCGCCGCCGACCATTTAAGGAAGGGTGAAACCAAGTGAAAGATTACCATGGGAGCGTGCGCCACGAGGGCGTACGCCGTTTCTCGGCGATGGTCGCCGCCGGAGTGCTGGCGATCACGACGATGCTGCTCGCACCGCGACCGGCCGCGGCGGCGGACACGCCGTGGCTGAGCGTCTCGGAGGACCGCTACGCGTCGTTCAGCGTCCCGGCGGCCTACATCCAGGCGAACCTGGGCCAGGTGTCGCAGGTCATGATCGTGGGGAACTTCGGCCCCTCCGCGGCCTTGACGGAGTACGGACTGACCCGTCGGGGAGACGTCTGGTCGGGGGTTCTCGGCCCGCTCAAGCCGGGGCTGTACTACTACCAGGTCACCGCCGATGACACCAAGAGCATCAAGGACCCGACCAACGGCGCCGGCGTGGCGTCCAAGCCGCTCCTGAGCACCTTCCTCGTGCCGGGCGACTCGGCGCGGCTGCTCGCGGACGCGCCCGACGGGCAGGGCGGCAAGATCGAGACCCTGACCTACCGCACCAAGGACCAGGAGCGGTCGGCCCTGGTGTGGACGCCGCCGGGGTACGCGGCAGCCAAGGGCGGCAAGCCGTACCCGGTGCTGTACCTGCGGTCCGGCGCGGACGGCGGCGCCACCGACTGGCTCGACCTCGGCCGTGCCAAGCAGATCCTCGACAACCTGTCGGCCGGTCACGCCATGGAGCCGATGGTGGTCGTGATCTCCGACGGCCGCGCCGCGGACGGCGACAAGGAGCTGAACGACCTCGGCAAGGCGGTCGGGGACGCCTACCGCGTCCACCGCGACCGGGAGCACCAGGCCATCGCCGGTGTGTCCGAGGGCGGATCTGAGGCGCTGCGCGCGGCCCTGACCGGCCCCGGCCGGTTCGCCTACGCCGGCTCGTTCTCCAGTCCGCTGACGCAGCTCCCCGCCGGAGTGCCGGGACCGGGTCCCAAGCCCGGCCCCGGCCACGGCGCCAAGCTGGTGCGCCTGTACACCGGCAACGTGACCGACCCCGCCTACAACGCGACCGTCGCCCTGACCAGGGCGCTGGACCGCGCCCGGGTCAAGTACGAGTTCGACGGCGTCAACCCCGACGCGGGAGGCAACTGGAACGCCTGGCGGGAGAACCTGATCGACTTCCTGCCGCGGCTGTTCCGCAAGGTGGGCGACCACGGTCCGAGCGCCGGTCACGGACCGCTGAAGGGCGAGTTCACCCCGCCGGCGCCCGGCACCACCCCGACGCCGTTCGTGACCAAGGACGGCTTCGTCACCTTCGAGACCACGACCGACTACAAGGACGCCAAGCACGTCACGGTGTGGGCGAACATCGCTCCCGGTGGAAGCTGGCTGCGCGTGCCGATGTCGCGTGAAGGCGACCGGTGGCGGGCGACCGTGGGACCGCTGGAGCCGTGGTTCTACTACTACCGGTGGATCGTGGACACGGTGGGGGTCAAGGACGCGTCGAACCCGACGAAGATCACCTCCGAGCCGGCCTGGAGCTCCTTCTTCATCCCCGGTGAGAGGTCGCGCCTGCTGTCCGACGTTCCCGCCGGCCAGGGCGGGAAGGTCGAGAGCCTGACCTACCAGAGCACCGTGGCGAACGCCGAGCGCACCGCGCTGGTGTGGACCCCGCCGGGGTACGACCCGAACCGCGCGGAGCCCTATCCCGTCCTCTACCTCCAGCACGGCAGCGGCCAGAACTACACCGACTGGACCGAGATGGGGCGCGCCAAGCAGATCCTCGACCACGAGTTCCTCGACGGGGACATCGTGCCCATGGTGGTCGTGATGGGCAACGGCAACTCCTCCAACTTCACCAAGGAACTGCTGGAGAACATCGTCCCGGCGGCCCGTGCCGCCTACCACATCTCCAGCGACTCCTCCCAGCAGGCCCTCGCCGGCCTGTCGATGGGCGGCGGCCAGGCGATCGGCGTGCTCAAGGCCTACCCGGGCCGGTTCGCCTACGTCGCGGCGTTCTCGGCCGGGTTCGGCAGCGGCACCGGCGTCGACGTGGCGGCGATCAACAACGGGACCAAGCTGTTCCGCGTGTACGTCGGCGACGTGACCGACTTCGTGTACCCGTCGTTCATGGCCGGACTGACCACGATGAACACCCTCGGCGTCCACTACGAGTTCGACGGGGTCACCCCTGGACCGCACGGCTGGGACGTGTGGCAGAAGAACCTCATCGACCTCGCGCCGCGCCTGTTCAAGCGCTAGGCGATCTCGTCCGAGGCGGCGCCGCCGGGGCATCGGGGGCCCCGGTGGTGGTCGCCGGGCACGGGAGTGTGCCGAGCGCTCACCGGAGGATCGGCAATGGGAACCGGGCACGGGGTGTGTCACCCGTGCCCGGTTCCGCCGATCATCCGGCCTCAGCGGTGGCGCATGGACCTTGTGCGCCACGACCCCCCAAAGGGAGAACATCCAATGAAGAGAAAGTCCCTCATAACCGCGGCGGCCCTGCTCGCCGCCGCGGGCGCGCTCGCGGCCTGCTCCCCCGACCAGGGCAAGAGCACGGCCAACCCGGGCGGGAACAACGCGAGCAGCTGCACCAACACGATCACCAAGAAGGATCTGCCGGTCGTGACGATGTGGGGCTGGTACCCCAACACGCAGCTCGTCGTCGACAACTTCAACAAGCAGAACAACGAGGTGCAGGTCTGCTGGACCAACGTCGGCCAGGGCGGCGACGAGTACCAGAAGTTCCAGACGGCCATCTCCGCGGGCACCGGCGCGCCCGACGTGATCATGGTCGAGATGGACCGCATTCCGACCTTCCAGATCCAGAACGCGCTCGTCGACATCAGGAAGTACGGCTTCGACGCGGTCAAGGCCAACTACAGCGAGGGCGCGTGGAAGGACGTCTCGGTCGGTGAGGCCGTCTACGGCGTGCCGGTCGACGGCGGCCCGCTGGCGATGATCTACCGCAAGGACGTCTTCGACAAGTACAAGATCACGCCGCCGAAGACCTGGGACGAGTACGAGAAGGCCGCGCAGAAGGTGAAGGACGCGGGGGGCCCGCACTTCGGTGACCTCGGCGCCAACGTGCCGGCGCTGCTGATGGCGCTGCAGATCCAGAAGGGCGCCGCTCCGTTCACCTACGACCCGGCGCAGCCGAAGTCGATCGGGGTCAAACTCAACGACCAGGCGTCCAAGGACGTGTTCGACTACTGGGGAGGCCTGGCGAAGAAGGGCCTGGTCGGGACCCAGGACCAGTTCACTCCCGAGTACATCTCAGGTGTGATCAACGGCAAGTACGCCACCTACATCTCGGCGGCCTGGGCGCCCGGCTACCTCACCGGCGCCGGCGTCGGCAAGGGCAAGGACACCGGCAAGTTCGCGGTGGCGCCGCTCCCGCAGTGGGATCCGGCCAACCCGGTGCAGGTGAACTGGGGCGGGTCGGCCTTCTCGGTGACCAGCCAGGCGAAGAACCCCGAACTCGCGGCGAAGGTGGCCTACGGCCTGTACGCCGACGACGACTCGCTCAAGGACGGCTGGACCAACCAGGTCATCTTCCCGCTGAACCTCAAGGCGCTGAAGTCCCCCGAGTTCGTGGACGCCAAGGTGGGCTTCTTCAACGGCCAGCAGGCGAACAAGGAGGTCTACGTCCCCGCGGCGGACGCCTACAAGGGCGTCACCTACAGCCCGTTCGGCCAGTACTACTTCGACGCCATGACCAAGCAGGTCAGCGCGATGATCGAGGGCTCGGTCACCGGCGCCCAGGCCGCCGACCGGCTGCAGGAGGACGTGGCGGCGTACGCCAAGGAACAAGGATTCACCGTCCAGTGACACCACGGGCGGGCCGTGCCGTCCTCTCGGCCGGCCGGCCCGCCCACGATCTCCCAGCGTCGACATTCCCGGAGCCCAAGATGACCCTCCTGATCGAGGAGAGCGCACCGCGCACTGAAGACAAGACATCCAAGATCCACGGCAAGGTGCGCCTGCGCGAGCATCTGATGGGGTGGCTGTTCGTCGGGCCGTTCTGGATCGTCTTCCTGGCGTTGCTCATCGCGCCGCTCGCCTACGCGCTGTACCTCAGCCTGTTCCAGAAGAAGCTGATCGGCGGCACCAGCTTCGTCCTGTTCGACAACTACGCCAAGGCGTTCACCGACCCGAGCTTCCTGTCCGGGGCGTGGTTCGTCATCCGCTTCTCGCTGGTGGCCATCCCGCTGCAGATCGTCATCGCGCTCGCCATGGCGCTCATCCTTGACGCCGTGACGACGTTGTTCACCCGCTTCTCCCGGCTGATGATCTTCCTGCCGTACGCGATCCCCACAGTCATCGGCGCCGTCATGTGGGGCTTTCTGTACAGCAAGAGCTTCGGGCCGCTCACCGACATCTTCGGACTGTTCGGCGGCACCGCGCCCGACTTCTTCAGCAAGAATCTGATCTTCTACGCCCTGATCAACGTCGTCACCTGGCAGTGGGCCGGCTACTACATGATCATCCTGTACGCGGCCCTTCAGGGCATCGACCCGACGCTCTACGAGGCCGCCCGCATGGACGGCGCCGGGAGATGGCAGACCGCGCTGCGGATCAAGATCCCGCTGATCGCCCCCGCGATCTTCCTCATCCTGGTCTTCTCGCTCATCGGCACCCTGCAGTTCTTCAACGAGCCGCAGATCCTGCGCTACCTCGCGGCCGGCACGATCACACCGGACTTCACCCCCAACATGTACGCGTACGCGCAGGCGTTCAAGCTCGCCAACTTCAACTACGGGTCGGCGATCTCCTTCGCCCTCGGCGGCATCGTCTTCGTCTGCGTCTACGCCTTCCTGTTCTTCACCCGCAAGCGGAGGAGCTTCCTCTGATGACCACCCTCTCCCGCGCCGCCGGACGCCGAAGGCCGCAACGCCACCTTCCCCTGCAGGTGCTCCTCGGCTTCCTGGTCGTGTACTTCCTCATCCCGTTCTGGTGGGTCATCGTCAACAGCTCCAAGGACGCCCCCGGCCTGTTCGGCGGCGGCAACACGCTGTGGTTCACCGACAACGTCGACTACTTCGGCAACCTCGAGCGCCTGTTCACCTACGACGGCGGCATCTACGGCAGGTGGATCCTCAACTCCACGCTGTACGCGCTGGCGGGCGGGATCGGGGCCACCATCCTCGCCGTCATGGCCGGCTACGGGTTCGCCAAATACCGGTTCGCCGGCCGGCGTTTCACCTTCTCGGTGCTGCTCGGCGCGTTGATGGTGCCCGGAACGGCGCTGGTGATCCCCACCTTCATCATGTTCTCCGGGCTCGGACTGACCAACACGATCTGGGCGGTGATCCTGCCGTCGCTTCTCAACCCGTTCGGCGTCTACCTGATGCACGTGTACGCGCGCGACGCCGTCCCCGACGAGATCCTCGACGCGGCGCGTGTCGACGGCGCGGGGGAGATGCGGACGTTCTTCCGGGTCGCCTTCCCGCTGATGCGGCCGGCGGTGGTGACCGTGCTGCTGCTGTCCGCCGTGGCGTCCTGGAACAACTACTTCCTGCCCCTCGCCATGCTCTCCGACAACCGCCTGTTCCCGGTCACCGTCGGCCTCGGCGTCTGGCAGGGGATCGCCTCGGCGAACAACTCGGGCGGCACCTCCCTGTGGAGCCTCATCATCATGGGCGCCCTGGTGTCGGTGGTCCCCCTCATCATCGCCTTCTTCACCCTCCAGCGGCACTGGCGCGGCGGCCTGTCGGTCGGCGGCCTGAGGTAACGGCGGCTCGGAAGACCTCCGGGGGTGGTGGAGATGTCATATCCACCACACCGGAGGTCTTCGTGTTCTCAACGTCGATTCGCACTCCACGAGAAGAAATAGCCATAATGCGCCGCATATGTAGTGGAGTTTGTCGCGAAATGGGACGGCGGGCCGCCCGGCGCTACCGTCCGTGAGCCGTCTGCCACGCGATTGTGCCGACAATGGGCTTTGCAGAGCGTATTGGCATCGGTCGGCCGACTTTAGCACGAGGGATACCGCTCCCACAATCGTTGCATAGGACTTGCGGACGGTTGATAATTCTGGTCGCGACGGCGTTCGATGTGTCCGTGACCGTGTCGGTCGTCCTTTGCCGCCCATTCACAGGAGGTTCCGTGAAGGTCAGCGTCGTCATTCCAGCCTTCAACGCGCGGAGCAAGTTGCGCCTGTTGCTATACACGCTCGCGCACAGCGTGCTCGATCCGGAGGACTCCTTCGAGCTCGTCGTCGCCGACGACGGCTCCACCGACGGTACCGGCGAGATGGTCGCCGAGCTGTCCGGCCATGACGATCTGACCTATCTCTACCTCCCGCGCACCGAACGGTCGAGCCGGGCCGCCGCCCGTAACGCGGCCATCGCCAAGGCCACCGGCGAGCTCGTCGTCATGGTCGACGCCGATACGGTGGTGGGGCCGAACTTCCTCGCCGAACACGTCCGTTACCACCGGCTCAGGAATGACCTCGTCGTGATCGGCGCCCGCCCGGACCTCGGAGACGGAGACTTCGACGAGGAGCGCCTCGGCCGCGAATTCGCCTTCGACGCCATGCCCGCCGTCGCCTGGGGTGATCCACGCGAGAAGGTGCTGGCCGAATTCTCGGGCAACATGAACCGGCTCGCCATCTGCTGGCATCTCCTGTTCTCCTGCAACGCCTCGGTGCGCGTCGAGCACCTGCGCCGCATCGGCGGTTTCGACGAGGAATTTCTCGGCTGGGGACTCGAGGACACCGACCTCGGATATCGGCTGCGGCAGGCGGGACTGGCCTTCGCTTTCAGCGCCTCGGCCGTGGCCTACCACCAGCGGCGCCGGGGGATAGACGCCGGAATGTACGACGACTGGGTCCGCAATCTCGCCTACATGATGGCCAAGCACCAAGCGCCCGAAGTGGCGATCCAGTCGATCGTCGGCCTCGCCATGAACCCCGCCGGCGGGCGGATCGGCTGGGTGGAGGCGATGCGCTGCTTCGAGGTCGCCGCGCGGGCCCTCGATGGCCGGCCGCCGGTGCCCGTCACCTACCGGCTCATGGTGGTCGAGGAGGACACGGTCGACGCCGCGATGGCGGAGTTGGCGGCCCGCGGTGCGACGAGCGATCTTCTGATCATCGACGAGACCCGCGGCGCCGAGCTGTCCGGCCCGGTCCAGTGCATGGACACCCTGGGCGAGCTGCTCTACTTCCACCGGCCGTCGGCGACGCGGCGAGCCGAGATCCTCAGCCGCTACCCGGTGGCCGGCCGATGAGTGCTCATCCTGGGCTGGGCGCGGCCTGACGAGCATGCGCGGCACCACGGCCCCACGGCCCCACGGCGCCCGCGAGCATGCCGCGGATCGTCCTGGCCGCCGGAGACCGGGACACCGGGCGATCCGCCGGCGGATGATCTCCTTTCGGATCACCCGTACTTTTCAGGCGAACCTCACTTGGGCCCGTCCGATGATCGCGTCGAGGTCCGCGCCGGGCGGCAGGCCGCCGTACACGAGACCGCGATCAGGGCTCAGGCGGGAGGCGCAGAAGGCGTCGGCGACGGCCGGCGGGCTGTGCCTGACCAGCAGGGACGCCTGGAAGACCAGGGCCACGCGCTCGACGATCCGGCGGCCGCGGTGTTCGAGGGCGGCGGGGTCGGCCAGGGAGTCCTTCGCCTCGCGCACGGCCGCGTCCAGGCGGGAGTCGGCGCCCTTCGCGAGGTCGACCTCGCCGAAGAAGGCGTCCAGGTTGTCCGGATCCTTCGCCATCGACCTGAGCACGTCGAGGGCGGCCACGTTGCCCGAGCCCTCCCAGATGCCGTTCAGCGGGGACTCGCGGAACAACCGCGGCATCTGCGACTCCTCGACGTACCCGTTGCCGCCCAGGCACTCCAGCGACTCCGCCGCGTGCGCCGGAGCCCGTTTGCACACCCAGTACTTGGCCGCCGCCAGGGCCGTGCGGCGCAACGCCCCCTCGCCGGTGTCGCCGCGGATCGCGCGGTCGGTCGCACCGGCCAGGCGCAGCATGACCGCGGTCGCCGCCTCCGACTCGAGGACCAGATCGGCCAGCACGTTGCGCATCAGCGGCTGATCGGCGAGCGCCTCGCCGAACGCCCTGCGGTGCGTGGCGTGGTGGACGGCCTGCGTCACCCCGTACCGCATGCCGGCGGCCGAGCCGATGACGCAGTCCAGGCGCGTCATGTTGACCATCTCGATGATCGTGCGCACGCCGCGGCCCTCCTCGCCGACCAGGCGGGCCACCGCCCCCTCGTACTCGACCTCGGCCGAGGCGTTGGACCTGTTGCCCAGCTTGTCCTTCAGGCGCATGATCCGCATCGCGTTGCGCGAGCCGTCCGGCAGGACTCGGGGGAGCAGGAAGCACGACAGCCCGCCGGGGGCCTGTGCGAGCACCAGGAAGACGTCGCACATCGGCGCCGAGTTGAACCACTTGTGGCCGGTGATCGCGTACGTGCCGTCGCCCAGCGGCTCGGCGCGGGTGGTGTTGGCGCGCACGTCGGAGCCGCCCTGCTTCTCGGTCATCGCCATCCCGGCCAGCACCCCGCGCTTCGCGGCGGCCGGGCGCAGCCCGAAGTCGTAGCCGCGGGAGGTCAGCAGGGGCTCCCACTCCGCCGCCAGGGCCGGGGTGTGCCGCAGCGCCGCCACGCTGGCGTAGGTCATCGAGATCGGGCAGCCGTGGCCCGCCTCCACCTGCGACCACACGTAGAACTTGGCCGCGCGCGCCACGTGGGCGCCCGGCCGGGGCGAGGCCCACGGCGTGGCGTGCAGGCCGTGCTCGACGGCCACGGCCATCAGCTCGTGCCAGGCCGGATGGAACTCCACCTCGTCGACGCGGTTGCCGTACCGGTCGTGGGTGCGCAGCACCGGCGGGTACTCGTTGGCCAGCCGCCCCCATTCCTGGGCCCTGGCCGATCCGGCGAGCGTTCCCAGGGTGCGCAGCTCCCCGAGGGCCCAGTCGGCGCCCTCCCGTCGCACGCCTTCCACCATGCCGGGGTCGGCGGACACGTCGTGGCCGGTGAGCGGGGGGACCTGGTTGGTGACGTCGTGCGTCAAGAGAGCCTCCGGGCGGTGTCGGTGCATGTCGGTGCGTGGCGGTGCGGTGCGGTCCGGTGCCGAACGCCTCTTGCATGCGCGCTCAGGCATCCATCTCAACATTTCCCCGGAACAGTGGGATGCTCGGGTCGCTGACCAAGGAAGGGTGGGACCGGTGGAGGCCCCTGGAACGACCGACGACCGGCTGTTGCACCAGCGCGTCGTCGGCGGGGACGAGAGCGCGCTGAGCGAGGTGCACGACCGGCTGTATCCGCTGGTGCTGGGGCTCGCGCTGCGGGTCACGCGCGACCGGGTCGTCGCCGAGGACATCGTGCAGGAGGTCTTCGTCACCTTCTGGGAGCGCCCGCTGGCGTTCGACCCCGACCGGGGGTCGCTGCGCGGGTGGCTCGCCACCATCGCGCACCGGCGGGCCGTCGACCACGTCCGCACCGAGGAACGCCACCGCGTCTCGGCGCTCGGCCCCCGCCTGACCGATCCCGAGCCGAGCCCGCTGGAAGACTGGGTCCTGGCCGCCGACGAGGCCGCCCGCGTGCGGCTGGCCGTCAGCCGGCTCCCCGGCGAGGTCCGGGAGGCGATCGAACTCGCGTACTACCGTGGCCGTACCTATCGTCAGGCGGCCGCCGAGCTGGGGCTGCCCGAGGGCACCGTCAAGTCCCGCATCCGGCTGGGCCTGCGCAGGCTCGCCGACGAGCTCGCCGAGAAGGAGGTGTGACGGTGGACCACCACTCCGGCCCGTCCGGCGACCCCTCCGGCCCCGCCACGTCCTCCACGTCCTCCACGTCATCCGCGCAGCCCACGCCCCCCTCCACGTCGTCCACGTCCGCGACCTCCTCCACCCGGCACGGCCCGCCGGTGCCCGCCTCGCACGGCGAGGCCGCCGACGGCCACGCGCCCGCGCCGGGCGGCGAGCTCGGCGCGTACGGCGTGCCCGTCGCCTCCGACCCGGTGACCCGGCTGAGCCTGGACGCGCTGGTCGAGGCCGCCGCCGATGCCCCGGGCGGCGCGCTCTCCCGGCTGATGACGGCCGCCCGGTCGGCGCGCCGCCCCGCCGCCACCACGGGGGTCGCCGCGCCGTACGCCGCGCGCGTCGCCGCCATGGACGCCCTGCTCGCCTCGGCGGCGCCCGCCGACTGGTCGGCGCGCATCGTCGAAGGCTGGACGCTGCAGCAGCTCATCGCCCACCTGGCCGCCACCGACAGCCTGGTCGCCGACGCCATCGGCGCGCCGGTCGCGGGCCCGGCGGTCGCCTCCCAGGAGGTCCTGGCCCGCACGGCCGACATGATCGCGTTCGCGGCCGGGCAGGACCCTGAGCGCACCCGGGCCGACTGGCGCCTCCAGGCCGAGGCGATCTGCGCGCACGCCGCCTCGATGGACCCGGCCACGGTCATCGCGCCGGGCGGCATCGGCTTCCCCGTCTCCGACCACCTGCTCGCCCGCATGCTGGAGACCTGGATCCACACCGACGACACCGCGGCGGTGCTGGGCCGCCCGCTTCCCCTGCCGCTGGACGGGCACATCCACCCGACGGCCGACTTCTGCGCCAGGCTGGTGCCGTGGACGATGCTGCTGTCGGGCATGCAGGGCGGCGACCGCGCGATCCGCCTCACGCTGACCGGTCCGGGGGGCGGCGCGTGGCACGTTCCGCTCGATGTGGCCCGTCCGGCCGTGCCCGACGACGGCTCGCCCGTCCAGGCCGCGATCACCTGCGAGGCCGTGGCCTTCTGCTTCCTGCTCGGCGGACGCGGCGCCCCGGCCGAGTTCCCCGCGGAGGTGGAGGGGGACGCAGGCCTGGTCCGCGACGTCCTGCACGCCGCCCCCGCCCTCTCCGGACCCTGACGCGCGCTCGCCTCGCGCCGGTTCCCGCCCGTTGCGCCGGTTCCGCCGGTCGTCCGGCGGGTGGAGGCGCGCGGCGAGATCCTCCTTACGGAGGATCGTGACATGGCGTGATGCCGCGCTAGATTCGTGCCATGAATGATCCGGGTGGTATGCGCGCCTCGGACGCCGAGCGCGAGGCCGTCGTCGAACGGCTCAGAGAGGCCTCCGTCGAAGGACGCCTGACGCTCTCCGAGCTGACCGAGCGCACCGAGGCCGCCTACCTGGCCGCCACCCACGCCGAACTGGCCCAGATCACCGCCGACCTGCCGGATGGCGTGCCGCACGCCGCCGCCGGCCCCTTCCCGTCGTCCCCCTCCCCGTCCCCGCGTACCGGCAGGGCCCGACGCTGGTACGTCGCCGTCATGGGCGACACCAAGCGGCGCGGCAAGTGGCGCGTCGACCAGGAGATCGGCGCGGTCGCCGTGATGGGCGATGTGACGATCGACCTGCGTGAGGCCGAGGTGCGCTCCAACGAGGTCGACATCGTCGCCACGGCGGTGATGGGCGACGTCAAGATCATCGTGCCCGACGGCGTGGACGTCGACCTCACCGGCATCGCGGTCATGGGGGACAAGCGGGTGGACGTCCTTGAGGCCCCGCCAGGGCAGCACGTCCCCGTGGTGCGCGTCCGGGCGTACGCCGTGATGGGCGACGTCAGGGTCATCGGAGACTCCCAGGCCAAACCGATCCAGCGAGCGTGGTTCGCCTGGAGCGAGTGGTGGCAGGAAAGGCGCGGCGAGATGCACGCCGGACGGCGCGACCACCTGCTCGGGATGCGCGAGCAGCGCCATGAGCTGCACCGGGCCCACGAGGAGGTGCGGCGCGCCCACCACGAGGCGATGCGCGAGGTCCGCGACGGCCTGCGCCAGGCCCGCCGCGACTCCCGCCGTGACGGCCGCCGCGACGGCTCCTTCCCTCCGCCCCCGCCGCCGCCCCCCTACGGCTGACCACCGCTTCCGCCGGGCCGGGTCGCCGGCCTCGTACGGTCGCGCCGAGCTTGTGGTCCCGGTCCAGGTCGGGCCGAGCTGCCGCGCGAGAGCCCGGCCCGGTCGCCGGGGGAGCGCCGGGTCAGGAACCGGCGGCCGCGGCCTGGGCGGCCTGGATGGCCTTGTGCAGGGCCCGGGGCACCGGGGCCACGACGACGCCCAGTGCCTCGCCGCGTTCGCGGACGGCCCGCCACTGCCGCCACGGCATGACGGTCCTGAGCCTGATCACCGACGCCAGGGCGGTGAGCGCGGCGTCGCGGGGCTCGACCCGTGACAGGGGCTGCCCGCCGCGCATGGCCGAGGAGACCGTCGAGGTCAGCCGCCGCACCACCCGGGTGTCGCGGACCGTCACCTTGGCCAGCGGGATGACGCCGAGCAGGCGGGTGCGCCGCACGCGGATCCAGCCGCCGGCCTCCAACTGGTCGCGCACCTGGCGGACGGCGCGGTGCGAGCCCTTGTTCACCCAGTGCTGCCAGGTGCGCCGCCGGGACGCGGCGATCTGCTGGAGGGCGGCGTCGAGCACGGCGTCGTCCGGGACGGCGGGCCGGGAGGCGACCGGGCCGCCGGTCGCGTCGTCCAGGCAGCCGCGCAGCAGCAGCTCGGCCAGGATCCCGGCGCGCATCAGGTAGCCGAGCTTCCAGCGGGCGGTCGGCCGCCCGCGCTCGATGTCGTAGGCCAGCAGGTAGAGCCGTTGGGGCAGGGAGCCGGGCAGGTCCACCGGTCGCTCCTCTCGGTCGTGTCGTGCGAGGGGTCCGGCCGGCCCGGCCCCGCTGAGGGGGCCGCGCGGGCCGCGTGCGGCGTCTCAGGTCACTCGGCTCCGGCGTCCGGGGCGGTCCCGCCGGCCTCGGCGGCCGCGCCGGTCGGTGCGGAGTCGCCGGGGTCCTTCGGGGGACGGCCCCGTTTGGGCATGCCGCCCACGTCGCCGGGGAGCCGCCCCGCGCCGGCGAGCGCCCGCCGCAGCAGGAACTCGATCTGGGCGTTGGTGCTGCGCAGCTCATCCCCGGCCCAGCGGGTGATGGCGTCGTGGACCGCGGGGTCGAGCCGCAGGAGGATCTTCTTGCGTTCGTTCACTGGTACAGGGAGCCGGTGTTCACGACCGGCTGCACGTCCTTGTCGCCGCACAGCACGACCAGCAGGTTGCTGACCATGGTGGCCTTGCGCTCGTCGTCCAGGTCGACGACGTCGGCGGCGTCCAGGCGGTGCAGCGCGGCCTCCACCATGCCGACCGCGCCCTCCACGATCTGCCGCCGGGCGGCGACGATCGCGCCCGCCTGCTGGCGGCGCAGCATGGCCTGGGCGATCTCGGGGGCGTAGGACAGGCGGGTGATGCGCGACTCGATGACCCTGACCCCGGCCGAGGAGACGCGGGCGGCGATCTCGGCCGAGAGCTTGCCGGTGATCTCGTCGGCGTTGTCGCGCAGCGAGAGCTGGCCGTCGTCGTGGGAGTCGTAGGGGTAGTTGCCGGCGATGTGCCGGACGGCCGTCTCGGTCTGGATGGCCACGAACTCCACGAAGTCGTCCACCTCGAACACGGCCTTGGCGGTGTCCTCCACCTGCCACACCACGACCGCGGCCATCTCGATCGGGTTGCCGTCGGCGTCGTTGACCTTGGCCACGTCGGTCTCGTGGTTGCGGATGCGGGTCGAGACCGCGCGCCGCTGGGTGAAGGGAATGACCCACCGCAGGCCGTCGGCCCGCACCGTGCCGAGGTAGCGGCCGAGAAGCTGCACCACCCTGGCCTGGCCGGGCGCGATCGCCATCAGGCCGGTGAGCAGCAGGACGGCGACCACCAGGAGGGCCACCCCCGCGCCGATCACGCCGCCCGAGCCCTGCTCGCCCTGGGTCACCAGCACCGCCACGCCCGCCGCGGCGAGCAGCAGGCACAGCCCGAGCACGGGCCAGCCCGAGACCTCGAGCGGCCGCCGCTCGCTCACGTGCGCCGCCGGCATCTCCACCGCGACCTCTTCCACCGTTCCCGCCTTGACCATGATTTCCTCCGGGGGGTCTGTGCTTATGGCACAACCATAGCAAAGTGATATCACTTTGCAAGCCCGGAGCCGATTGAAGAGAAGTGACGAACGGTCGGCAGCGGCGGAGGAGGCCGACGATGTCCGCGTGATATTGCCAACGTCAACCCGGCTGCCGGAGACTGCGACGGACGAGGTCGGTCATCTCGGACGGGAGCCCGCGCGTGAAGATCGTGGTCAACGGAGAGCCGATCGAGGCGGACGCCGGGGCCGACGAGGCGATGGTGGACGTCCTGCGCGACGGGCTCGGCCTCACCGGCGCCAAGGCGGCCTGCCGCACCGGGGTCTGCGGCGCGTGCACGATCATGGTGGACGGCGTCCCGCACGTGAGCTGCCTGCTGCCCGCCGCCGCCGTGGCCGAGCGCGAGGTCACCACCGTCGAAGGCCTTGACCACCCGGTCCAGCGGGCGTTCGCCGCGCACGACGGCCTGCAGTGCGGCTACTGCACTCCCGGCCTGGTGGTCCAGGCCGCCGCCTTCGTCGACGACTGGCGGGCCCGCAACGGCGACACCGCCCCGCCTCGCGCGCGCGTCGCCGCCGCCATGGCGGGGCACCTGTGCCGATGCGGTGCCTACGAGGGCATCCACGCGGCGATCGCGGCGGCCTGCCGGGGTGAGCACGACGGCGCCGCCACCGCCCCGCCGGCCCGGGTGGAGGCGATGGACAAGGTCACCGGCCGGGCCCGGTACACCACCGACGTGCGGCCGCCCGGCCTGCTGGAAGGCGTGATCGTCCGCTCGGCCCGAGCCCACGCCCGCGTCACCTCGGTCGATCTGCCGGCCGCCCACGTGGTGGACCTGCTGCCCGCCGACCGCACCGTCCGCTACGCGGGGCAGCCGATCGCCGCGGTCGCCGCGGCCACCCGCGCCGAGGCGCTGGCGATCGCCGGGCGCGCGGCGATCGGCTACGACCCCCTCCCGGCCGCCCTGGACGACGATCCCGCCGCGCCGCCCGTCTACGAGGACCAGGCCGCGCGGAAGCGCGCCCCCAGCCACAGCGAGGGCATGTCCCCGCCCGCCGGCTGGCAGGGCAACGTGCGCGGCCCCGTCGGCCTGCTCAGCAGGCGGGGCCGCGCCGCCGCCCGGCGCGTGGAGGCCGCGCGCGCCGCCGCCGACCCCCGGCTGGTCACCGGCGGGTTCACCACGGCCGTCCAGGCGCACACCCCGCTGGAGCCGCACGCCTGCGTGGCACGCTGGGACGACTCGGGCGACCTGCACCTGCACGTCTCCACCCAGGCCGTCGGCGTCGTCGCCGAGCAGGCCGCCAAGCGGTGGGGGCTGCCCGCCGGCCGGGTCCACGTCGTCGCCGAGCACGTCGGCGGCGGGTTCGGCGCCAAGGTCGGCGTGACCGTCGAGACCGTCGCGGCCGCCGAGCTCGCGCGGGCCTGCGGCGCGCCGGTGCGCGTGGTGCTCGGCCGCGACGAGGAGCTCGCCGACGCCGGCAACCGCCCCGGCACCCGCACCGAGATCGCCCTGCTCACCGACGACGCCGGCGACCTCGCGGCCCTGACCGTGGACGTGTACGGCCGCGGGGGAGTGGCCGTCGGCTCGGCCGTGGCCCTGCAGGCCCGCATGATGTACGGCAAGGCGCCGCGGCGGCTGCGCGACTACGACGTGGTCACCAACGAGCCGCCCGGCGCGCCGTTCCGCGGCCCCGGGGCGCCGCCCCTGCTGTGGGCGCTGGAGCAGGCGGTGGACGAGGCCGCGCACCGCCGCGGCGAGGACCCGATCGCCCTGCGCCGCCGCTGGGACGGCAACCCCAAGCGGCGGGCGCTGTACGACCGGGCGGCGGCGCTGCCCCTGTGGACCGGCCGGCCGGCCACCGGCGCCGGGTCGGGCCGTTTCCGCCGCGGCGTCGGCGTGGCCGCCGCCAACTGGATCTACGTCGTGGACCCGGGAACCGAGGTGGAGCTGCGGGTCGAGGACGGCCTGGTCGTGGCCCGCACCGCCACCCAGGACATCGGGACCGGCGTCCGCGGCGTCATCGCGGCCGTGGTGGCCGAGGAGCTCGGCCTGCCCGCCGGGGCGGTGCGCGTCGAGATCGGCCGGACCGGGACCGTGCACGGGCCGGGCGCCATGAGCAGCCGCGGCACGGCCTCCGTCGGGCCCGCGGCGCGCGACGCCGCCCGGCGGCTCCGCGAGCTCGGCCTGACCGAGGGGGCCCGCGTGGTCGGCGGACGCCGCGGCGACCGGCGCGGCTACCTCACCCCGTTCGCCGTCGCCGGCATGGCGCTCGGTCGCGGGCTCAGCGGCGCCGTCCACGTCACCGAGGTGGAGGTGGACACCCGCCTCGGCGTGGTCCGGCCGCTGCGGGTGTGGGCCGGCATCGCGGCCGGGCACATCTACGCCGATCGCCTGGCGCGCAGCCAGTGCGAAGGCGGCGTCGTCCAGGGCGTCGGCTACGCACTGTACGAGGAGCGCCACGTCGACCCGGCGACCGGCGTGGTGCTCACCACCGGCCTGGACGACTACCACCTTCCCGGCATCGGCGACTGTCCGGAGATCGAGGTGTACTTCCACCAGGAGGGGTGGGACCACGTCAACGGGCGGGGCGTCGGCATCGGTGAGGTCTCCACCATCGGCGTTGCCGCCTCGGTGGGCAACGCCGTCCACAACGCCACCGGCTGGCGCCCCCGCGACCTGCCCATCCGCCCCGACCGGCTCCTCGAAGGGATCACCGCCCGATGACCACCTCGCTCACCGGCATCGCCGAGGGCGCGCGGCGCGGCGGGGAACCCCGCGCGGGCGGCACCGACCTGATGTCCCGCCCCGCCGCCGGACCGCACATCGACCTGCGCGGCCGGCCGGAACTGTCCGGGGTCGTCTGGCGGGAGGACGGCACGGTGCGCGTCGCCGCGCTGACCACGATCGCCGATCTGGCCGCCGACCCGCGTCTCGCCGCCGCCCACCCCTGCCTGGCGCGGACCGCGGCGGCCGTGGCGACGCCCGAGATCCGCGCGGTGGCAACGCTCGGCGGCAACCTGCTGCAGCGCAACCGGTGCCCCTATTTCCGCAGCCCGGCGTTCTCCTGCTTCCAGGACGGCGGCCACGACTGCCCGGCCCAGGACGGGCTCACCCTGCGCGCCGCGGTCGTGCGAACCGGTCCGTGCCTCGCCCCGCATCCCTCGTCCCTGGCCGTGGCGCTGCTCGCCTGCGAGGCGTCGGTGGAAACGCACGACGCGACGGACCCGTTCCCCGTCGGCGATCTGTACGGGGACGGCGCCGACCCCACGCGGGACCATCTGCTCCCTCCGGGCGCCATCCTCGCCGCCGTCGTCCTGCCGCCGCCGCGCGCGGGGGAGCGCGCCGCCTACCACCGGGCGACCGCCCGCGCGCACGCCGAATGGCCGCTGGCCGAGGCCGCGGCGCGGCTCGTGGTGGACGACGGCCGGGTGAGGTTCGCCCGGGTGGCGGTGGGCGGCGTCGCGCGCGTCCCCCTGCGCCTCCCCGAGGTCGAGCGCGCCCTACTGGCAGGAGAGCCCCTGGAACAGGCGGCCGCCCGCGCCGCCGCCCGGTGCACCCCCACGAACCAGAACGCCTACAAAACCGCCCTGCTCACCGGCACCATCCTGGACACCCTGGAACAGGCGGCAGCCCCACGATGACCCCGTGAGAGCGCCGCCGCCCCTGCGCGCCGAACCAGCGGACGGGTCAGCCGGGGGTCGGTACGGGGGTGGTCGTTCGGAGGAGGGATTGGGCCTGGGCGTGGCGTTCGAGCAGGACGGTGACCAGTTCGGGGGCGGGGCCCAGGGGGGCGGCGACCGTGTCCGCGCCGGCGGCCAGGGCGGTGCGCCGCACCTTGTCGGCGAAGTACCCGGGGGCGAGCAGGTAGGTGGCCACCACCACGCGGGCCGGGCGTACATGGCGCGCCGGAGAGTCATGACGTGCTGGAGGGTCATGGCGCGCTGAGGTGCGGCGGCCGGCGCCGAGCGCGGGCCTCAAAGGGGAGGGGTGGGCGGCCAGCAGGCGCAGGACGGCCTCCTCGGGGGTGGGGGAGGCGGCGGAGGCATAGGCGGGGGTCACCGAATGCCAGCCGCGCGCGAGCGCCCAGTCACGGGCCATCTCGTCGATCACCGCGATCGCCCTGCGGTCACTGGACCCCGCGGACACCAGGACGACGGCGGTCTCCGGGTCGCCGATCTCGACGCCCGCCTCGGCGAGCCGCCGCTCCAGCGCGGTGATCAGCAGGGGGTGGGGGCCGAGCGCGGCGCCCTGCTGGACCACGAGCGGCGGGCGCGTCCGGGCCGGCGGCGCGGAGGCGCGGCCGGGGGAGCGGGACGGGCGCGCGGACTCCTCGGGGCGGGTGGACCCCTCGCGGCGTGCGGACCCTTCAAGGCGTGCGGGCCCTTCGGGGCGCCTGGACCTCTCGGGGTGCGCGTCGCGGCGCGCGGCCTCCTCCCGCAGGAAGGCGGGGATGTCGACGCGGGTGTGGTAGGCGTCGGTGAGCAGCAGGGGAAGGACGACGGCCTCGTCCAGAGTGGCCAGCACCTCGGGCAGGGACGGCCGCGCGTGGTCCAGGTAGGCGGCGTGGACGGCCAAACCAGGGCGGGCAAGGCGCACACGTTCTAGCAGTGCCTCCACCGTGGCGGTGGCGCGCGGGTCGCGTGACCCGTGCGCCACCGCCACCAGCGGCGGGACACGCCCCGGGAGGACGATCGGGAGCCCGTGCCGGACCTGGATCCGGAAGGGGCCGGGAACGGTGTTCAGAACCGGGCCTCGTGTGCGGTCGGTCGCGGGTCGTGGCGGGCCCGCGAGTCGGACGGGTGGGCGGGATGGCCGTACCCCCGGGCGCGGCGGCTCGATGGGCCTGAGCCGCCAAGCGGCCTCGCGAGCGCGCGGCCGTGCCCCGGGCGGGTCACAGGTGGATGCCGCACTCGGTCTTGCCGAGGCCGGCCCAGCGGCCGCTGCGGGGGTCCTCGCCGGGGGCGACGCGGCGCGTGCAGGGGCCGCAGCCGATCGACGGGTAGCCGTCGTAGTGCAGCGGGTTGATCAGCACGCCGTTGTCGGACATGTAGTTGTCGACGTCGTCCTGCGTCCAGCGGGCGATCGGGTTGACCTTGACCATCTGGCGCTTGGCGTCCCACTCCACGACCTTGGTGCCCACCCGGCTGGGCGACTCGTCGCGGCGGATGCCGGAGATCCACGCGAGGTAGGGCTCGAGCGCGCGGTTCAGCGGCTCCACCTTGCGCAGGTAGCAGCACAGGTCGGGGTTGCGGCCGTGCAGGCGCGGGCCGAGGTCGCGGTCCTGCTCCTCGACCGTGCGGGACGGCTTGACGTTGATCACGTTGACGTCGTACACCTGCTGGACGGCGTCACGGGTGCCGATGGTCTCGGCGAAGTGGTACCCGGTGTCGATGAACAGCACGTCGACCCCGGGCTTCACCCGGCTCACCAGGTCGATCAGCAGGGCGTCGCTCATGGAGGAGGTCAGGCACAACCGGTCGCCGAAGGTGGCCGCGGCCCAGCGGATGATCTCGCGGGCGGGGGCGTCCTCGAGGAACTGGGCCGCGGACTCGACGATGCCACGCAGGTCGAGCACGCCGCGCTGTCGTTCCAGTACGGCTTCGATCTCCACCAGTGTCATGACTCGCTCACTACTCCTCGATCTTCAGTGTGTGCGGCCGCCGGGCGCGGGGGCGCCCAGGACTCACCGCCGTTCATGAACGCACGCCGATGCCGAGGAACCTCAGCTTGAAGGCGCGGGCGCACGAGCGGCAGTACCAGCCGCCGTCGCCCTCATAGGGTTCGAGGTCCTCCTCGCCGCAGTACGGGCAGTGGAAGGGGACCGCGCGCTCGCTCACGCGTGCCTCCCCTCACCCGCGGCGGGGGCGCCGGGGGCCCTCACGTGAGGTCCGCCTCCTCGGCGCGCTGGACCCAGTCGGCGAAGGTCTCTTCGTCGTCCCGCTGGCTCTGGTAGTTCTTCAGGACGCGCTCGATGTAGTCCGGCAGCTCGTCGGCCGTCGCTTTGAGTCCTCGGACCTTGCGCCCGAACCCGGGCTTGACGCCGAGCGACCCGCCGAGGTGGATCTGGAAGCCCTCCACCTGGTTGCCGCCGGCGTCGACGACGAGCTGGCCCTTCAAGCCGATGTCGGCCGTCTGGATGCGGGCGCAGGAGTTCGGGCAGCCGTTGACGTTGATCGTGAGCGGCTCCCGGAAATCGGGCAGGCGGCGCTCGAGCTCGTCGATGAGGTCCGAGGCCAGCCCCTTGGTCTCCACGATGGCCAGCTTGCAGAACTCGATGCCGGTGCAGGCCATCGTCTGGCGGCGGAAGGTGCTCGGGTTGACCTGCAGGTCCGCGGCCTCCAGGTCGGCCACGATGCCCTCGACCTTGTCCGGCGCGATGTCCAGGATGACCATCTTCTGCTCGACGGTGGTGCGGACGCGGGCCGAGCCGTACCGCTCGGCGATGTCGGCGATCAGGTGCAGCTTGTCGCCGTCCAGCCGTCCCACCTTGGGCGCGAAGCCGACGTAGAAGTTGCCGTCCTTCTGCGGGTGCACGCCCACGTGGTCGCGCCGGCCGCCGCGCGGCGTCTCGGGGGCGGGCCCGTCCGGCAGCGGGTAGCCGAGATACTCCTTCTCCAGCACCTCGCGGAACCGCTCGACTCCCCAGTCGTTGACCAGGAACTTGATGCGGGCGCGGTGACGGAGCCGGCGGTAGCCGTAGTCGCGGAAGATGCCGATCACCCCGGCCCACACCTCGTGGACCTGCTCGGGGCGGACGAAGGCGCCAAGGCGCTTGGCGAGCATCGGGTTGGTGGACAGGCCGCCGCCCACCCACAGGTCGAAGCCCCTGTCGCCCTGCTCGTCGACGACGCCCACGAAGGCGATGTCGTTGATCTCGTGCACCGTGCAGTGGGCAGGGCAGCCGCTCATCGCCGACTTGAACTTGCGGGGCAGGTTCGAGAACGCCTTGTCGCCGATGTAGCGGGCGACGGTGTCGTCGATCTGCGGCGTCGCGTCGATCACCTCGTCGGCGTCGATGCCGGCCAGCGGGCAGCCGAGCATGACGCGCGGAGTGTCGCCGCAGGCCTCGGTTGTCGACAGCCCGACGGCCTCCAGGGCCTCCCAGATCGCCGGGACCGCCTCGACCTCGATCCAGTGGAGCTGGATGTTCTGCCGGTCGGTGACGTCGGCCGTGCCCCTGGCGTAGGTGTTGGCGATGTCGGCGATCGTGCGGAGCTGCTCGAGGCTCAGCTGGCCGCCGTCGATGCGGACGCGGAGCATGAAGTAGCGGTCGTCGAGCTCCTCGGGCTCGAGGATCGCCGTCTTGCCGCCGTCGATGCCCGGTTTGCGCTGGGTGTAGAGGCCGAACCAGCGGAACCGGCCGCGCAGGTCGGCGGGGTCGATGGAGTCGAAGCCCTGCTTGGAGTAGACGTCGATGATCCGCTGACGGACGTTCAGCCCGTCATCGTTCTTCTTGTTCTCCTCGTTCTTGTTGAGCGGCTCGCGGTAACCGAGAGCCCATTGACCTTCACCACGCGGGCGCTTGTGGTGGCGGCTGGCAGGCCGGGGCGGGCTGGTCATGGGGCGTCCTTTGCCGAGAATGGTCGTCGGATCGCACGGACGCTCGTGAGCAGGCCGCCTGACGTCTCATGATTTGAGACGTGAGCGCATGAAAAAGGACGCCTGTCACGGGCCCGAGCTGGCGAGAGTCAACAGGGGGCGACGGTCAACAAGCGTCACAACAGATGGCACTGCGGACACGCAGGAAATCGACGTGACGTCGCACGACGAGAAGCGGGTCCGCTGGCATGTCCCAAACGATACCCGGCGTGTGGGCGATGTCCAATATCGGGTCCACACTTTGGGATATGGTGCCCCTTTTGGCTGGGGTGTCCGTCCCCAGGTAGGGGTTGCCGCCCACCCCAGAAGGGGTGCCCGCCGCGGTCACGCGGGGCCCCCCTTGGATCCCGGTCACGCGAGGGTCCCCGTCGGCCCCGGTCACGTGAGGGCCCGCGCCCGGCCGGGCGGGCGGCCGTCGCCGGGCGGGCCGGCGAACGCCTGGGCGACCGCCGTCCAGGCCCCGGCCGTGTCGCCGCGCACCTCCAGTGACGTGTCGGCCAGGTCGCAGCGCTGGGTGACCAGCAGGCAGAAGTCCAGCACCGGGCCGCGCACCAGGTCGGCCGCATCCTCGGGACCGCTGGTCCACGGCGTGCCGTCCGGGAGGGTCAGTTCCACCCGCACCGGGTCCCGCGGCGGCGCGAGACCGCGGACGGTGAAGCCGTACGGCATCGCGCGCACGCCGAGGGCGGCCACGTGCCGCAGCCGGGCCGTCGGCACCCGGGCGATGCCGAGCGCGTCGGCCACGTCCTGGCCGTGCGCCCAGGTCTCCATCAGCCGGGCGGTGACGAAGGACGCGGCCGACATGTCGGGCCCGTACCACGGCAGCCGCTCCTTGGCGTCGAGCTTCCCGAAGGCGTCGAGGCTGCGGGCGCGCGCCGCGCGGAACCAGGCGAGCACCTGGCCGGGCGACAGGCTGCGCGCCGCGACGGCGATCTCGTCCACCGCTGTGTCCCCGCGGGCCGTCAGGGCCGGCAGCGCGGCGCGGAAGCACTCGGGATCGGTGGCGGCCGTGGTCGCCGCGTCGTCGAACCACGCGAGGTGGCTGATCTGGTCGCGGACCGCCCAACCCTCGGCGGGGGTCGGCAGCTCCCAGCCCGCCGTGTCCAGCGTCCGGATCATGGCCGTGAGCTCCGCGCCCTCCGCCCGGAGATCGGCCAGCAGCTCGGGCATGGAGACGGCCACGGGCACCTCCGCTTCGCATGTGCTGGCGTCAGCGTAACCGAGTGTTGTTCTGGGAGGAACAGGAGGAGAATGGGGCGGGTGATCTGCGAAGAGTGCAAAGATCACCGGCACGACGACTGCCGGGGCGGCTCCTGGTGCGACTGCCAGCATCGGCCCGCCGACGAGCCGCACGAGAGCGTTCTCGTCTGGTCCCACACCAGCTAGCCAGTGCGCTGTCCACGGACGTTCACCGGCTCGGGCGCCGTAGCAGGCGCGGCATCGCCGTACCACGACCCGCCGACCCGGCGCCGACACTGCAGCACGTGGCCGGGGGTGGAGAGCCGCGCCCGGTGAACGTATGTGGTCACCGCACTGGCTAGCACATGGCCCCGGTGCGCCCAGCCCTGACCCGCCGGCTCCGGCGTCCCGCGTGGTCCAACGTGCGGCCCCCGCGCCCGGCGCGTTCCGCGTGGTCTAACGCGCGGCCCCCGCGCCCGGCGCGTTCCGGCCCGGGGCCCCCGCGTCCCGTGTGCCGTCATCGGAGCCCGGCGCCCGCCCGAGGAAGACGGCCAGCCCGTCGAGCAGCACGCGCAGCCCGAGCTCGAAGATCGCGTCGAGGTCGAGGTCGTACCCGCCATCCGCGAAGGCGGCCATGAGCCTGGCGAAGGCCGGATGCCCCCCGTCGGCGGCGATGGACCCCATGGCGGGGCCGTGCAGATCCATCCACTCGTCCTCCGACAGCCCGGTGGCGGCCAGGGCGTGGGCCTCCCGCTCCAGGTGCACGGCCAGGCCCTGGACGTACCCGTAGAGCATCACCTGCAGGTCCAGCATGGTGGAGGCGGTCAGGCCGTGCTCTTCGAGCGCGCCGAGCATGTGCTCGCCGTGGGTGAGCAGGTTGGGCAGCGGCAGCGGCCTGGTGAGCGGGCTGAGCTGGGCCAGCCAGGGGTGGCGGCGGTGCAGGCCCCACAGGGCGCGGCCGCTCTCCTCCAGCCGGGCCCGCCATCCCGCCGGGCGCTCGGGCGGGTAGGAGTGCTCGCCGAAGGCGGCGTCCGCCATCAGGAGCGTGAGCTCGTCCTTGCCGGGGACGTGACGGTAGATCGACATGGTGGCCACGCCGAGCCGGGCGGCGACGCCCCGCATGGACAGCGCGTCCAGCCCTTCCGCGTCGGCGATCTCGATCGCCGCCCGCACGACGCGCTCGCGTGTCAGCTCCGGCTCGCGGTGCCCGGCCTGTCCGGGCGCGGGGGACGACCGCCCCCCGCGGGGGATGCGGTCATGCCCTGGACGGGCCGCGCGAAGGGTGCGGTCATGCGCCGGACGGGCTTCGAGCAGGGTGCGGTCATGCGCCGGACCGGCTTCGAGCAGGGCGTCTTCGTGCCCCTGGTGGGCACCCTCGGCCCCGTCCCCGCCGGAGCCGCGCGCCGCGGCCGGGCCGGGCGGCGGGTCCTCGCCGGCGCGGGGGGCCACGACCGTGCCGACGCGGGGGAGGGCGCTGACCACCCCCTCCTGCCTCAGCGTGGTCAGCGCCTTGGTGGCGGTGGCGAGGGCCACGCCCCACTGCCGGGCGATCTGCCGGGTCGACGGCACGCGGTCGCCGGGCGTGAGCCGGCCCTCGGCGATCTGCCGGCGGATGTCGGCGACGATGCGCCGGTACGGCGGCTCCACGGTCACGGCCCCGCCACCTCCCTATCTGTACTAGGACAGACGTTAGCAGACCGCGACTGCCATACCTGCTGTACTAGTACATAATCACAGGTCACAGGCTTGTGTGTTCTCATGCGTACGTTGTACATTCACTTTTGCGTACAACGTGACGACACGACGAGGAGACATCAGATGACCACCGTGCTCATCTCCGGGGCGAGCGTCGCCGGCCCGGCGCTGGCGTACTGGCTGCACCGCCACGGCCTCACCCCGACCGTGGTCGAGCGCGCGCCCGCGCCGCGTCCCGGCGGCCAGGCGATCGACGTCCGCGGCGTGGCGCTCGACGTGGCCGAGCGCATGGACATGCTGGAGCCGCTGCGCCGCGTGCGCACCCGGATGCGCGGCATGTCCGTGCTCGACGGCGACGGCGCGGAGATCATGCGCACGACCGAGCACACCTACAGCAGCGGCCCGCTGGACGGTGACGACATCGAGGTGCTCAGGGAGGATCTCACCGGGCTGCTGTACGAGCGGACCGCCGCGAGCACCGAGTACCTGTTCGGCGACTCGATCGCCGCGCTCGAGCAGGACGAGCACGGCGTCCGCGTGGAGTTCGAGCGAGCCGCACCGCGCACCTTCGACCTGGTGATCGGCGCGGACGGGCTGCATTCCACCGTGCGGCGGCTCGCGTTCGGACCGGAGGCGGGCTTCACCCGCCACCTCGGGATGTACGTGGCCGTCTTCTCCGCCGAGAACCTGCTGGGCCTCGCGGACTGGCAGGTGTGGATCCGCGACGGCGACGCCGGCGGCGGGATCTACCCGGCCCGCGGCAACACCGAGCTGCGGGTCAACCTGGGGTTCGCCTCCGAGCCGCTCGCCTTCGACCACCGCGACCTCGACGCGCAGCGCCGGATCCTCGCCGAGCGGCTCGGCGGCATGCGCTGGGAGATCCCGCGGCTGCTCTCGGCCATGTGGAAGGCGCCCGACTTCTACTTCGACGCGATGGCCCAGATCCACCTGCCGTCCTGGTCGCGCGGGCGGATCACCTTGGCCGGCGACGCCGGCTACTGCGCTTCGCCGTTGTCGGGCCAGGGCACCAGCCTCGCCCTGGTGGGCGCGTACGTCCTGGCGGCCGAGCTCGCCGCGGCCGACGGCGACCACCGGCGGGCGTTCGCCCAGTACGAGCGGCGCATGCGCCCCTTCGCCGAGCGCAACCAGGCGCTGGCCACCGAGAACCCGGGCGGCCCCGCCTCCCAGGAGTCCGTCGACCTGGCCAAGAACGCCATCGCGCTGGACGGATGATCCTCGCCGTGATCCGCCGATCTCCGCGAGGGCTTGACCGGCCATTGACCTGCGCTTTCACCGCCGTTTCCGAAGATTCGCCGGATACCATTGAAGGTCGCCCATGCCGGGGCAGATAGGACGGCACTTCACGGGGTAGACGCCACGCAAGGCGATCGTTACACGGTGGGGTCGTGGTAGGGCCATGTTGCGAATACCTTTGGATGCCATGACGTCCACCGGCGCTCCTGCCAGGTCGCCCGGACCCTCCGGCCGCACGCCCCGCTGGAGGCTGGTCAGGTCCCGGGCCAAGCGGAACGCCGCCGCCGGGCTCTCGGCCGTGCGCGGATCCAAGACCTGGGGCAGCCTGCGCGAGTCGCGCCTGTGGGCGCTGGTGCGCGCGACCACCGTGGCGGGGTTCAACTTCCGCGTCACCGGCCTGGCCGGGGAGGCGGCGTTCTTCGCGCTGCTGTCGCTCCCTCCGTTCGTCCTCGGGCTCATCGGCCTGCTCGGGCACATGAGCGGTGTGCTCGGTCCCGGCACCGTGGCCGAGACCCGCGGATGGGTCCTGCAGCAGTCGCGGCTGCTGTTCACCGGCAACACCATCGAGCGCGTGGTGCGGCCGCTGCTGGACGACGTGCTGCGCGGCGGCCAGGTGTCGCTCATCTCCGTGGGCTTCCTGCTCGCGCTGTGGTCGGGCTCGCGCGCCCTGTTCGTCTACGTCGACCTGATCTCCATCGCCTACGGGCTCGGCGAGACCCGCGGCATCATCCGCACGCGCATCCTGTCCTTCGGCCTGTACCTGGCGGCGCTGCTCATCGGCCTGCTCGTCATCCCCGTGCTGGTGGTCGGGCCGACGATCCTGTCCAACGCGCTGCCGCAGTACAGCGGCCTGGTGAGCGTGCTGTACTGGCCGGTGGTCACCATCGGGTCGGTGCTGGTGCTCACGCTGCTGTACCACGTGAGCGTGCCGGTGCGCACCCGCTGGTGGCGCGAGGTGCCCGGGGCGGTGCTGGCGCTGGTGATCTGGATCGCCTGCGCGGCGGTCCTGCGCGAGGTGCTGGCCGCGTGGTTCACGCCGCTGTCGATCTACGGTTCGCTGGCCGCGCCCATCGCCGTGCTGCTGTGGCTCTACATCACGGCGCTGGCGGTGCTCATCGGGGCCACGCTGAACGCCGAGGTCGACCGGTCGTGGCCGGGTGGCGGGCTCGGCAGAAACGGCGAGTCCGCTATCGTCTAACCGTCGGAACGCGACGTGACCGGCGCGTCTGGGTGGGGGCTACCACCAGGGAGCGAAGAGGTCGGAGGCCGGGCGCCTGGGTCTCCGCCGGAGCCAACGAAGGGTAGGGCCATGAGTTCTCTTGCGGACGTCGACCCGGAGATCGCCGAGTTGATCAGAGCGGAGGAACGCCGTCAGGCCGACACCGTCAAGCTGATCCCCTCGGAGAACTACGTCTCCCGGGCCGTTCTCGAGGCCACCGGCACCGTTCTCACCAACAAGTACTCCGAGGGCTACGCCGGTAAGCGCTACTACGAGGGCCAGCAGGTGATCGACCAGATCGAGACCCTGGCCATCGAGCGCGCCAAGTCGTTGTTCGGCGTGAACCACGCCAATGTGCAGCCGTACTCCGGCTCCCCGGCGAACCTCGCCATCTACATGGCCTTCCTGAACCCCGGTGACACCGTCATGGGCATGGGCCTGCCCTTCGGCGGCCACCTCACCCACGGCTGGTCGGTCTCGGCCACCGGCAAGTGGTTCACCCCGGTCAGGTACGGCGTGCGGCAGGACACCGGCCGCATCGACATGGACGAGGTGCGCGCGCTCGCCCTCGAGCACCGTCCCAAGCTCATCTTCTGCGGCGGCACCGCCATCCCGCGCACCATCGACTTCCCGGCCTTCGCCGAGATCGCCCGCGAGGTCGGCGCCGTCCTGGCCGCCGACATCGCCCACATCGCGGGCCTGGTCGCCGGCGGCGCCCACCCCTCGCCGGTGGGGCACGCCGACGTCATCTCCACCACCACGCACAAGACGTTGCGCGGCCCGCGCGGCGCCATGCTGATGGCCACCGACGACGAGCACGCCAAGGCGCTGAACAAGGCCGTGTTCCCGGGCCTGCAGGGCGGCCCGCACAACCACACCACCGCCGCCATCGCCGTCGCGCTGCGCGAGGCGTCGGGCGAGGACTTCAAGGCCTACGCCCACCAGGTCGTCCGCAACGCCAAGGCGCTGGCGGAGGAGCTGGCGGGCCGCGGCTTCGAGCTGGTCTCGGGCGGCACCGACAACCACCTCATCCTGATCGACCTGACCTCCAAGGGCGTCGCGGGCAAGCCGGCCGCGCAGGCCCTCGACCGGGCCGGCCTGGAGACCAACTACAACACCGTGCCGTTCGACCCGCGCAAGCCCTTCGACCCCTCCGGCCTGCGCATCGGCACCCCGTCGATCACCAGCCGCGGCATGGGCGAGAGCGAGATGCGGCAGATCGGCGCGTGGATGGACGAGGTCGTCACCGCCCTGGCCAAGGGCGACGCCGAGGAGGTCATCGCCCGCGTCCACGGCGAGGTCAGCGAGCTCACCGCCAAGTTCCCGGCCCCCGGGCTGAGCTGAGCCGCCCTCCGGCGCCGCGCGGCGCCGGAGGTTAAATGTGTTGCCCTGGCGAGCCGGGCCCGCGATAAGGTGGGCCCGGCTTCGCCGTTGCAGGACGGCGGCATCGTTCGAATGGAGGTGAGGATCATGCGGGTCTTTCTAGGCATGCCCGTGTCCGATTCCCTCCGGGTGGCCGTCGCGCGCTGAAGCCGCGAGGCGCCCGGTCTTCGAAAGGTGCCTCAGTTGACCGCCTCAGGTCATGATCTTTTCTCTCTGGGCTGGGACGACTCCCTGGCCGCAGATCTTCCGGGCGGCGCCGTCCCCGCCCGCGTGGCCCGCGTCGACCGCGGGGCCGCCGACGTCATCACCGCCGACGGCCACCACCACGCCCAGTACGCCGCCCCGCTGCGCCGCGCGGCGGCGGCCGACCCCGTCGCCCTTCCCTGCGTGGGCGACTGGGCCGCGCTCACCCGGCTGCCCGAGGGCCGCCACGAGCTGCAGGCGGTCCTGCCCCGCAGGACCAGCCTCGTCCGCGGCGGGGTGGGCCGCGACTCGCGGGGCGGGCTGTCCGGCGACTCCCAGGGGCAGGTGCTCGCCGCCAACGTCGATGTGGTGTTCGTCGCCGAGCCGGCCCTGCACGCCACCGACTTCGCCGACCTCGGCCGGGTCGAGCGCCTGCTCGCGCTGGCCTGGGAGAGCGGGGCGCGGCCCGTCGTCCTGATCACCAAGGCCGACCTGGTCGGCGAGCACCTGGCCGGTCTGCTGGACGACGTGGCCGCCGCGGCGCCCGGGGTCGACCTGCACGCCGTCTGCTCGATCACCGGCGAGGGGGTGGAGGTCGTGCGCGACCACCTCGCCGGTTCCCGCACCGCGGTGATCCTCGGGGCGTCGGGCGCGGGAAAGTCCACGCTGGTCAACGCGCTGGCGGGCGAGCAGGTCATGGAGACCCAGCAGGTCCGCGCGGGCGACGGCCGGGGCCGGCACACCACGGTGCACCGTGAGCTGATCCCGCTCGCCGGCGGCGGCCTGATCATCGACACGCCCGGCATCCGCCGGGTGGGTCTGTACGAGATGAGCCAGGGCGTCGACCTGGTGTTCTCCGACATCGAAGAACTGGCGGAGAGCTGCCGCTTCGGTGACTGCGCGCACCAGAGCGAGCCCGGCTGCGCGGTCCTGTCGGCGCTGGAGTCGGGCGAGCTGCCCGAGCGCCGCCTGGAGAGCTGGCGCAAGCTCCAGCGCGAGGCCGCGTGGATGGCCAGGCGCGGCGACGCCCGGCTCCGCGCGGAGGAGACGCGCAAGTGGAAGATCATCCACAAGTCGGTGCGCGGCCGGGGACGCCCCTGATCCTTGTGGCGGCTCACGGCGGCCCGCCCCGCAGGACGGGGGCGGGCCGCCCCTCCCGCCGGGGAGGGCCCTCCCCGGGACGGCGTCGAGGCGTGGGTCGGCCGAGGCGTAGGTTGGAGGTATGGGCGCTGGCAGGGGGGTCTTCCTGCCCTTCGCCGACAGGGCGGAGGCGGGGGTCCTGCTCGCGGACGCGCTGGCCGAGGCCGGTCTGTCCGATCCGGTCGTGCTCGCCCTGCCGCGCGGAGGCGTGGCGGTGGCGGCGCCGGTCGCCGAACGCCTCGGTGTGCCGCTGGAGGTCCTGGTGACCCGCAAGATCGGCCACCCCTGGCAGCCGGAGCTGGGCATGGGGGCGATCGCCGAGGGCGGCGAGCCGGTGTTCGACGCCGAGCTGCTGTCCCAGCTCACGACCACCGTCGAGGAGCTGGAGCCGATCGTCGCGCGCGAGCGGGCCGAGCTGGCCAGGAGGGTCAGGGCCTATCGCGGTGATCGACCGCCGCCCGTCACCGCAGGGAGGGACGTCGTGGTCGTGGACGACGGGCTGGCCACGGGGGGAACCGCGCGGGCGGCTCTGCGCGCCGTGCGGGCGAGCGGGCCGCGCCGGCTGGTGCTCGCCGTGCCGGTGGGATCGTCGCGGACGGTGAAGGCGCTCGGCGAGGAGGCCGACCAGGTCGTCGCCCTCGCCACACCGGCGGGCTTCTACGCCGTCGGACAGTGGTACCAGCGCTTCGACCAGCTCACCGACGCCGACGTCCTGGCCCTGCTGAGACGCGAGCGGTGACGATGCGGGACTGGAGCGGGAGGCTCGTCGAGCGGTGAGGTCTGGACGCTCGCGGAAGGTGCTCGCGTCGAGCGGTGGCGTCACGCTGGAGCGCAGGGAGCGAGGGCTCGGCGGGGGCGGCGGCGCGGCGCCCCCGCCAGAGCGATGCTTCGCGAGGGGTGCCCTTGTCAGGGGGCGGTGGAGCGGGGGATGCCTTCCGGGGGAAGGGCATCCGCACGATCATGCGGCAATTGCGGCCCTGGAGGCGTACAGGAGCGGAAAAGCCGCATGATCATGCTGGAGGGATCATGCCGGTGGAGGGTCAGGCAGCACTGATGCCCGCGCTGGCGGCACGCCGCATGCGCCGACGGCGCTCGGACGCCCGCTCGTCCTCGTTGAGCCCACCCCACGTGCCGTACTTCTCGGGACGTGAAAGGGCGTAGTCGAGGCACTCCGCACGGACGGGGCACTGGGCGCAGATGGCCTTGGCCTTGCGCTCACGGATGTCGCGCTCCGGCTGACGCTCGCCGTCAGGGCCGAAGAACAGCACAAGGTCCTCTCCCCGGCACGCGGCGTCATCCTGCCAACCCCAGCTGGGGCGCGGGCGGGCGATCTGCCGACGTACCTGAGACATGAGAAACCACCTTAGGTGAGTAGGTGAGAGGTATTTCGTGTTTGTGCCGCATTGGACGCATATGACGTCCCTCGTTCCAACGCCGTGATAGGCCGCGGTGTTCCCGGCTCCGTCGGAGCCTCAGGTCAGAACGGGCGTGCCGCACCGGAAAAGCTCCAGCGCCGCCAGCCTGTAGGTCGCGATCGTGTCGGCGCACGCCGTACCGCACGGCGTGAACGCCGCGCGCTCGACCACAACCCGGAACCGGACGTCCCCGTGGCGCACAATCGCCTCGGTGACGTCACCGTCCGACCTGGTGGATTCCACGGCCACTCCGCCTACCGAGAGCTCGCCCGTTTGTACCCGGACGAAATGCTCGGCGGCCTGCGATGGCTCAGGGATGCCCGCGCGTCCCCGGAAACGGTCGAGAACGATCTCGCCGTGCCGGTACGCGTTTGCCGCCGCGATCGCGGCAGCCTGAGACATGCTGCCGTAGTAAAGCCCGTGTGGCAAGCACACGAGGTTGGCGGCGTAGCGATCGCCGCCCACATGAGTGGTTTCCCACACTCTTCCCGGCTGGCTCTCACCCAAAACCCGCGCGATGGGAAGGCCAATGCGGGCACAACACGCGTTGCGCCTGGCATGCGTGCAGACCAGGAACACCGGCTCCTTCACCAGTATGCAGGACTCCGGAACCACTCCGCGCACAAGAGATCCCAGGTCAAGATCGCTCGGGTCGTCGAAGTGGCCCTCGGCCAGCCACGGGACCTCGGCCGTGCTGTCGGCGACCATGACGTGGACCGGGCCCGGAGCGGCGCGGCGGTGCAGCGGACGGCGGATGAGCTGGGCGCGCACGCCCAGATCGGCCGCGCGCCGGATGAGCGCGTGGACCGCCTCGGGCAGCTCGCAGTCGGGAAGATGGGAAGCCCAGGGACCTGAATGCTCGACGAGCAGCCAGAACCGCGCGCCGGTGGTGGCGCTGGCGAGCACCGGCACCCCGCCCGTATGGCAGCCCGCGGGGTGGTCACACCCCCGTGCCCGCTCTGTCGTCACGCTTCCTCCCCGATCACTTAGGTAAGACTAACCTAACGGCGTAGAACCCTTCATGCGAGGGGTCAGGTACGCCCGGTGTCCGATTCGGGAGGACATATACAGCTTTGTCGGTGTGAGATTCATCACGGACCGATTTCCTCGGCCGGCTTGCCTGGGCGGGCCGCGACGCGTTAACCGCCACCTCCGCGCGGCATCCTCGCCTGACACCCCGAGCCGGCATCCCGGCAAGCCGTTCGGGCGCGACGCCCGGCCGGGGGCCGGCCGGGGCCCGCCGGGGGCCTCAGCCGGAGGCGGTCCGCTCCGCGTGGTCGCGCAGGACGCGTTCGGCGGCGGGGAGGGCGGCGGCGCGGTCGTCCGCCACCAGCCCGATGCGGGTGCGCCGGTCGAGCAGGTCGCCGGCGTCGAGCGCCCCCTCGTGCCGCACCGCCCACACCAGCTCGGCGACGGTCACGCCGAGCGGCAGCCTCTCGGCCCACGCCGGGTCCCGCCCGGCCAGGGCGTGCACCGCCGCCGCCTCCGCCCCGTAGCGCTCCACCAGCCGCCGCGGCGGCCCGCCCGCGGCGTCGAAGCCGGGCGTGCCGCCGCCCGGCAATGGCGCACCGACGAGGGGCAGCCGCGCCGTGGGGCTCGGCGGGGCGTCTGGGAACGCGGCGTCGACGGCGTCCTGCGCCATGCGCCGGTAGGTGGTCAGCTTGCCCCCGACGACGGTCAGAACGCCGTCAGGAGCCGCGACGACCGCGTGCCTTCGGGAGAGGTCGGCCGTGCGCCCATCGCCGCCCAGAAGCGGCCTCAGGCCCGCGTAGGCGCCCGCCACGTCCCCGCGGGACACGGGCGTCGCCAGGACGGAGTTCAGCACGTCCAGCAGGAAGGCGATGTCGGCCTCGGGCGCCTCGGCGACGTCCGGGACCGGCCCGTCCAGCGGCTCGTCGGTCAGCCCCACGTACACCCGGCCGTCGGCCTGGGGCAGCACGAGCGCGAACCGCGCGCCCCGTCCCGGGATCGGCACGTGCAGACTCGCCCGCGGCGCGCCGAGGACGCCCGGACGCAGCACCAGGTGCGTCCCCCGGGAGGGCCGCAACCGCACCGACGGGGAAAGCTCTCCGGCCCACACGCCCGCCGCGTTGACGACCTTTCGCGCGCGGATCGCGAAGACCTCGCCGGACAGCTCGTCGCGCACCTCGGCGCCGTCGCCGCGCAGCGACAAGGCACGGCACCGAGTGAGCACGAGCGCGCCGTGGGCGGCGGCCGTGCGCGCGATGGCGACCACCAGCCGGGCGTCATCGATCACCCGGCCGTCGAACGAGGCGAGCCCGCCGCGCAGGCCCCCGGGGCGCAGCGCCGGGAACAGGGCGCGGGCGCGGGCCGGGGTCACCGTGGAGGGGCCGGGCAGCAGCGCGCGCGGGGTTCCGGCCGAGGCCCGCAGCAGGTCGCCGAGACGGTACCCGGTCATCAGGGTCGCGGCCTGGGCGGGGGAGACCTCCGGCGTCAGCGGCAGCAGGTACGGCTGGGCGCGCACCAGGTGCGGGGCCGTGCGCGCGAGCAGCGCCCCCCGTTCGACCGCGCTCTCCCACGCCACGCCCACCTGCCCCTTGGCCAGGTAGCGGAGCCCTCCGTGGATCATCTTGGAGCTCCACCGGGAGGTGCCGAACGCCAGATCGTGGGCGTCGATGGCCGCGACCGACAGCCCCCGGGACGCCGCGTCGAGAGCCACCCCGGCGCCGGTCGCGCCGAGCCCCACGACCAGCAGGTCGACGACCCTCTCGCGCGCCTCGGCCAGCTCGCGCGCCCGCCGCGCCGCGTTCAGCGACGAACCGGGGACCACACCCGCGGACGGAGACCAGGGCCGGGAGCCCCGGGAGCCGGAGCGGGGGGAGCCGGGGGAGCCGGGGGAGATCGTCACGGTGCGGCACCTCCGAGAGGGGCGCCCGCCGGGATGCCACGGCCGGGCGTGTCACAGTGTAGGGCGTGGAAACTCCCAAGACCGCAGCCGAACCGATGCTCTGGTCCGGCTGGGGCGACCCCGCCAAGGCCGCCGAGCTGCCGCAGTCCGTCCGCAAGCTCCTGCGCGAGCTGCTCGGCGTCCGCGAGCCGGCCGCGCCCCCGGCGAGCTTCGGCGAGGTCAGGCTGGGGCCGGTGGCCCTGTCGCCGCTGGTGCTGGCCGACCTGCGCAAGGCCGTCGGCGCCGACCACGTGCGCTTCGACGACGACACGCGCATCCGCCACACGCGGGGCAAGTCCACCCCCGACCTGCTGCGCATGCGCGCCGGCGACGGGTCGCAGGCCCCGGACGCCGTGCTGCTGCCCGGCTCGCACGAAGAGGTGCTGGACGTGCTGCGCGTCTGCGAGCGCCACCAGGTCGCCGTGGTGCCGTTCGGCGGGGGAACCTCGGTCGTCGGCGGGCTCGCCGCCGACCGCCGGGGCTTCGCCGGCGTGGTGGCCCTGGACCTCGCCCGGCTCGACCGCCTGGTGTCGGTGGACACCGAGTCCATGATCGCCGAGCTGGAGCCGGGCCTGCGCGCCCCGCAGGCCGAGCAGCTCCTGGCCGGTCACGGGCTCACCCTCGGGCACTTCCCGCAGTCCTACGAGTACGCCACCCTCGGCGGCTTCGCGGCGGCCAGGTCCAGCGGCCAGGCCTCCGCCGGGTACGGCCGGTTCGACGACATGGTGGTCGGCGTGACCGTCGCGACCCCGCGCGGCACGCTGGAGTTCGGCCGCGCCCCGAAGTCGGCCGCCGGGCCCGACCTGCGCCAGCTCGTCCTCGGCTCCGAGGGCGCCTTCGGGGTCATCACCTCGCTCCGGCTGCGGGTGCGGCGGGCGCCGGTCGCGAAGGTGTACGAGGGCTGGCGGTTCGCCTCGTTCAAGGCCGGCACGGCGGCGCTGCGGCGCCTGGCGCAGGACGGGCCGACGCCGACCGTGCTGCGCCTGTCGGACGAGACCGAGACCATGGTGGGCCTGGCCAAGCCCGGCGAGATCGGCGGGGTCCAGGCCGACGCCGGCTGCCTGGCCATCCTGGGGTACGAGGGGGAGGACGACGACGTCGCCCACCGCCGCGAGCGCACCGCCGGCACGCTGTCGTCGCTGGGCGGCGTCTACCTCGGTCCCGAGCCGGGCGAGGCGTGGGCGCACGGCCGTTTCGCCGCCCCGTACCTGCGCGACGCGCTGCTGTCGGCCGGTGCGACGGTGGAGACGCTGGAGACGGCGTGCTTCTGGTCGGGCATCCCGCGGCTGTACGACGCCGTGCGGCTGGTGCTCAGCGTGGCCCTCGGCCCGGCCGACCCCGCCGGCGAGGCCGCCGCTCCGCTGGTGATGTGCCACCTGTCCCACGTGTACGCGACCGGCGCCTCGCTGTACTTCACCGTGGTCGCCGCGCAGAACGACGACCCGGTGGGGCAGTGGGCCACCGCCAAGCGGGCGGTCAACGAGGCCATCGTGCTGGCCGGCGGCACCATCTCCCACCACCACGGGGTCGGCACCGACCACCGCGCCGCCTACGCGGAGGAGATCGGCGAGCTCGGGGTGGAGATCCTGCGCGCCGTCAAGCAACGCCTGGACCCGGCCGGCATCCTCAACCCCGGCATCCTCATCCCCTGACCCCCACCCCTCCCGCCCGGCCCCCGGGTCGCCGCGGTCCGGGGCCGCCCGGCGTCCGGTTCGCCGGGGGCGGATCGGGTCCGGTCGTGGGCGCCTCTCGTTCTGCGGCGGCCCGTTGTGTCCCGGTCCATTCCGGTCGGCGATTCCGCCGCGCCGTCCAGCATGATCCGGAAAGATGGGGGACATGGTGGATGTCGATCGGGCGGCCGAACGCGGCAGGCGGGCGTCGTCCCGGGTCTCCGAAGAGGGCGCCGGATGGTCCTGCCAGGAGGTCGGCACGTTCCAGGAGTTGCGTCCCGACACCAGGTCGTTCTCCTGGCTCAAGATCGCGACGCTGATCCGCTCGCGCAACGAGGTCCTGGCCCAGCTGTTCGGCGACCCGTCCAACGAGGTGCGCCGGCGGTGGATGGCCTCCCGCGCCGGCCAGGGCGCCGACCCCGACCGCCGCATCGCGATCGACCCCGGGCCCGACTACAGCTTCCTGCTGCTCGGCGACACCGGCGAGGGCGACGCCTCGCAGTACGCCGTCGTCCCGGGCATGCTCAACGTCGGCGCGGGCACGTCGTTCGCCGTCATCGCCAGCGACGTGATCTACCCCACCGGATCGGGCAACGAGTACGACGACAAGTTCTTCCGCGCGTACAAGGACTATCCCGGCCCCATCTACGCGATTCCCGGCAACCACGACTGGTACGACGGGCTGGGCGGGTTCATGCGGGTGTTCTGCGACGCCCCGGCGCTCCAGGCCGAGCGCCGCGGGTTCTCCTTCTCACCCTCCGGCCTGCGCGGGCTGCTGTGGAAGCGGCCGCAGACCATCGACGAGCCGCGCCTGGCCGAAGCGCGCCGCCGTCGCTCCCTGCCCGGCCAGCGTGCGACGCAGCCCGGGCCGTACTGGGTGATCGACCTGCCGGGCCTGTTGCTGGTGGGCATCGACACCGGCATCCGCGGCACCATCGACCGCGACCAGGGCGCCTGGCTGCGACGGGTCTCCGCCGACCCCCGCCCCAAGGTGCTGATCACCGGCAAGCCGATCTACGACCGCAACGACCACCACCCCTGCCCGATCGAGGGCGGCGGCACGGTGGACGAGATCGTCCGCGACCCGGCCTGCAACTACGTGGCCGCGATCGGCGGGGACACCCACAACTACCAGCGCTACCCGGTGCGCGTCGGCGACCGTGTCATCCAGTACATCGTGGCCGGTGGCGGAGGGGCGTTCATGCACGCCACCCACACCATCCCGCGCGTCGACGTCGGCGGCGTGCACGAGGACGACTTCAAGTGCTACCCGCTGCGCGGTGATTCGCTGTCGTTCTACAGCAAGCTCTACAGCGAGCGGTACGGCATGCGCTGGCTGTACCTCACGCCCGACGAGGGCCTGGTGCTGATGTCCGACCAGATCGGCAACCTGCCCCCGCGCCCGGTCGGCACCGGCGACGGCACGGCCGGCGACCCCGTCCCCCCGGGCTCCGGCACCCCGGCGACCGGCGCGAGCACGGTCGTGGACGCGGGCACGGCGAGCGGCGCAGGCATGACCGGCGGCGCTGCTACGGCGGCTGACGGCGGCACGGCGCGGCGCGCGGCGGACGCCGCGAGCACGGCCGGCGGGGCGGGCGGTGGCGTGGGTGCGGCCGAACCCGTGCCGCCCATCACGGCGCGGATGAAGTGGGCCGCCAGGCTGCTCGGCGGCCGTTCGATGCCGTTCCGCCTGCCGGTGGGACGCACCTTCCACCGGTGGTTCTCCGAGCTGTCCGACTGGGACACCCCGCCGTTCTTCAAGAGCTTCCTGCACGTGTCCGTCGAGGCCGGCGTGCTGAAGATCCGCTGCTTCGCGGCGACCGGCTGCCGCCCCCAGGAGATCCAGCCGCCGCTGGAGGACGAGATCGCCATCCCGCTCACCCCGCTCCCGCCGGCCGGCGGCGCCTGACCCTCGCACCATTGACGGGCTCCCGGGGCGTGCGGCCGGTGCGTGACGTGGGCCTGGCGTTGGTGGGCTCCCGGAGTCGTGCGGCCGGGAGCCCAGGAGTCCGGGGTCAGCCGGCGGGCTTGAAGCTGCTCCACAGGACGGACATGGCCTGCCGGTTGTCCGGCTCGTCCCACTCGGCGTCCGGGGCGGTGAAGGTCACCTCGTAGGCCGACTTGTCGTCCAGCGCCACGTACCGCGTCACCGCGTGCGTGGTGACGTTGGTGAGCGCCGTGTAGGTGTACTCCCAGACGCTGCCCTGCCACTTGCCGTCGCCGAGCGCGGAGGACTCCAGCCGCGTCTGGGCGTAGTCGGTGAGCGTGGCCTCGTCCTTGGCCTTGGTGAGCAGGTCCAGGCCGTCGTCGCCGGTCGGGGCGACCCGCTTGATCTGGATGCGCCGCCCGGTGTTCTTCGGCCCGGTGTAGGTCACCGCCGCGTCGGAGGCGGACGTCGTCCAGTCCTTGGGGATCGACACCGACACCCCGGCGGCGGTCTGCGTGCGGTACCCGTCGGGGATCGCCGGGGCGTCGAGGGTGTCGGCGCTCTCGACCGGCGCCGGCGAGGCCGCGCCGGTGTCGCCGCCGGAGGTCACCAACGGGGCCGCGACGTTGTCGTCGGAGGGGGACCCGGCGGGCCACAGCACGAACAGCAGCGCCGCCACCACGCCGATGACCCCGATGCCCGCGAGCACGAGCAGCACGGGGGAGCGGCCCTCGCGGGCGTCGTCGTCCTGGCCGTTCTCGGGCCTGCCCCGGCGCCCGCGCCCGTACGAGCCGCCCTCCGGCCGCCCGTCCGAGGGCCTGCCGCCGGGACCGGGGAACGGGTCGCCGCCGGCGAGGTCCTTCGCCAGTTCGGCGGCCAGGTTCGGCGAGGCGCTGGGCGGCCAGACCCGCGACCCCGGCGTCCCCGCGACCAGGGACTCCTCGCCCGGGTCGGCGCCGGACAGCTCGCTCAGCGCGGCGTAGGGCCCCGACGGGTGATCGGGGGGACGCAGCGCGTCGTACCCGTCGCCCGTCTGCGGCCCCGAAGGCCCTCTCAGCGCGTCGTAGAGGTCGGGCTTGGGGCCGCCGGGACGCGCCCCCGTCTGGGGGCCGGACGGGCTGCGCAGCGCGTCGTACGAGCCGCCGGGCTGCGCGCCCGACGGACTCCTGAGCGCGTCGTAGGGGTCGGCCGGCCGCGGCCCCGAGGCGCCGCGCAGGACGTCGTACCGATCGGCGGGCTGCGGCCCCGAACCACTCCCGAGCGCGTCGTAGGGCCCCGCCGGTTGCGACCCGGAACCGCTTCTGAGCGCGTCGTATGGGCCTGCGGGTTGCGACCCGGAGCCGCTTCTCAAGGCGTCGTAAGGGCCCGCCGGCTGCGCGCCCGAGCCGCTTCTCAGAGCGTCATAAGGGTCGGGCTGCGGGCCCGAGGGGCTGCGCAGCGCGTCGTACGGGTTGGGCCGGGGGCCGGTCGCGTCCCTGCCCGGGTCGAACGGCTGCGCGCCGGAGGGGCTGCGCAGGGCGTCGTAGGGGTTGGGCCGCCCGCCCGACGGGCTCGCGAGCGCGTCGTACCCGGGCCGGGCGGGGTAGGGCGCGCTGTGCGGGCCGGTGCCGCCGGGCTGGATCAGGTCGGGACGGTCGCCCGCCTGGGCCGCGGCGTTGCGGTCGACGGGCACGCGCACCGGGCCGGACGGAGTCTCGATGATGCGCGAGGGCATCGGCCCGGAGGGGGTGTCCAGCGGGGGCAACATGTGCACCGGCGTGGTCTCGTTCTGCGCCGGCAGGACGGCGCTCGGCCGCTCGCCGCCCCGCAGCGGCAGCCCGGAGCCGTGGGTGCGCAGCACCCTTTCGAGCAGGTCGGCGGCCTGCGCCGCGGGCATGCGGTCGGCGGGGTTCTTGCGCAGCAACCCCTCGATGACCGGCAGCAGCGCGCCGGCGCGCTGCGGGCGGTTGGGCTCCTGGGTCAGCACGGCGCCGAGCACCGCCACCGCGTCGGGCCCCTCGTACGGCGGGCGGCCCTCCACGGCGGCGTACAGCGTGGCGCCGAACGACCACAGGTCGGCCGCGTGGGTGATCGGGCGGCCCTGAAGCCGCTCCGGCGGGATGTAGGCGGGCGAGCCCATGAGCAGGCCGGTCTGCGTGATCGTGACGTCGCCCTCGATGGCGGCGATGCCGAAGTCGGTCAGCACGACGCGGTCGGCGGTCAGCAGCACGTTGCCCGGCTTGACGTCGCGGTGCAGGATGCCGGCGGCGTGCGCGTGGCGCAGCGCGTCGAGCACGCGGATGCCGATCTCGGCGGCCTGGACGACCGGCAGCGGCCCGCTCTGGCGCACGGCCTGCTCCAGCGACCAGGCGCGCACCAGCTCCATGACGATCCAGGGACGGCCGTCCTCCTCGACGACGTCGTGGACGGTGACGATGCCGGGATGGCTCAGCCGGGCGGCCGAGCGCGCCTCGCGCAGCATGCGCCGGTGGGCGACCTGCTTGCCCGCGCTGTCCAGCCCGAATGGCAGGATCAGCTCCTTCACCGCGACGTCGCGATCGAGCAGCACGTCATGGGCATGCCACACCATGCCCATGCCGCCGCGGCCGACCGGCGAGAGCAGGCGGTATCGCCGGCCCACCAGTCGCCCCTGCCCCTCCGGCGCGACGCCGGCATCCCCCAGGGGGCTCTTACCCTCGGCCATGGAGGGCGCCCTCCCGACCGCGCCATCGGTCGTCATACCGCGGTCCCCAATTCACGCTCGTCCGCGTCATATCCCCAGTTATGGATCATGTAAAGATCATCGGCATCATCTGGACTGTGAGACTGGCCACTGATATTAGGGTCAAGGAAGGGTCAATGGGAATTCGGTCTTCCTTTAAAGTTCTACAAGGGCCGCCAGCGCCTTGGTGAACGCCTCGGCCGGCGGAGTGACCAGACCCGCTCCGACCTGCCCCGTCCCCGCCACGCGGCCCGCGATGCCGGTGTTGACCACCGGAAGCCGCCCGGTGCGGGCCACCAGGGCGACGTCGATGCCCGTGGGCGTGCCCCGGAAGCCGAGCCCGGGAATCTGGTAGGCGGGATGCTCGGCCAGCGTGATCTCGTACATCGAGCGGGTCGCCGCGACGGCGTCCGACACGTCCCCGCCGACGAAGCGGACGATCGCCGGAGCGGCGGCCATCGCGAACCCGCCGAGGCCCGAGGTCTCGGTGATCGTGGAGTCGCCGATGTCGGGGTTGGCGTCATCGGGCCCGTAGGCGCCCAGGTAGAGGCCGTCCGGCACCCCCGCGGGGCCGGTGAACCACCGGTCGCCCAGCCCGGACACCTGGATGCCGAAGTCGGTGCCGTTGCGCGCCATGGCCACCACCAGCGACGACCCCGGGACGCCGCGCGCCGCGTCCGCGCTGACCTTGCCGGCGGCCATGCCGGCGTTGAGGAAGAAGTGGTCGTTGCCGTTGATGAAGCGCAGCACCGAGGCGGCGTGCGCGGGTGAGGCGTCCACGACCGACGGTGCGAGCTCGCGGGCGAACAGGGAGGTGGCGGCGCGGTTGCGGTTGTGCAGTTCGTCGCCCATCTGCAGCGCCTGGGCGATGAGCGAGCGCAGGTCGACCGGGCCGGTGAGCGCCAGAGCCGCCGCGAGCACCGGGCCGAGGACCTCGCCCATCCAGCGCAGCCGCTCGACCACCTCGGGCCCGTAGGCGCCGTAGCGCAGCACCTTGCCGAGGCCCTCGTTCAGCGAGCAGTAGGCCGTGCCGCCGTGCTCCTCGTCGACGACCTCGAACATCCACATCGACGGGCTGACCACGCCCGCCATCGGGCCCACGGTGCGGTGGTGGTGACAGGGGTCGAGCCGGACGCCGCCCGAGACCAGCAGGCGCTCGGCCTCCTCGGCGTCCGCGGCCAGGCCCTCGAAGACGGCGGCCCCGATGAGCGCGCCGCGCATCGGCCCCGAGGCGCGCTCCCACTCGATGGGCGGCCCGGCGTGCAGGAACGTGCGGGGCGGCAGGTCGAGCACCTCGCGGGCCGGGCGCACCCCGACCAGCCGGGGCCGGGCCGACAGCAGCCGGCCGACGGCGGCCTCGTTCGCCCGCTCGCGGCGGGGGTCGGCCAGGACCTTCGCCAGGGCCTGCGACGTGCCCGGCAGCGGGGGCCGCCAGTCGACGCCGAGGCGCGGGACGGCCTGCTGGTCGAGCGACTCGGCCAGCACCGCGGCGCCCACGGTGATCACCCGGGGCTCGCCGTCGAGCATGGACAGCCTCACAGTGCCCTCCTGGCCAGGCTCACGGCGTGCCGGGCGGCCGCCGCGTTGGAGGTGAAGACCGACGCCCCGGCCTCGACCAGGGCACCGGCCTGCCGGTGCAGCCCCTGCGGATCGGAGCCGGTGCCGACCAGGGCCACGACCACGGCCGCGCCCCGCCCGGCCGCCCGGGCGATCGCGGGGGCCAGCCGGGCCGAGGGGTCGGGGTCGGCGGCGTGGCCGAGGACCACGTCGAGCAGAACGACGCCGGAGGCCCGTTCGAGCGCCTCCAGCCGCACCGTGGGGTCGATCATCGGGTGCGGGCGGCCCAGGGTGTACTCGTCGTCGCCGAAGTCGGTGAACGTCCCGTCGCCCGCGATGATGCCCGCCTCGGCGCACAGGGTGCCGCCGGAGTACAGCCCGCGCAGCCCGGCGTCGCGGGCCTGCTGCGGCGTGGTCCAGCAGGGCCATTCGGGGACCGGCACGCCGAGGGCGCGCAGGGCCTTCTCGGTGGCGGCGGTCAGATCGTCCTGGCCGGGGCCGAGCAGGGCGGTGACGACCGGGGTGGACAGCCCGTCGACGGCCCGGCGCACGACCTCGGCCACCTCGGGGGCCGGGGGCTTGGATATCAGCACGATGAGCTCGGTGGCGGGGTCGGCGTCCAGGGCGGACAGCGCCGCCAGGGTGGAGGCCCCGGCGACCGCCGAGGACAGGTCTCTGCCGCCGACCCCCAGGACGTGGCTCACACCCGTGCCCGCGTGGTCGAGCAGGCACGTCACCTGCTGGGCGCCGGTGCCGGACGCGGCCACCACGCCGACCGGCCCGGGACGCAGCACGTTGGCGAAGCCAAGCCCGGCGCCGCCGACGACGGCGGTGCCGCAGTCGGGGCCCATGACCAGCACGCCGCGCTCCCGCGCCCGGCGTTTGAGCAGGACCTCCTGCTCCACGGGCACGTTGTCGCTGAAGATCATGACCGACAGGCCGGCCTCGACGGCGTCCATGGCCTCGGCGAAGGCGTGCTCGCCGGGGACCGACACCAGCACGAGCGAGGCGTCCCACGCCCGGGCCGCGGCACGTGTGGTGCGTGGCGCGCTCTCACCGGGCGCGTCCGCCGCCCGCCCGCCCCTGGCGAGCGCGGCGAACTGCCGGTCGAGCTCCTCGGCGGCGTCCTCCAGCGCGTCCGCGCTCTCGGCGCGGACGGCCACCAGCAGGTCGGTGGGACCGGCCGCGGGGACCGCGAAGCCGGCGTCCCTGGCCAGTTCGACGTTCAGGCCGGTGGCCATGGCCACCACGGCGACGGTGACGCCCGGGCGCGAGCTCAGCGCCTGGCTGACACGCATCAGGCTCACCGAGTCGTGATAGAGCCCGGCGCGCACCTCGACCCGATCGGTGCTCGTCGTCAACGGTCGCTCACCGCCCCTCGCATGACGTCCGCTCTACTCTCAATGCTCACTCACCGCATCTCAGGCGTTTTCTCACACGGTTTCTGACAGGCTCTGTGGCACGTGGTCGTCCGGTCGTCCAGACCCCGCGCCGATGTCGCAGCCGGCCGACTGACGACCGGTTGACCGCTGACCGGCTGACCGCCGTCCGGCCGATCGACCGCCGACCGGCTGCCGGTTCCGGCGCTCGCGGCCGTGCCCGCCGCCGGCCGGTGCTCGTCTATCGCTGTGGTGAATCGTCCGCGTACGGCGCCGCGCCCCCGAGGCGCAGCACCGCCGCCATGCCGGCCCGCAGCCCCCAGGCCAGATCGGCCCCGGAGGTGTGGCCGAGCCGCAGCAGCCCGCGCACCGCCGGCTCCAGCGACTGGTGGCCCGCCACCGCGCGCAGCACGGCGAGCGCCTCCGCGCACGCCTGGCCCTGCGCGGCGCAGTGCAGCAGGGTCGCCGAGATCGGCGTGGTGCGCGTGCGCGCGTCGAAGGCCACCGTCGCCGCCAGCCAGTCGGCCAGCCACACCGCCCGCTCCACGTCCGCCGCCCCGCCAAGGCGCCGCAGCGCGACCAGCATGCCCGCGAGCATGTCGTCGCCGCTGGGCGTCAGGCCAGGGCCGAGTCCCATCAGGCGCTCGGCGGCCGTGATGGCGCTCAGCAGCGAGCCCGAGGCGCAGCCTTCGGCCAGCAGGGCGCCCGCGCCCTCCGGATCGAGGCCGGGCTGCCTGCCCGCGGCCCGGCACACCTCGCCGAACGCGGGCAGCGCCGCCGCCACCCGGTCCAGGCCCACGGGCCCGAGCGCGGGAGCCGGATCCCACCAGCGGCGCACGTGCACGGTGACGCGGCCGATCTCGACGCAGCCGTCGCCCACGGCGGCCTCGTCGCCGCCGGAGACCGCGGGTAAGGGGTCGCCCACCACCACGGCGTTGGGCAGCCGGGTGGCGTCGCCGGCGACGACGGCCACCACCAGCGGCTCGATGTCGGTGCGGATCTCCAGGTAGAGGCCGAGCGGGAAGGCCGCCAGCACCCTGGCCGGCCGCCGCGGCGACTCCAGCGCAGGGCGCAACGCCGTGCTCGCCGCCCCGAACACCGTGGACGGCGCCGGCGGGCGGTGTCGGATCGATGTGCGCGTCCCCACTGTCACTACTCGGCCTCCCCGCGAGTCTGGGGAGAACGTAGAACGGTCCCGAAGCCCGACGTACGGAGAAAGCTGACAACACTTCCGCTTGTAGTTGGCTCTTGTTGACAGGAGAAGTGTTCCGTCAGAATCACTGAAAAGGCGTTTCACCCTGGAGCATGACCATGACTGCTGACCCATCACCCCCGGCGATGCGTTCGGCCTCCACGGGCACCATCATTCACGGCATCTCCGTGGGAGAGGTGCTCGGCGTCTCCACCCTGGCCGGAGCCCGCCTGATCGGCGGCGAAAAGGGCCTGGACCGCATCGTGCAACGGCTCAACGTCATGGAGGTCCCCGACATCCTGGCCTGGGTCAAACCCCATGAACTGCTGCTCACCACCGGATACCCGCTGCGCAACACCCCTCAGTCGCTCGGCAGGCTCGTGGCCGACCTCGACGAGCGCGGCCTGGCGGCGCTCGGCATCAAGCTCGGCCGGTACGTCGACGAACTGCCCGCCGAGATGGTGGAGCAGGCCGACCGGCTCGGCTTCCCGCTCATCCTGCTGCCCAACGACGTCGGCTTCGACGACATCCTCAACCAGGTCCTCACCGACATCCTCAACCGCCAGGCCGCGCTGCTCGCCCGCACCGAGGAGGCGCACAAGGCCCTCGTGCAGATCGTGCTCGCCGGCGGCGGGCTGAGCGAGGTCGTCGCCGAGGTCGCCGGGCTGCTCGACGTGGCCGTGGCCGTGGTCGATCCCTCCGGGCACATCTTGTCGGCGGCGGGGGACGAGGCCGCGCTGCGCGCCGCGCCCGCGGTGTCCGGCGGCGACCACACCGTCGTCCCCGTCGTCGCGGGCGGCCACCACCACGGGCGCATCGTCGCCCACAGCCCCACCGGGGTCCTGCGCGACGGCGACATCGGCATCCTCGAGCGCGCGGCCACGGTCGCCGCCCTGGTCGTCACCCGCCAGGAGGCCGTCACCGCCGTCGAGAGCAAGTATCGGGCCGACTTCCTGCGCGACGTCCTCACCGGCCGCGGCGGGCCGCGCATCGCCGCCCGCGCCCGGGCGTTCGGATGGGACCTCGAACGGCCCGTCGGCGTGCTCGTCGCCGAGATCGACCCCGAGTGGGACATCCCGCCCGACCGGCTGCTCGCCGCCTGGGTCACCGCGCTGCGCCGCCACGACGCGAACGGGGCCGTGGCCGGTTTCTCCCACGAGGTCGTCGCCGTCGTCGGCTCGGGCGTCGACATGGCGCGCCTGGCGAAGGACGCCGTGGCGTCCTTCGCCGACTGCCGGCCCGCGACCTTCTCCACCGGCATGAGCAGGGTCGCCCAGGGCGCCGACTCGCTGCCCGACGCCTACGGCCAGGCGCTCAAGGCGGCGCGCGTCGGCCGCCAGCTCCATGGGCCGGGCGCGGTCGCCCACTTCGACCAGCTCGGCGTCTACCGGCTTCTCTCACTGGTCAACGACACCGCCGAGCTGCATGCCTTCGTCAAGGAGACCCTCGGCCCGCTCGCCTCCGACGACGACGCCGAGAACGCCGACCTGCGCCGCACGCTGCAGGTGCTCCTGGAGACCAACCTCAACGTCGCCGAGACCGCCCGCCGCCTGCACTTCCACTACAACACCCTGCGCTACCGCATCGGCAAACTCGAACGCATGCTGGGCAACTTCACCGAAGACCCCCATCTTCGCCTCAACCTCACCCTCGCCCTCCACGTCCTCCGCATGCGCGGCATCTGACCGCTTCGCGGCCTGGGCGGAAAGCGAGATGGACCGTCGCACGGCGGCAGACGATGTCCCGTCCAGCGGGCAATCACGAGCCGCCCTGTTCCGGCCCTCACGTGGCCTCTTCCGGCCCTCCTCCCGTCGCCGACCTGAACGCGCGGGCCGTCTCCAGGCACGTGCGGAACGCCAGCGGCCGCTCAAGGCAGGCGTCCAGCAGGCGTTCCAAACCCAGCATGCGATGGCCACGGCCGATCACCTGTGGGTGGAAGGTGAGCACGCACACCCCGCCGGGCGCCTCGCGCAGCATGTAGTCGATGTCGTCGAGGAAGTTCGCGAAGACGTCGTCCGGCCTGCGCAACCCGGGGAGAATCCCGCTGTCGGTCGACCGGAACTCGAAGTAGGGGTAGTCGTCCAGGGACCACGCCACCGGCAGTTCGACCAGCGAGGTGGGCGGGCCGAACCGGTAGGGGCCGTCGGTGGCGGCCACGTCCCCGCGCCGCGCGTAGTACGGGGTGTGATCGGCCGCCATGAGGCTGGAGTCGTACTCGCAGCCCACCTCCAGCAGCACGTCGACGGTCGAGGTGGTGAAGTCCCAGCTCGGAGTGCGGTTCCCCACGGCCTCATAGCCGGTCACCTCGCGGATCGCGTCACGGGCCCGGCGCACCGTCGCGAGCTCCGTCTCGGGGTCCAGCTTCGAGACCGGTTCGTGGAGGTAGCCGTGCAGACCGATCTCGTGCCCCGCCTCAGCGATCGCGGCGCACTGCTCGGGATAGGTCTCGACGGTGTGCCCCGGTATGAAGAACGTGGCGGTGATCGCGCGTTCGCGCAGCATCTTGAGGATGCGGGGCACTGCGTGCGCCCCGAACTCCCCGCGCGAGACCGGCCCAGGCGACGCCTGCCCACGCGCCAACCATGAGGAGATCGCATCGAAGTCGAACGTGAGACACACCGTGGATTCCGCCCCGTGAGACATGCCGTCACTGTCTCACCCCCCCGCGACCCGGTCACCCAGGCGGGGCGGTCGCCGGTGAACCGGTATGCACTGACAGGAGGCGGACTTCCTGCGTAGGGTGAACTCGCCGGTGATGGACAGGAGCCGCGGTGGCCGACACGACGCTGAGTGAGACGAGGGTGGCCGAGGTGTTGGCCGAGTTGGCCGAGCTCGAGGACCCGAAGATACGCGAGGTGAACGAGAGACGCGGTGACGATCACGGAGTGAACCTCGGCAAGCTGCGCGCGCTCGCGAAGCGGCTGAAGGTGCAGCAGGAACTCGCGTGCCGGCTCTGGGAGACCGATGACACCGCGGCGAGACTGCTCGCGATCCTGATCTGCCGCCCGAAGGCGTTCCGGCGTGACGAGTTGGACGTCATGGTGCGCGAGGCGCACGCGCCCAAGGTGCGCGACTGGCTCGTGAACTACGTGGTGAAGAAGAACCCGCACTCCGAGGAACTGCGCCTGGCCTGGTTCGCCGATCCGGACGCGGTGGTCGCGAGTGCCGGCTGGGCGCTGACCGCCGAACGCGTGACGAGGAGGCCCGAGGACCTCGACCTCGGCGGGCTACTCGACATCATCGAGGCGGAGATGAAAGACGCCCCGTATCGCCTGCAGTGGGAGATGAACCACTGCCTGGCTCAGATCGGGATCGAGCACGCCGAGCACCGCGCCCGTGCCATCGACATCGGTGAGCGCCTGGAGGTGCTCAAGGACTATCCGACCCCTCCGGGCTGCACGTCTCCGTTCGCGCCCATCTGGATCACCGAGATGGTGCGCCGAAAGCACGCTTGAGTGACGGTGACGGTGACGGTGACGGTCGTGGTCGCGGTTCGCGGAGCGCGAAGCTCGCGGCCGGTAGCATCGGTCGACAACTGGCATGCGTGGGGCCCTGCCTTCAAGTCCTGATCGCCTGCCGGACGACGACAGGAACGGTCGGCGGTGGCGCCACCGCCGACCGGTCAGGGGATCTTGGAGAGGTCTATTACGTAGTAGGTGTTCTCAAGGCGGTAGGTCATCAGGCGGCCGGTGCGGTCGGGGACGGGGATCTCGCCGCGGGTGGCCACCTCATCGCGGATGCCCGTGTCGGCGAGTTTGCCTCTGGTGACGTCGTAGAGGCCGAGTCCGCCGCCGTTCTCGGCCAGGTCGCGGACGTAGAATCGGCTCTGTACCGGTGGTTCCGGGATGAGGTAGCCGACCGGGATCCTCTTCTGGCGCGAGCCGTCGCGGCCCCTGGTGAAGCCCTTGCCGTCGGCGGTGGTGCCCATGCAGGACCGCACGCCGCAGGCGTACACCCGCTCGCCCTCGTGGGAGACGGCCGTGCTGGTCTGCCCGGTCTCCAGGTTGACCAGCCGGGTGAACGGCGGCCCGGCCATCGGGTCGCTTCTGTCCGGTGTTCCCGCCCACGGCCAGGACAGCAGGTGCAGTCCGGCACCGCGCGGGACCGCCGTCACCGGCCCCCCGGTCAGCGGAACGGTGAACACCCCGCCGGTCGACAGGGAGAACACGGCGTTGCCGCCGGTCGCGCCGAAGCCGTCCACGCCGGAGGCGTCGGCGTCCTTGATCTTGTGGACGGCCACCGTCCGCGCCGCGCCGTCGTCCGGCGGCGCGGACCAGATGCGCACGGCGTGCTTCGTCGCCGTCCACCAGGCCACCTGCCCGCCGTCCAGGCTGAAGTCGGAGGCGTACCGCGTCGTCCCCTTCGGCGCGGGCACGTCCACGATCTTCCGTGGCTCGCCACCCGCCTTGTTGTACACGTACAGAGCCTCGGTCCTGCCGAACTCGCGCCATGCCTGCATCAGCAGCGTCCGGTCGTCGATCAACCCCACCGGCCGCAGCTCCCGGCCGTCCGGCGCCTTGGCGGGTACCTTCCACACGGCCTGTGGCCATACCTTCTCCACCGGTTCGGCGGTGATGGCCGAGGCGGAGGGGGTGGAGGAGGAGTGGACGGCGGGAGGTGTCGTCCCGTCGCCGCCCGGACGCAGGCCCACGGCGACCCCCATGGTCACCACGACCACGCCCGCCGCCGCGAGCAATGCCTGGGAGCGCTGCCTGCGCCGCCGGTAGCGGATGTCCAGCTCTCCCGCCAGCGTGCCCGGCAACTCGGGCGCCTTCTCCGCGGCGCTCTCCAAGGTCCTGCGCAATGTGTCCTCGACGTGGTGGTTCATCGCCGCTCCTCGTACTCCCGCCTGGTGCTTTCAGGAATGCCGGGACCGCCCGCCGGTATGGCCGAGCGCAGCTTGTCGAGCCCTCGCGAGGCCTGGCTGCGTACGGTCCCCCGGGAGATCCCCAGGGTCTTCGCGATCTCGGCGTCGCTCAGCCCTTCGTAGTGCCGGAGCACCAGCACCGCCCGCTGCCTGCGCGGCAGCCCCGCCAACGCCTGCCACATCGCCTGCTCGTCGCCGTCGGGCAGCACGTCGTGGTGGCCCTGCTCCGGCAGGTCCCAGGCGAGCAGCTCGCGCCGCCGCAGCCGCCAGGTGGCCGTGTGCAACCTGGCCATGGTCGTGCGCACGTAACTCTCGGGATTGTCCTTGGCCCTCAACCTCGGCCAGGAGGCGCGCAACCTGAGCAGCGCCTCCTGCACCAGGTCGGCCGCGTCGTGGTGGTTCCCGGCCAGCACGTAGCCATAGCGCAACAGCGCCTCGCCACGCTCGGCGACGAACCCCGCGAACCGCGGATCTGCTTCCACCTGCGTTCGCCCTTCGTCGTGTCTGTCACCTCCCAGATGCGACTCGGCGGCGAACTGTTGCACCGGAGGGCCGGGCGGCCGTGGCCTTCCGCGGGCGGCTGCTGGAAGGGCCGGCTGCGGTGGGGTGTCAGGACGGGTCTGACGGGTTCCGTTCGATGGTGGTGAGTTCGGAGAGGCCGGAGATGGTGAGGACTGGGGTGAGGATGGGGTTGGCGACCAGGCGGATGTTGGAGGCGTGGGTGAACAGGACGGTCAGGCCGGCGCTGTCGAGGTAGTCCACCTGGCTCAGGTCGACGAGCAGCGGGCCGTCGGCGGCCGAGCGGGTCAGCGCCTCGTCCAGGTCGCCGGCGTTGCTCATGTCGATCTCCCCGGTGACGGCGAGGACCGGGGTGCCGTCGGACCGCTCTGAGGCGACCAGTGTCAGGGGGGTGGCCATCAGGGAATCCTCGCATGCATGTCGACGGTGGTCCCGGCGGCGCCGGGGTGGATGGAGACCTCGTTCATCAGGGCGCGCATGAGCGCGACGCCACGGCCGCGATGGGCGTTGGCCTCGGGCTGCGGGGTCTTCCAGCGGCCGGTGTCGGCGATGGTCAGCCGCAGGCCGCTGACGGTGGCGACGGCCCGCAGGCGGATCATGTGGCCGGGGGCGTGGCGGTGCCCGTGCTCGATCGCGTTGGCGCAGGCCTCCCCGGCCGCGACCAGCACGTTCTGGATCATCGAGGGCGCGAGCTGGCAGCGGGTCAGCCAGTCGCGTAGCGCGTTGCGCACGGGGGCGAGCTGGCTGGACTCGGCGGGGAAGGCGACCTCCAGGGGGGCGGGCTGGCGGTACAGCAGCAGGGCGACGTCGTCGGTGTAGCCGCCGTCCGGCGCGAGCAGGGACATGACGTCCTCGGCCAGGTCCTCCAGCGGGGTGGACCGGCCCGCCTGGAGGGCTCCGCCGGCCTGGCCGATGCCGGCGGTCAGCGGACGCCGGCGGCGCTCGACCAGGCCGTCGGTGTACAGCAGCAGGGTCGACCGGGCCGGCATGGTGCACCTGGCCTCGGGCCGCGCGAGCCCCGGCCGTACGGCCAGCGGGACGGAGCGGGCCTCCTCCAGGAGCAGAGTGGTCCCGTCGGCGTGGGCGACGATGCCGGGGGGATGACCGGCGCTGGAGTAGACCAGGTCACCGGTGGCGGTGTCCAGGACGCCGCAGAACACGGTGGTGCACTTGGCGCCGGGGACCAGGGCGGCGAACCGGTCGAGGGCGGTCAGCGCCTGGGCGGGACCGGCGTCCTGCAGCAGCAGGGCGCGGCAGGCGCTGCGCAACTGCCCCATGACGGCCGCGGCCTTCAACCCCCGGCCCACGCAGTCGCCGACCACGATGCCGATGCGCTCCTCGGCCAGCGGCACTATGTCGTACCAGTCGCCGCCGACCTCCAGCGGCCGGCCCGCCGGTTCGTAGCGCACGGCGAAGCCGTCGGGGAGCTGGGACGGGCCCAGGATGGCGCGCTGGAGGGCCACGGCGGCCTCGCGCTGCTGGTCGAGCTGCTGGACCCGGTGCAGGCCCTGACCGAGATGGCCGGCCAGCAGTGCCAGCAACGTCTGGTCCTCGTCGGTGAAGGGCCGGTTCTGGCCGAGATCGACCCAGATGGCCAGCAGCCCTTCGGGGTGCTCGAGGGTGACGCCGGCTCCGCCCGCCTCCGAGGCGGCCGGGCGCAGCGGCGGCCGGTCGCGCAGCCCCTCCAGATCCTCGCGCACCTCCTCCGGCAGGTCGTGCCACCCGCCCTCCGAGGGCGCGGCGACGACAGGTGGCGGGCTTTCGCCGTTCCAGACGGCGGCCACGACGCGGCGGGCCTGCCAGACCTCCCGCAGCGAGGAGAGGGCCCCGCTCAGGGCGTCGGACACGGTGTCCGCCTGGGACAGGCGCATGCTGAGCGCGGCCAGGGCGCTCTCGCGCTGCACGAGGTAGTGCTCGGCGGTGACGTCGTGCAGGGTGCCCACGACGCGGCGCCGGCCGGTGTCGGGGTCGGCGACGCCGTTGAAGGTGGCCGCGATCCAGACCCGGTGCCCGTCCCGGTGGGTGACGGGGATCACGTAGCTGCCCTTGCCCTCGCCGACCAGCCCGGCGAACGCCTCGGCGACCATGGCGTGGGCCTGCGGATCGTCCTTCTCGTCCGGCCACCAGGGGTGCATGGGGGTGTAGGGCAGGCCCTCGGGCCCGTAGCCGAGGATGTCGATGAACGCCGAGTTGATCTCGATCACGGCGCCGTCCTCGTCGGTGACGAAGAACGCCTCCTGCAGGGAGTCGATCATGGCGCTGCGCCACCGGGCGTGGCGGTTGCGCATCCGGGCCAGCTCCACGTTCGCCCGCACCCGGGCCAGCAGCTCGGCGGCCGAGAACGGTTTGACCAGGTAGTCGTCCGCGCCCGCCTCCAGGCCCTCGATGGAGGCCTCCTGCCCGGCGCGGGCCGACAGCAGCAGCACCGGCACACCGGCGGTGCGCGGGTCGGACCGCAGCGCCGAGACCAGGGCCAGGCCGTCCAGGCGCGGCATCATCACGTCGCTGACCACCAGGTCGGGAGCGTCCGCGCGGACGGCGTCCAGGGCGTCCATCCCGTCGCCGGCGGTCTCGACGCGGTATCCGGCGCCCTTCAGCAGGCGGGCGAGGTACTCGCGCATGTCGGCGTTGTCGTCGGCGATCAGAACCCGTGTGCGCGCGCCGTCATCCGACGCCGAGGGGTGGGCGCCGGCGGATTCGGCGGCGGCCGTCCCTTCGGCGGCCGTGCCGTCTCCGGGCAGCCAGCGCAGGGCCTCTTCGACGAACGGACCGGCGGTGACCGAGACCGCCTCCGCCGCCCCGGCGGGGACCAGGCTTCCGGCCGGCAGGTGGGCGGGACCGAAGGGCAGGCGGATGGTGAAGCGGGTGCCCTCGCCCTCGGCGCTGTCGGCGGCGATGGTGCCGCCGTGCAGGCCGACCAGTTCCTGGACCAGGGCCAGCCCGATGCCGCTGCCCTCGTTGGAGCGCGACCGGGCGCTCTCGATGCGGTGGAACCGCTCGAACAGCCGCGGCACCTCCTCGGCCGGGACGCCGATGCCCGTGTCGGTGACCGTGACCACCGCGTGGGCGTCCTGGGCGCGCACCGTGACGCCGATCGAGCCGTCGAAGGTGAACTTCAGCGCGTTGCTCAGCAGGTTGAGCACCACCTTCTCCCACATGCCGAGGTCGAGGTAGACCGGCTCGGCCAGCGGCGGGCAGTCCACCTTGAAGACCAGGCCGGCCTTGTCTATCGCGGAGCGGAAGACGCTGGCCAGCTCGGCGGTCACGGCGGCCAGATCCACCGGCTCGTACCGGGCCTGCATGCGGCCGGCCTCGATGCGGGAGAAGTCGAGCAGGGTGTTGACGAGCTTGCCCAGCCGCAGGCCGTTGCGGTGGACGACCTCCAGGTCGTCGCGCACCTGCTGGTCGGCGCCGGCCAGCGTGGTGCGCAGTTCCTGCACCGGCCCCATGATCAGGGTGAGGGGGGTGCGGAACTCGTGGCTGATGTTGGAGAAGAAGACGGTCTTCGCGCGGTCGAGCTCGGCCAGTTCCTCCGCCCGCCGCTGCTGGGCCTGGTAGCTGCGGGCGCTGGCGATGCCCGCCGCGACGTGCCCCGCGGCCAGTTCGAGGAACCCGCGGTAACCGTCGTCCAGCGGCCGGTACCGGTTGAGTGCGGCCACCAGGAACCCGTACGGCGTGCCGCCCTGCTGGAGCAGCGGCACCACCAGCGCCTGCGTGGGCGGCTCGGGCCAGTCTCCGGACGGCAGGCCGGTGAACGGCGCGCGGTCGAGGGCCATGAGCACCGGCTCGCCCTGGGCCAGCGCCGCCGCCGGCCACACACCGGCCGGATCATCGAGGGGGAGGGTCGCGGGAGCGGCAGGGTGCCCGGCGGAGATCCCGGTCGTCCCCGCGAGCCGCGCCTGGCCCTCCTCGTCGAACAGGTAGGTCAGCGTGAACGGCAGGTCATGCGGGTTGCGGCCGAGCTGGCCGCAGGCGAAGGCCAGCATCTGCCGCTCGGTGCGGACCACGCTGGGATCGGAGCCGAGATCGCGCAGCGTCGCCATGCGCCGCTCGCCGATGACGCGGTCGGTGTCCTCGCTGACGACGCACAGCATGCCGACCACCGCGCCGTCGTCGTCCCGGAGGGGACTGTAGGAGAAGGTGTGGTAGGTCTCCTCCGGGTAGCCCGCCCGTTCGAGGAACAGCAGCAGCGCCTCGTCCCAGGTGGCCTTCCCCGTCTCCAGCACGGCGTCGATCCGCGGGCCGATGTCGTCCCAGATCTCCGCCCACACCTCGCCGGCCGGCCGCCCCAGCGCCCAGGGATACTTGCGGCCCAAGGTGTCGCGGCGGTAGGCGGCGTTGCAGAAGAACGTCAACCGCGGCCCCCACGCCATCCACATGGGGAAGCGGGACGACAGCAGGATGCTCACCGCGGTCTGCAGGCTCTGTGGCCACTGGTCGGGCCGCCCGAGCGGGGTCTCCCGCCAGTCCACCCTGATCAGATCAAGGCCGATCTCGTCGTCGATGGTGAAAATGTCGGCGCCGGCCGCTCTCACCGGCCCGCGCTGAGCGTCGTCACGGCGCATCATCCGCCACCCTCCCGTCAACCCCGTCAACGCCGAGCCCGGCTACCCCGATTCGCGCACGTCACACGCCGTTCGCCTCGTCGGCGCCGGGAGAAGGCGGGCGCGTCGATCGGCGAGTCTCGAGGGCCGTCCCCCGTCCCCCGCCGCTCATCCCGTGCCCGCCTCCGCCCGGGCGGATCGAACGCTCCGCCGCCCGACGTGGCAGGTCATGCAACGGTTCAACGGTTACGTAGGATATGGCAAATCGCTCCGGAGCCCTGCGTCCGCTCCGGGCGGCGAGGCCGAGGGAAGGAGCCTGACGTCAGCACCTTCGACGAATCGCTCACTGACGCGGCCGCGCCCCCACGACGTGTCGGACGACGCCGCGATGCCCGCCCTGTTCGTTCCCGTCCGCTCGACGGCCGTCCCTTCTCCAGGAGCCTCGGTGCAGCATGACGACGGCCTGACCGTCACTCTCCAGCCGCATTCGGCGCGCCTTCACGTGCTGGCCGTCGCCGGTGAGCTGGATCACCACACCGCCCCCCGTCTGCGGGCGGTTCTCGACGAGTTCACCTTCGTCCCCGCCGCCGGGCTGGTCATCGACCTGTCGGCGCTGACGTTCTGCGACTCCACCGGCATCTCGCTGCTGGTCGCCGCGCACCAGCGCGCCCAAGAGGCCGGCGCCGCCGTGGCCCTGGCCGGCCTGCATCCCGACATCGCCCACGTCTTCCACATCATGGGCCTGGACCGGCTGTTCTCCTGCCACGACACCACGGACAAGGCCATATCCGCCCTGCGGTGAGTCGCGGGGCGATCGGCGGTCACGCTCACGGGGAGGCCGTGGCCGCGTCCACCGCGGTGACCGGCGACGGGACGTGGGGGACGGCGGAGCGGGGGTCGACGCCGGCGAAGGCGAGCCCGATGACGAAACCGGCGGCCTCCTCGAGCTGGCGGGCGCGCTCCAGCGGGCCCAGCACGGCAGGCACCCCGCCCACGTCGCGCACCAGCTCCCCGACCACGCGCAGAGCCTCCGGGTCGTCGCCGCACATCGCCACCGCCACCGGAGAGGCGTCCTGGCCGGAAGTGCCGGCCCACTGGCCGGCGGGGAACAGGTGGAAGGCCTTGACGACGCCCGCGCCCGGCGCCAGTGCGGAGATCCGCTGCGCCGCCGACTCGCCGCTTCCGGTCAGCAACGCGCCGACGCCGTGCTCGACGGCGTTCGTGGGATCGATCAGCGGCACCCCGTGCAGGCTCCCGCCGGGGGCGCCGGCGCTGCGCAGCATGTCCTCGGCCCCCTCCCAGGACACCGCGAGCAGCACCGCGTCGCGTCCGGTCACCGCTTCGCGCGGCGTGACCGCGCGCACTCCCCGGCCGAGCCGGTCGGCGAGGCCGCGCGCCTTGGCCGGCGACCGCCCTCCGATCACCACCTCGTGACCCGCGCCCACCCATCCGGTGCCCAGCCCTTCCGCCAGGTTTCCCGTGCCCAGGATGCCGATTCGCATCGTCTCTCCCTGTCTTCGCCGTTGTGCGGTCGATGGCAACGCTAGGGAAGGCGATGCGCACCGATCGGTGCGCATCGCGGGAGCGATGATGGAAGGCGAGATGAGCGAGCGCGAAGCCCACTGCTACGAGCTGGTCGCCGACTGCCGCATGCGCGCGGCCACCGACCTGTTCGCCCACACCTGGGACCCGGTCGTCCTGGCAGCCCTGCGCCCGGGCGCGCGGCGGCGCCGCGAGCTGCGCGCGTCGATCGGCGGCATCAGCGACAAAGCGCTGACCGAGGCGTTGCACCGCCTGCTCGCCAGCGGCCTGGTGACTCGCCAGGCGTACGCGGAGGCCCCACCTCGCGTCGAGTACGGCCTGACCGGTCTGGGGCGGAGCCTCGTCGACGGCCCCATGACCGCCCTCGGCCGGTGGATCCTCGACCACGGCGACGAACTCCTCGACGCCCAGGAGACCGCGACGGACAGGAGCGTGTGAACGATAGAGAGCGTGTGAACGATAGAGAAGGCCCGTGGCCGACCGGGAACGCGGTGCGGTAACGCTTTTGTGTCCGGGCGACGGTGGCCTCGTCCAGGGAATTCGTTTACTTTTGGTGACGTCCGCGAACGCTGCGTCGACGGCGTCATTCCGCGGCCTCGCTCTACGTGCGAAGACTCCAGTTCGGCGCGTCCCTGCCCTTACGTCCCCGAGCCGCACTCCAGCTCCGTAGCGGAAGGCTGCACCGCATGTCGAAGGTCTGGTTGACCACGGGAAGCTCTCGCGGCCTCGGCCGCGAACTCGCCGAGGCCGTGCTGGCCGCCGGTCATCGCCTCGTCGCCACGGCGCGCAGGCCCGAAGTGCTCCACGATCTCGTGGCCCGGTACGGCGGCCAGGTCCGCGCGGTCGCGCTGGACGTCACCGACGCCGCGGCCGCCCGTGCGGCCGTCCAGACGGCGGTCGAGGAGTTCGGCCGCCTGGACGTGGTGGTGAACAACGCCGGGTACGGCGTCGTGTCGGCCATCGAGGAGACCTCCGAGGAGGACTTCCGCGCGCAGATCGAGACCAATCTGTTCGGCACCGTCAACGTCACCAAGGCCGCTCTGCCGGTACTGCGCGCGCAGCGATCCGGTCACATCATCCAGGTGACGTCCCTCGGCGGCCGTGTCGCGGTCTCACCGGGCATAGGCGCCTACCAGACGGCGAAGTTCGCCGTCACGGGCTTCTCCGAATGTCTCAGCTTGGAGGTGCGGCCCTTCGGGGTCAAGGTCACGATCGTCGAGCCCGGCGCGATGCGCACCGACTGGATCGCCGACTCCGTCAGCGCGGCGCAGGCCACGGAGGACTACCGGCAGACGGTCGGCGAGGTGATCGGCTTCTTCGCCGCCTACGCCGGCAACGAGGGGGGAGACCCGGCGCGGGTGGCCAGGGCCATCGTCGACCTCGCCGACGCCGAGGAACCGCCTTTGCGTCTGCTGCTGGGCTCGGACGCGGTCGAGATCGCCGAGCAGGCCTCCAGCGCTCGCGCGGCCGAGGCCGACAAATGGGCGGCCGTGAGCAGGTCGGTCGACTTCCCCGTGCACTGAGCCGCCGCGACGGCGGTGGTCCGGATCGTCGTCGCGTCATCGCGACGGGGGTCCGGATCGTCTTCGCGTCGCCGCGACGGGGGTCCGGCTCGTCCTCGCGTCGCGCGAGGGGGCCGGCCGGCGTCGGGTCCCGGCGTTCACTCGGCGTCGCGGGGCCGGTGCGCAAGCGGACTGCTGGTGAGATCGTCACCTTTGGCAAGTCCTTACCATGTGGACGGCCCTGGACTGGTCTAATGTGCCGCAACAAGCCACAACGGCAATAACGGTACGACGCCGCGGAGGTCCGCCTGCGGGGTGGCCACCGACCGCCCGGCCCGGTCAGTGAAGGGGCTCTCATGGCCTTCGGTTGGAAGTTGCACGGGGACGGGCGCGGTCTGACGCCCGGCGAGGTGGTCAGGCCGGACGAGCGGCTGAGCTGGCCGCGCATGGTGGGGTTCGGCGCGCAGCACGTCATCGCCATGTTCGGGGCGACGTTCGTCTTCCCCCTGATCATGGGCCTGAACGCCAACGTGGCGATCATGATGTCGGGTGTCGCGACGATCCTGTTCCTGCTGATCGTGCAGGGCAGGATCCCGAGCTACCTGGGCACGTCGGCCTCGTTCGTCGGCGGCGTGGTGGCGATCCGTGCGGCGGGCGGCGACGACGGCACGGTCACCGGGGCCATCCTGGTGGCCGGCGTCGTGCTCGCGCTGTGCGGCGTCGCCGTGCACTACCTCGGCGTCGGGGTGATCAACCGCGTCTTCCCGCCGGTGGTCACCGGCGCGGTGGTCATGCTCATCGGGTTCGGCCTCGCCTACGTGGTCGCCGACGTCTACTGGCCGCAGGACCCGTGGATCGCGCTGATCACCATGATCGTCACCGGCGTCATCCTGGTGGCGTTCAAGGGCTTCGCCGGCCGCATCGGCATCCTGCTCGGCCTGGTCGCCGGCTTCGTCCTGTCGTGGGTCGCCGACAAGGCGTTCGGCGCCATCACCGCCTTCAACGCCGGCGCCGGCAAGGTCGACACCCACCCGCGGGTGAGCTTCCAGGGGGTGACGGACGCCTCCTGGTTCGGCTGGCCCGACCTGCACGCGCCGAACTTCACCGTCTCGGCCATCGTGCTGGTGCTCCCCGCGGTGATCGCGCTGATCGCCGAGAACGTCGGCCACGTCAAGGCCGTCGGCGAGATGACCGGCACCGACGTCGATCCGTACATGGGGCGGGCGGTCTTCGCCGACGGCGTCGGCACGGCGCTGGCCAGCGCGGTCGGCGGCTCGCCCACCACGACCTACGCCGAGAACATCGGGGTCATGGCGGCGACCAGGGTCTACTCCACCGCCGCCTACTACATCGCCGCCGTCGTGGCCATCCTGTTCGGGTTCATGCCCAAGTTCGGCGCGCTGGTGGCGGCCACGCCGGGCGGCGTGCTCGGCGGCATCACCGTCATCCTGTACGGCATGATCGGCCTGCTGGGCGCCAGGATCTGGATCGAGAACCGCGTGGACTTCGCCGACCCGGTGAACATGGTCCCGATCGGGGCGGGCATCATCCTGGCGATCGGCCCGGTGTCGCACCAGATCACCGGCGACTTCTCGCTGGCCGGCATCGCGCTCGGCACCGTCGTGGTCCTCGGCGGGTACCACCTGCTGCGGGCCATCTCCTGGAGGAGGACGGACCCGGGCGGCGCGGCGCCGGCCGTCGCCGAAGGGAGAGAGACCAGCGCGTGAAGCCACCCCCGTTCGACTACCACGCGCCCACCGGCCTCGGCGAGACCCTGGAGGTCCTCGCCGGGGCGGGGGCGTACGCCAAGGTGCTGGCCGGCGGCCAGAGCCTGATCCCTCTGCTCAACATGCGGCTGGCCTCGCCGTCGCACCTGGTGGACATCAACCGCCTCGCCGAACTGGACACCATCGTGGTGCGGGGCGGCGGGGTGCGTGTCGGCGCGCTCGCCAGGCACGCGGCCGTCGAGCGGTCCGAGGCCGCCGCCCGGGCCCAGCCGCTGCTGCGGGCCGCGCTCCGTCAGGTGGCGCACCCGGTGATCCGCAACCGCGGCACCGTGGTCGGCAGCCTGGTCCACGCCGACCCCTCGGCCGAGCTGCCCGCCGTGCTCACCGTGCTGGAAGGGTCGGTGCGGCTGGCGCGGCACGGGGGCGGCGAGCGCGAGGTGCCGGCGTCGGAGTTCTTCGTCGGGCCCCTTGAGTCGGCGCTGCGTCCAGGAGAGCTGGCCGTCTCGGCGTTCTTCCCCGCGCTGCCGCCCCGCGCGGGCAGCGCCTTCTGCGAGGTGGCGCGCCGGCACGGCGACTACGCCGTGGCCGGGGCCGCCGCCGTGGTCGTGCTGGACGACGACCAGCGCATCGCCTCCGCCCGGGTGGCGTGCGTGAGCGCCGGGCCGGTCCCGGTGCTGCTGGACCTGTCGGAGGTGTGCGCCCGCAGGCCCGCCGCCTCGGCCGACTGGGCCGCCGTCGCGGCGGCCGTGCGCGACCGCGTGGACCCCGAGGGGGACATCCACGCCACCGCCGACTACCGTCGGCATCTGACCGGGGTGCTGGCCGAGCGGGCGCTGCGCGTGGCGGCTCAGGAGGCCGCTCAGGAGGCCGCCGGCGAGGGAACGGGGGAGTCCGCCGATGGGTGAGGCGCTGCACGAGATCGCGCTGACGGTCAACGGGGTGGTGCGGCGGGCGCGGGTCCCTGCCCGGCGGCTGCTGTCGGACTGCCTGCGCCACGACCTCGGCCTCACCGGCACCCACGTCGGCTGCGAGCACGGCGTCTGCGGGTGCTGCACGGTGCTGATGGACGGCGCGCCCGCCCGCTCGTGCCTGACGTTCGCGGTGACGGCGGACGGGCACGAGATCACGACCGTCGAGGGGCTGGCCGGGCCGGACGGGGCGCTGTCGCCGGTGCAGCGGGCGTTCTCCGAGTGCCACGCGCTGCAGTGCGGCTTCTGCACCCCCGGGTTCCTGTGCACGGTCACCGCGCTGCTGCGCGAGACCCCGGCGCCGACCGACGAGCAGGTGGTCGAGGGGATCTCGGGCAACCTGTGCCGGTGCACCGGCTACCAGAACATCGTCAAGGCGGTCCACCGGGCGGCCGAGCTGATCGCCGACGAGGACGGGACGCCGGCCGCGGCGGGTGGTGAGGCGTGACGACCAGACTGTTCGGCGAGCCGGTCCAGCGCAGGGAGGACCTGCGGCTGATCACCGGGCAGGGCCGCTACCTGGACGACCTGGGGCACGACGCGCTGGCCGCGGCGTTCGTCCGCTCGCCGCACGCGCATGCCCGCATCCGCGACATCGACGTGTCGGCCGCCCTCGACGTGGACGGGCTGGTCGCGATCTACACCTGGGAGGACCTGCCGGAACGGGTCCGCGACCCGCTGCCGCTGCTGATCCCGCACCCGGCGCTGACCCACGGGCGCACGGCCTACCCGCTGGCCAGAGAACTCGTCCGGCACGTCGGCGAGCCGGTCGTCATGGTCGTCGCCCGCGACCGCTACCTCGCCGAGGACGCCGCCGCGCTCGTCGAGGTGGACTACGAGATCCTCAAACCGGTCGTGGGCATCGAGGAAGCCGCCCAGGGCGCCCACCTGGTGCACCAGGACGTCCCCGGCAACCTCGGCGCCCACCTGGTGCAGGAGGTGCCCTCCGCCGCGGGCCGCGGCGCCCGGGAGGCCGTCGAGGCGGCGCCGCACGTGCTGTCGTTCCGCCTGGACTTCGAGCGCAGCGCCTCCACGCCCCTGGAGGGGCGCGGCGTGTACGCGCGGTGGGACGCCGACGACCGGTCGCTGCGGGTCTACAGCTCGACGCAGACCTCGACCAGCGTGCGCATGGCCATCGCCGCCAAGCTGGGGCTCCCGCTGCCCTCGGTGGAGGTGATCGCCCCCGACGTCGGCGGCGGGTTCGGCGTCAAGATCGTCCACCCCTGGCCGGAGGAGGTGCTCGTCCCCTGGGCGGCGATGCTGCTCGGCCGTGAGGTCAAGTGGGCGGAGGACCGCCGCGAGCACTTCATCTCCTCGGCCCACGAGCGCGGCCAGGTGCAGCACGTGCGCGTCGGCTTCGACGACGAGGGGCACGTGCTGGGCCTTGAGGTGACGATCCTGCACGACCACGGCGCCTACACCCCGTACGGCATCATCGTGCCGATCATCACCTCGACCCAGCTGCTCGGGCCGTACCGCATCGGCGCCTACCGGGTCGAGTTCTCCTCGATCTACACCAACACCGTGCAGGTCACCCCGTACCGCGGCGCCGGGCGCCCGCAGGGGGTGTTCTGCATGGAGCGCACGATGGACCGCATCGCGGCCCACCTCGGCATGGACCGCGCGGCGGTGCGCGCCGCCAACTTCATCCAGCCCGGCGACTTCCCCTACGACCAGGGGCTGGTCTTCCAGGACGGCCGCCCGCTGATCTACGACAGCGGCGACTATCCCGAGTCGCTGCGCATGCTCAAGGAGCTGATCGGCTGGGACGGCTTCCCGGCGATGAAGGCCGAGGCGGCCGCGCGCGGCAAGCGGCTCGGCATCGGGCTCGGCTGCTACGTCGAGGGCACCGGCGTGGGCCCCTACGAGGGCGGGCACGTGCAGGTGACCTCCGACGGACGGGTCCACGTCTCCACCGGCCTCACCTCGCAGGGCCAGGGGCACGAGACGGTGTTCGCCCAGATCGCGGCCACCGAGCTGGGCGTGCCGCTGTCCAGTGTGTCGGTGGTGACCGGCGACACCCGGCGCTTCGGGTACGCCGTCGGCACCTTCGCCTCGCGGGCCGCCGTGATGAGCGGCAACGCGATCGCCCTGGCCTGCCGCAAGGTCCGCGACAAGGCCCTGCGCATCGCCGCCGAGGCGCTGGAGGCCGACCCGCGCGACCTTGAGATCGAGGACGGCGTCGTGCGCGTCGTCGGCGCCCCCGGGGCGTCGCTGCCGCTGGCGACGGTCGCCGTGCTGTCCAACCCGCTCAGGTACGCCTTCGACGAGGAGGCCGCGCGGGCGACGCAGTTCGCGGGGCAGGCCCCGATGGACCGGCCGCCGGTCGAGGAGGGCGAGGAGCCGGGGCTGGAGGGGCGCGACTACTACTCGCCGGTGCGCTCGACCTTCGCCTCCGGCATGCACGCCGCCATCGTGGAGACCGACCCCGACACCGCCGAGATCCGCATCCTGCGCTACGCCGTCGTGCACGACTGCGGCAAACTCATCAACCCCATGATCGTCGAGGGTCAGATCCACGGCGGGGTCGCGCAGGGCGTCGGCGGGGCGCTGTACGAGCGCATGGTCTACGACGGGCACGGTCAGCTGCTCAACGCCTCCTTCATGGACTTCCTGATGCCCTACGCCACCGAGGTGCCGGCCATCGAGACCGCCCACCTGGAGACGCCTTCGCCGCTGAACCCGCTCGGCATCAAGGGCGCGGGCGAGGCGGGGGTGATCCCGGTGTCCGCGGTGATCGCCTCGGCGGTCGAGGACGCCGAGGGGCTGCCGGTCGATCGGATGCCGATCTCCCCGTCCGAGCTGTACGAACTGCGCCGCTCCGCGGGGCGCTGACAAGCCCTGCCCGCCGCTTACGGCGAAGGCCGCCACGGGGGTGGCGGCCTTCGCGCCCCGCCCGGCGGGGGCGGGAATCCCGACCGGTCAGGTCGGTTCCGGTAGGCGGATGACGTCGGACGGCGGGGTGGACGAGGGACGCCGCGGCTCCCTCACCCCTCCCGTGTCGGGCCGGTCGTCGCGTCCACCAGCGGGGACGCGCGAACGGCGGCGCAGCAGCCGGTCGATGAGCCGTTTGAGCCCCATACGCGTATGACGTCCGTGCCCGGCGGCGAGTTCCCTCAGGCGGTGACGCGCTTGCGGAAGACCCAGTAGGTCCAGGCCTGGTAGCCGAGGACGAACGGCAGGGCCGCCAGGCCGATCCAGGTGAGCACGCCCAGCGTGTAGGGGCCGGACGCCGCCTCGGCGACGGTCAGGCCCGGCAGCGGCGCGCGCCACAGCGTGCCGAACAGCGCGGCCGTGGCCAGGACGATCGAGGCGGCGGTGGCGGTGAACGCCCAGCCCTCGCGGCGGCGCCAGAGCAGCGCGGCCGCGGCGGTCAGCGCGCCGGCGGCGGCCCCCGCGGCCAGCCACGGCAGCGGGTGGGCCGTCCAGCCGCCGCCCGCGGCCCGCGCGGCGGGGATGCCGGGGAGCGCCAGGACGGCGACCGGCAGCGCCACCGCCGCGATGCCCGAAGCGGCGCGGCGGGCACGGGCGCGCAGCGGCCCGGTCGTCTTCAGCGCGACGAACGCCGCGCCGTGCACCAGGGCCAGCGTCAGCGACAGCGCGCCGCCGAGCACGGTCGCCACCGCCGTGCCGTACAGCAGGTTGCCGAAGATCGCCCCCCAGAGGAACGCGGTGAGCGCGCTGCCGGCCACGATGCCCGCGTCGCACAGCGCGCGCTCCCGCGCGGTCACCTTGCCGCGCCACTCCAGGGCGACGCCGCGGACGATCAGGCCGGCCAGCACCATGACCAGCGGCAGGTAGAACCCGCTGAGCAGCCCCGCGTACCAGGCGGGGAAGGCCGCGAACATGGCGCCGACCGCGGTGATCAGCCACACCTCGTTGCCGTCCCAGACCGGGCCGATCGTCTCGAGCATCTGCTTGCGCTCGGCCTCGCCCCTGGTCAGCAGGGGCAGCAGCGCGCCGACGCCGAAGTCGAAGCCCTCCAGGACGAAGTAGCCGGTCCACAGGAAGGCGACGACCAGGAACCAGAAGGTGGTGAGTTCCATCGCGCTCTCCTAGTACATGAGGGTCGGTGTGAGGCGGGCCGCCTCGGCGTCGACGTCGCCCGGCCCGCGCGGGTTCGGCGACACGGTGAGGGGGTCGGGCCCGGCCTTGACGTGCCGCACGAGCAGGCGGGCCTCGGCGATCGCCAGCACGCCGTACAGGACCGTGAAGACGGCCAGCGATGCGGCCACCTCGCCGAGCGACACCCCGGGCGACACGCTGGCGGCGGTGAGCAGCTCGCCTTGAACGGTCCAGGGCTGCCGCCCGATCTCGCTGAGCAGCCACCCGGCGATCACCGCGAGCGTGGGCAGCGGGAGGGCGAGCAGGCCGGCGCGGGCGAACCAGGCGGGGACCGGGCGGCGGCGCCGGGTCAGCCAGAGGCCGAGCAGCGACAGCCCCACCGTCGAGAGGCCGAAGACGATCATGACACGGAAGGACCAGTAGACGACGGGGATGTTCGGCCGGTAGTCGGCGGGCCCGAACTCCGCCTGGTAGCGCCGCTGGATGTCCTCGACGCCCTGCACGCGGGCTCCCGGGTCGTGCGCGGCCAGCAGGCTCAGCAGGTTCGGCACCTCGATGCCCGGCACGGGGGAGAACGGCGCCCCGGCGGTGTCGTGCCGCAGCCCTTCGGCGGCGGCCAGCTTCATGGGCTGCTGCTCGCCCATATACCGCGCGGACGCATCACCGGTGCCGGCGAGGACCGCCCCGGCGAGGGCCGTCATGACCAGCGCGCCCCGCAGGGCGCCGCGCCACATGGCCGGGTCGCCGGGGACGCGGGCGGCGCGGGTGAGTGGGACGGCGGCGTCCCCGCCGGTGGCCGCGCGACGCTCGCGGATGATCCGGTAGCCGCTGACCGCGATGACGAAGCCGCCGGCGACGACGAAGGCGGCGGCGACCACGTGGGGCACCTGGGCCAGGGCCGTGGGGTTGGTCAGGACGGCCCACAGGTCGGTCATGCGGGCCCGGCCGTCGACCACTTGGTAGCCGACCGGGTGCTTCATCCAGGCGTTGGCGGCCAGGATGAAGTACGCCGAGATGTTGGAGCCGAGGACCGCGGCCCAGATGCAGGCCAGGTGCACCCGCTTGGGCAGCCGGTCCCAGCCGAAGATCCACAACCCGAGGAACGTCGACTCCAGGAAGAAGGCGAGCAGCGCCTCAAGGGCGAGCGGCGCGCCGAAGACGTCGCCGACGAAGGTGGAGTACTCGCTCCAGTTCATCCCGAACTGGAACTCCTGCACGATGCCGGTGACCACGCCCATCGCGAAGTTGATCAGGAAGAGCTTGCCGAAGAACCTGGTCAGCCGCAGGTAGTGCTCCTTGCCCGTGCGGTGCCAGGCGGTCTGCAGGCCGGCGACGAAGACCCCGAGGCCGATCGTCAGGGGTACGAAGAGAAAGTGGTACACGGTGGTGACCCCGAACTGCCACCGTGCCAGATCCAGTGCGTCCATGCACCCCTCACCCGGGCCCCTCAGCTCTACGGCTTGTAGTTCTACTTCTAGTAGTACTACGGCTTGTAGAGTAAATGTGGTGCGGAGGCCATGCCGTCCTGTGCGATCTTCGTCACACCCCCGCCCGCCGGGTCCCCCGGCGACGGGTCAATGGTCGGCCTCCTGGCCCGGCCGGGGCGTCACCCCACCGGCTGATTCCCCCCTACACCGCCCGGCGGAGCGGGCAGGCGCACGCCCGCCGCCCTGAGGTAGGCCTCCAGGTTCCCGAGCTCGAAGCCGCGCCGCTCGATCTTGTCGAGCAGGATCCGGAAGTCCCTCGCCAGATGGGCGCGGAAGTGCAGGAGCAGGATGTCGCCGGGGTGCAGCCGCTTGTCCGGCGTCTGGTAGGAGATCTTCCCGCCCGGCTGCACCGTCGCCGTCCACAGCAGTACGGCCGGCAGCCCGCACGACTTCGCCGCCCGCAGCGTGGTCCCGGTGTAGTTGCCGAACGGCGGCCGGAACAGCACGGGCCTGCGCCCGATCTCCCTCGCCACGACCTCGGCCGAGCCGCAGATCTCCTTGCGCTGCGCCCGGCTCCCGAGGTTCCACAGGTTCGGATGGGTCAGCGTGTGGGCCTCGACCGGCACGCCGAGGTCGCGCAGCTCCCGGAAGTAGGACCACTTGCCCGCGCCGACGTACCTTCCGCCCGCCGCCCCCGGGTCCGGCACGCCGCGCGCCTCCACCGCGTCGCGCATCGCGAACACCGTGATGGGGACCGCCCGCTCCCGGACCAGCCGCACGAACCCCGGATCCTGCTCCCAGCCGTCGTCGATGGTGAGGAAGACGACCTTCCGCCGGGTCGGGATCGAGCTGATCACCGGCACGGCCTCATCCGCCCGTGCCCGGACCCGCCCCACCTCCCCGTCCCGAGGCACCGCCCCCACCGGCACCGAAGAGACCGCGGGGCCCGGGGAGATCTGCGGGCCTGGAGAGCCTTGCGGGCGTGAAGTGAGCGCGGGGCCTTCGGGAACCATGGCGCTGGGAGACACCGCAGGACCCGGCGAGGAACGCGGGAGGGGCCCGTCGGTGATGGGGGACCGCGCCTCGGGTGGCCGGCCGGAGGTGGGGCGGACCTGGGATGATTCCCCAGCGCCAGAGGGGACCCGAGGCCGTTCGGCGGAGGCCGCGCCCACCGGGGGCGCCTCGCCGGAGGCGGTCCCGCCCATCGAGCAGACCACCAGAAGTCCCAGTCCCGCGGCCGCGCGTGACGCCTTCCGTCCCCAGATCATGACGGGCAATCTTGCCATCACGCCGATCCCTTGCCGAAAGCGCGCGATCCGGCCGGCCGCCGCTGTTGCCCATCCGCAAGGTATCCGCAAGGACGTCGACAGAGGGTGGGACCCGCGAACGGGAACGGTCGCGCCGCGGCCACGCGGTTGCACCCGAGAGGCCATCGCCGTCGGCGACCGGCCTCCCGCGGCTCCACGCGTGCGCGCCGCCGGCACGCCGGCCCGCGCTCGCGCGGCAAGGCACGGGTGGGGGCCCGGGCACGGATAACCGGCCCTCAGGCGGCCGGCGTGAGGTGGGAGGACTGCCATGACCGGCCCCGTACCAAGGCGGGCCTGCGTGATCCGCAATGTGGGCGCCTGGCCCCGGCGCGGCCTGCTCGGCGGTCTGCCCGGTGAGGTGAGAGACGAACTGCTGGCGCTGGGGAGGCCCTGGCAGTACGCGGCGGGGACCGCCCTGACCGTCGAGGGCGAGTGGTCCGCCGACGCGATCCTCCTGCTCGACGGCTGCGTCGGCATCACCAGCACCCGTCCCATGTCCGCCTCGGCCACTGTCCCGAGGATCGGCGCGGCCCCCGGCTCGGGCGGCACCCCGGGCACGGCGACCGTTCCCGGCCTGGGCGCCGTCCCCGAACCGCGCAAGGGCGACGATCCCGGTGGCGTCCCTGGTCCACGTGAGGGGGGCGGTCGCGGCGCGGTGGCGGCGACCTGTGGTGATGACGGTCCGCGCGCCGTGCCGGGGCCGGGCATGGGCGACGGCCCGGGTGCGATACCTGGTCGGGGCGAGGGCGATGGTCCGCGCGAGGGGGATGGTCCGTACGAGGGTGATGGTTCGGGGAAGGGAGGTGTGCCGGGGCCGGGCGGCGTCGCGGGCGGGGCGGCGCTCGTCGGCATCCGCGCCGGAGGCGACCTGGTGGGGGAGGCCGCGGTGCTGGCCGGGCGGCGCCAGGAGGTGACGGTCACCGCGGCGGACGCCTGCCTCGCGCGTCGCATCCCGCCGCGGGAACTGGCCCGGCTCGCCGTGCGGTTCCCGGAGTTCGCCCACGCGATCTACGGCCCGACCGGCGGGCGCCGCGCCGCGGCCCGCCGGTACGCGACCGGCGCGTACACGGCGATGGGCCGGCTGGTCCGCGTCTTGGTCGAACTGGCCCGCTGCTACGGCGAGACCGTACCGGAGGGCATCATGATCGGGGTCTCGCTCACCCGGCCGGAGCTCGCGGGGCTCGCGGAGGCCGACGACCCGGCGGTCGGCCGGGCGCTGACCGTGCTGCGCCGGACGGGCGTCATCGGCACCGGGTACCGGCGCATCGTCGTGCACGACATCCGCGCGCTGCGCGCCTCCGCCGAGACGGGCGACGGTCCCGCCGGCGGCGGTCCGGCGCGGTGATGACCGCGGTGGTGCCTGCGGTGGTGTCTGCGGTGGTGTCTGCGGTGGTGTCTGCGGTGGTGTCTGCGGTGGTGACCGCGGTGCCGATGTGGGGAGCGCGGCGCCGCGAGGGGAGCCGCGTATCCGTCGAAACGATGAGATGGGAGGGAGAGCACTGGTGAACGATCTGGGGGGAGAAGTACGCCGACTGTGCGTCGCCGTCGACGCCGAGCAGGACGGGGGGCGATCCGGCGTGCGGCATGGGGAGACGCGCCGCCGCCTCGCCGAGGTGATCGAGGAGGCCGCCGCGCACGCGGGCCTGGACCGTCTCTACATCGCCGACCCGCTCCCCGCGCCGCCGCGCGCCGAGCAGGGCATGGCCGACCTCGACCTGCCCGACCCCTCCGGCGTCGAGTACGGCATCGGTGGCTCGGCTCCGCCCGAGCCGTCCGGCTTCGAGGACGGCATCGCCGGCCATCTGGCGTCCGCCGTCGAGTACGGCATCGGTGGCTCCGCTCCACCCGTGCCGTCCGGCTTCGATGACGGCACGGGCGGACGGAACGCCACCGCGTCGCCGCGCGCCGAGGACGGCGTCTCGGGGCCGGTGGGGTCCGGCGCCGTCGCGGGGGCGGGTGCCGGGCCGCTGCTCATCCTGCCGCCGGGGGTGAACGAGGCACGGGTGATCGCCGGGCTGACCGGCGAGCTGCGCATCGCCCTGCGGCGGCGCAACGAGCGCGCCGGCACGGGGGCGTCCGCGCGGCTGCGGCTGCGCGTGGCGTTCCACCAGGGGCCGATCAGCATCGGGGACGACGGGTTCTCGGGCCGGGCGGCGGCCACGGCCCGCGCCTTGCGCGACAGCGACGAGGTGCGGGCGGCGCTGCGGCAACGCCCGGGCGCCGACCTGGCCGTCGCCGTCTCGGCGCCGCTGTTCGAGGACGTCATCGAGCACGCCCACCGAGGCCTGGTGCGGCACATGTTCCACCCGGTGACCCTGCGTTCCGTGGACGCCGGGACGCGGGTCTGGATCAGCGCGCCCGACGCCCTGCACACCCTGTACGGCGGTCACCCCGTGGAGTTACCCCTGACCGCCGGCTGACCCCCGGCCCCCACGACGACGACGGACGCCGGTTCGGACCGTCCGGTCGCGGGTGGAGGCCGGCACGAACGTCCGGCGGCGGGCGGTCAGGACGGCGGCCCAGGCCGTGCCGCCGCCGGACAGGCCGGGTACTGGGAGGGAAGGGGAGAGCCTTTCCGGTACCCGGCCGCCGGCCGGTGGACCCTGATCCCGCTGCCGTCCCAAGCCCGCGCCCGCGCAGGCCGGGCGCCGAGCCGTGCCTGGAGTCGTCTCCGGTGCGAGCGCGGCTTGTGGAGGGTGGGGTGGTGTTAGCGTGACCTTGAGGCGGGGCGGGGATGTCGGCGTCACCCCGGCGGCGGCGACATCTGACGAGGTCCGGCCGGTCGGGCGGGCAGAAGTTGCCCTTATGCGCGTCACGGCCCGTCCCTAGTCTCTCGGCATCGGAGGTGTCCATGAAGGTCGTCGGCAGTGCCGTCGTCGGGGTCGACCGCAACAGCGTGTGGGCCGCGCTCCAGGATCCGGCCGTGCTGGTGTGCACGATCCCCGGATGCGAGCGGCTGGAGGCCACGGGCGCCGACACCTACCGCATGACGGTCAGCGCGGGCGTCGCCTCCATCAAGGGCATCTACCAGGGCGAAGTCGCCCTGTCCGACCCGCACGAGCCCGAGCGGTTCACCCTCCGCGCACGCGGCGCCGGCGCGCCCGGCACGGTGGAGGCGACCGTGCTCATCCGGCTCAGCGAGGTCGACGGCGGCGCGACCCGGATCGACTACGACGCCGAGGCCGTCATCGGCGGGATGATCGGCGGCGTCGGGCAGCGGATGCTGGGCTCGGTCGCCAAGCGGACGGCCGGTGAGTTCTTCAGCGCCGTCGAGCAGCACCTCCAGGTCACCGCCGCGACCGCCCGGGCCGCGGCGGGCACCGGCCCCGCCGTCGTCGCGCGGCAGGCCGGCGCTCCGCAGGCCGGCGTTCTGCAGGACGGCGGGTTGCCGGCGCTGGTCCCTGCGGCGGCTCCGGCCGCGCCTGGGGCGGTGACGGCCGCCGGCTCGGCGGCGGCTCCCGCGGCGGCGCTCGCCGGGCAGGTGTTCGAGCGACCGCGCGCCGAGGCGGGGCAAGGGGGCGGGGCGGCGTCCCGCTCCGGCGGCACGCCGGTCTGGCCGGTGCTGACGGCGTTCGGCATGGGCGCGGGCGTCGCCCTCGGCAGCGCGGTCATCGGCTGGCTCCTCGGCCGCTCCGGCCGCGCACGCTGACCCGCCCCGCCGTCCCACCGACCCAGGTCCGCCGATCGAGGGCCGCCGATCGAGGGCCGCCGATCAAGGTGCGTCGATCAGGGTGCGTCGATCAAGGCCGCCGGCCGGGGTTGGCCGACTTGGGATAAGTCCACTGGCCTGAGTCCACTGGCCTGAGCCCACTGGCCTGAGCCCACTGGCCTGGGTCGACTGGCCTAGATCGACTGGTCTGGGTGCACTGACCTGGGCCTGCCGGGGCCGGTGACCCAAGGGGTTCTCATGGCCGGGGTGGGGGTTCGGTGCGAGTGGTGGGTGGTTTGCCATGGTCGGAGGCATATGGAGGTTCTGATGTGGTCTGGGGATATTGTCGGACCTCGCGGAAGAGGATCTCCGGGCGTAACGTGGGGATATGCGAGAGTTCCGTGCGGAGGACGCTCGATCAGAGGCTCGGCGGCTCATCCACGACCTGCTGGGTGAGCGGCAGCCGACGGCCGCCTCGCTCCTGGGCGACGCCGCGACCGTGCTCGGCGCCGAGCGCACCGCCCGCTGTGCCGAGCTGGCGCAAGGAGCCGCGCTGACCCGGCGTTCCTCGGAGCTGGCGGCGATCGCCGGCCTGCTCGTCGGGACCGGAGTGCTGGGCGCGGACTGGTGGACCTCGGGCCGCGGCGGCAAGATCCCCGCGCCGGACGAGGTGCTGGCCGCCAACACGGCCATCGAGCCGTGGACCGACCTCACCGTCCTGGAAATGCTCGCCGCCTGGATCGCCGACGACGGCGCCGACGCCGCCTGGGGCCCGCCGGTCGCCTCCGTGGATCTCAACTCCTGGCAGGCGGAGGACCGCGTCGAGCTGCCGGCGGACGCCGTCCCCGGCGCGCGCCTGGTCGTCGCGTTCGACGCGGGCGGCCGGCTGGACGCCGTCGTGGTCGAGCGGCCGGATGGCGAGCTCGGGTCCAACCTCGACTTCTCCTCGCTGCGCTACTCCCGGGCCGCCGAGGCCCAGTGGAGCTGGGGCGTCGCCGCGGGGCTCGGCCCGCACCCGCTCCCCGGCGAGGACCCCGACCCCTACGCCGACACGGTCGACCAGCAGGCGGCCGAGTACCTCCGCCAGTGGGCGCTGCGCCACGGCGCCACCGGCGAGCAGGTCGGCGCGCGCTGGCAGGCCAAGGGAGACGTGGTCGCCGCCGTCGAACGCGTCGACTGGATGTGGCGCAGCGGCGAGTGGTTCGCCTGGTGGCGGGCGACGTCCGCGCTGCTCGGCGGCGACCCCGTCCAGCTCGCCTCCCGCATGGAGGACATCGCCTCCGCCCCCTGAACGGGCCACTGCGGCCCGCGCGGTCCGTCATCGCGGTCGCGGTCCTTCATCCCAGCCTGCGGTCCGTCGTCGCGGCCGCGGTCCGTCCTGCCGGCCTGCGGTCAGGCCTGCCGGTCCGCGGTCCGCTCGCGTGATCCGCGGGCGCGGGTCGAACCCTGGTCAGGCGCCGGCCGTGGTGAGCGACGCAGAGTGGGACTCGCCGAGGTCGCCGGAGCGGTAGTGGCGGCGGCACAGCACGCGGTAGTGCACCTGCGCCCCGTCGGTGTCGGCGATGACGACCTGCTCGCCGGTGCGGGCCATGACCCCGTCCACGACGCGGGCGTTCAGCCTGCCCTGGCGCCCGCACCAGCACAGCACCTCCACCTGCAGCCGGGACACCTCGTCGGCCAGTTCGAACAGCCGCTGGGCGGCGGGGAACATGCGCGAGCGGAAGTCCGAGGCCAGGCCGAAGGCGTACACGTCCACGCCGTGCTCGTCCACCAGCTCGGCGAGCTGCTCGATCTGCGTCACCGTGTAGAAGCACGCCTCGTCGCAGATGAGGTAGTCGATGCGGTCGTGGGCGAGCACCAGCCCGACCAGGTCGAGGTCCTCGTCGACCTCGACCGCCGAAAGGCCCAGCCCGATGCGGCTGGTGACGCGCGGGCCACCCGAGCGGTCGTGCTTGGTCAGCACCAGCCCCCGCCGGCCCTGGCGGCCGTGGTTGTAGTTCATCTGCAACGCGAGCGTGGACTTGCCGCAGTCCATCGGGCCGTGGAAGAACCTCAGCACCGCGTCGCGGTGCGGGGGCGCGGGGACGGCGGACAAGGCGGACGTATCACTCACGGGGCGTCAGCATACAGTTCGCCTGCGGACGAGGGCCGCATGGCGGGGGTCAGGTGGCTGCGTCAGGTGGTGGCGGGCGCCGCGTGGCGGAGGAGGGTGAGGCCGGGGATGGACAGCCGGGCCGCGGGACCGCCGCCGTTTCGTCCTTGCCCGCCGTCGAAACGCAGGACGCCGTCGGTGACGCCCACGTAGACCCCGTCCCCGCCGGGCGTGACCACGGCGCCGCGCGCGGGCGAAGGCAGGCGCCACTCGCGCCGCACGGCCAGCGAGTGCGGGTCGACGGCCCGCAGGGACGGCCCGGCGGCCAGGTACACGAAGCCCTCGGAGGAGGCGAAGACCGACGCGGCCGTCGTGCCCGCCGAGGCCGACGCCGCCGAGGAGCCCTTGGCGGGGGACGCGCCGATCGTCGCGGTGCCGACGATGGTGAGCGACTCGGTGCTCGCCCGCACGAGCGTTCCCCGGCCGTCCTCGTACACGTACAGCGAGCCCGCGGAAAGGGCGAGAGTGTGTCCGGCGGCCTGGGCCCGGCCGAACGGCTCGGGCAGGTCCAGGCAGTACGCCCACCGCTGGTTGAGGTCGAGCACGTGGACGAACGCGTGCACCCCGGTGCCGCGCCCCGCCAGCAGGTCACGGGTGTGCAGGTGGTTGGGCTGGTGGGTGTAGAGGGTGTAGAGCCGCTGCTGGACGGGGTCGAGCACGGCGGCGCGCCCGTCGCCGCGCATGGTCTCCTCCGCGTCCTCGGGCACCGGCTTCTTGTCGCGGGTGGACAGCGGCCACAGCGCCTTATGCTCCAGGTCGTAGACCTTCACCTTGTAGCTCTCGGGCGCGGCGGCCGGCAGATACTGCAGGACGAACAGGCCGTCGCCGACGGCGGTGAACCCGTCGGGCTGGAAATTGCCCTTCAGGCGGACGGTCCTGGGCTTGCGCCCTCCGTCCGGCGCGACGACCACCACGCTGGTCCTGCTGCGCCCCGGCCGGCCGTAGGGGGAGGCCGGAGGAGGGGGCGTCAGGGCCACAGCGTTCCCCAGCGAGGACACCACACGCGGGATCAGGCCCCGTGGAACGGTGGTACGAGCGGTCGCCTCGCCGGTCAGGGCGTCCAGCGTCACCAGGTCTCCGGCGGGAGAGACGGTGTACAGGCGCCGCCAGTCCGCCGAGGGCACCGGCCGGTCGGCGGTGAACAGCGTCGTCCCGGTCCCGGCGTCGAAGGCCGCCAGGCGCGCCGAGACGTCGGCGTAGACGATGTGCCGCGCGGCCGGCGGCGTGGCCGCGGCCATGGGCCGGGGTGCGGAAACGGGGGAGGCGGGGGTGCCACCGGGGCCGCCGGTGCACGACGTGAGCAGCGCCGTGCCGGTCAGACCGCCTGTGAGCCTCAGGAAGTCGCGTCGCTCCATGCCCTTCCTACCGCCGCCCCGCCCCACGGGTTCCACCATGGTGCCCGCGGGTTTCAAGGCCCGGCGCGCCGCGGGCCCCGACCGGCTCACCACGGGCTCCGGCCGGGTGCGCCACGAGGTTCGCGACGACGTTCCGCGGTCTGGTGGCGTGAGGGGGGCGGCCGGGGCGTATGGACGGCGGAAGCTGCCGATGGATGGCCGATTTCTTGGCGGATCTCGCTGATTCCCGAGGCGGGAACGGTTCAGTAGACACTGAGAGCATGCGCAATGTCCGTATCGGCGTCGACACCGGGGGCACGTTCACCGACGTGGTCATGGTGGACGAGCAGACCGGCGAGATCACCACGACCAAGACCCCTTCCACGCCGGCCGATCCGGCGGAGGGGTTCATGAACGGCGTGCACAAGATCCTCGCCGGACGGCTCCTCGCCGATGTCGCCGGCATCGTGCACGGCACCACCGTCGCGACCAACCAGCTCCTCGAGGACCGCCCGGTCGACCTCGGCTTCGTCACCACCGAGGGCTTCGAGTTCATCCTGGAGATCGCCCGGCAGAGCGTCCCGGACGGGTACGGCAACTCCTACTTCTGGGTCAAGCCGCCCCGCATCGTGCCGGTGCATCAGGTCAGGACCGTCGGCGGGCGGCTGGACCACCTCGGCCGGGAGGTGCGGCCGTTCGACCAGGCGCAGGCCGTCGAGGTGGCACGGTGGTTCCGCGCGCGGGGTGTCACCGCCGTCGGTGTCTGCTTCCTGCACTCCTACGCCGACCCCGGGCACGAACGCGCCATGCGGGCCGTGCTGGAGCGCGAGCACCCGGACGCGGTGGTCTCCCTGTCCAGCGACGTCCTGCGCGAGTACCGCGAGTACGAGCGCTCGGTGACGACCCTGGTCGACGCGGCCGTCAAGCCCACCATGCGCCGCTACATCGCCAACCTGTCCTCGCGCCTCGGCATGCCGTTCTCGGTGATGAAGAGCAACGGAGGGGTGCTGTCGGCGGCCGAGGTGGTGCACCAGCCGATCACCACGGTGCTTTCCGGGCCGGCCGCGGGCGCGCTGGGCGCCGCCCTCATCGCGGGCACCGCCGGCCGCGGTTCGGCCATCACGCTGGACGGCGGCGGCACCTCCACCGACGTCGCCGTCGTCGTCGACGGCGAGCCGTCCCTCACCACCGAGGGCTCCGTCGGACGCTACCCGTGCAAGATCCCGATGATCGACATCGTGACCGTCGGCGCGGGCGGCGGCTCGATCGCGTGGATCTCCCCGGAGGGCACGCTGAAGGTCGGGCCGAGGTCCGCCGGGGCCGACCCCGGCCCCGTCTGCTACGGCAGGGGCGGCACCGAGGTGACCGTCACCGACGCCCACGTGTACCTCGGCCGCGTGCCGCCCCACCTGCTCGGCGGTGAGATCCCGCTGGACGCCGCCGCGGCCGGCGCCGCCATCGAGGCGCTGGCCGGCAAGCTCGGCCTGTCCCCTGAGCGCACGGCCGTCGGCATCCTGGAGATCAGCGCGTTCAACCAGTCCAACGCCATCCGGCAGATCACGGTCAAGCGCGGCCTGGACGTGCGCGACTTCCCGATGGTGGCCTTCGGCGGGTCGGGGCCGCTGCTGGTCTGCCGCCTCATCGACATCCTGTCGCTGCCGGCGGTGGTCGTGCCCGCCAACCCCGGCAACGTCTCGGCGTTCGGCCTGCTCACGGTGGACGTCAAGAACGACTACGTGCGCACGCACGTGACGCGCGAGCTGTCGCCTGAGGCGGCGCGGGACGTCTTCGGCGACCTGGAGGCGCAGGCGGCGGACGCGCTGCGGCGCGAGGGTTTCGACGGCGACCGGCACATCTACGCGCGCAGCGCCGACCTGCGCTACTTCGGGCAGGCGTACGAGGTGCGGGTGCCCGCGCCGTCCGGCCCGCTGGACGAGGCGTGGCGGGCCGAGGTGCTCGGCCGCTTCCACGAGGCCCACCACAAGCTGTACGGGTACGGGTACCGCGACGACCCCCGGCATGCCGTCGAATGGGTCAACCTGCGCGTCTCGGGCATCGGTCCCATCACCCGCCCCGCCCTGCCCGAGCTGCCGACCCCGGCGGACGGCGCGCCACCGCCGCCTCCCGGCCACCGCAGGGTCTACTTCGAGGAGGACCCGGCCCCGCCCGGCCCACGGGACGGCCGGCGGGACGACAGACCAGATGACATACCGGAAGACCGGCGGGACGACAGATCGGACGGCCGGCGGGACGGCTGGTGGACGGCGCCCGTCCACCAGCGCGGCGACCTGCGCCGCGGCGACGTCGTCACCGGCCCCGCGGTGATCGAGGAGTACGGCTCCACCCTGCCGCTGCATCCCGGCTTCACCGCCGAGGTCGACGCCCACGGAAACCTCGTCGTGCGGTCCGCGAGCCGGTCGCAGGACCCGGTGACGGCCGGCGGGCCGGCCGTGGAGGTCGTGAAGGGAGCGGACGCGTGAGCGAGGTCGACCCGGTGCTGGTGGAGATCGTCGAGGGGACCCTCGCCTCGGTCGAGATGGAGGTCGAGACGGCCATCGCCCGCACGGCCCGCTCGCCGATGATCCGCGACGCGCACGACTTCCGCGCGGGCATCCACGACGCGCGGCTGCGCAAGCTGACCGGCCGCTCCTACTCGGCGCTCGTCCAGCCGATCGTGCGCGACTTCCCGATCGCCGAGATGAACCCCGGCGACGTGTTCTTCCACAACGACGTCTACCTGTCGGAAGGAGGCATCGGCCACCTGCCCGACCTGTGCGTCACCGTCCCGGTGTTCCACGACGGCGAGGTGGTGGCGTTCGTGCAGGCGTTCGGCCACCACGACGACATCGGCGGCGCCGTGCCCGGGTCGATGCCCTCGCGGGCCCGCAGCGCCTTCGAGGAGGGGCTGATGGTCCCGCCGATCAAGCTGTGGGACCGCGGCGTGCCCAACAGGGCCGCCCTGACCATCATGACCCGCAACTCCCGCATGCCCGACTCGCTGGCCGGCGACCTGGACGCCGAGTGCTCGGCCTGCCTGATGGGGGCCCGCCGGCTGGCCGAGCTGTTCGCCCGGTACGGCCGGGCCGCCGTCGAGGGATGCTTCGACGCGATCATCGCCAAGACCACCGAGACCTTCCGGCGCGAGCTGCTGTCCAAGATCCCCGAAGGCGTGCACGTCTGGGAGGACTACGCCGAGCACGACGGCGTCGAGGAGCCCCGGCTGCACGCCCAGCGCATCACGCTCACCGTCGACCACTCGGCGGAGCGGCCGCTGGTCATCGACTTCACCGGCACCTCGCCGCAGGCCAAGGGCCCGATCAACCACGCCGGCGACTACGCGGGCGGCGTCTTCCTGATCAAGTGGCTGGCTCCCATCCTGCGCAATCTCGCCGACACCCCCGAGCGCATGGCCGAGCTGGACGTCAACGAGGGCGTCGTGCCGCTCATCGAGATGAGGTTCCCCGGCAAGGGCACCCTGCTCACCCCGGTCTTCCCCGCCCCGACCAACGCCCGCACGTTCGTCATCCTGCGCCTGCTCGGCGTGCTCGCGGGCGCGCTGGCCAAGGCCACCGGCGGCCGCATGCCCGCCGACCAGGAGACCATCCGCTACACCGGCGTGTACGGGGAGGACGAGGAGGGCCGGCCGTACCTGATGCGCGAGGTGCTGGGCGGCGGCTCCGGCGGACGCTGGTACGCCGACGGCGAGGACACCATCCACATCGTGCCCGACTCGCGCAACATCCCCGTGGAGTTCGCCGAGGCGCGCTGGCCGTTCAGGGTCGAACGGCTCGGCCTCGCCCGCGACTCCGGCGGCCCCGGCCTGTACCGGGGCGGCCTCGGCTACGACAAGCACATCAGGATGCTGCGCGACGCCTCGTTCATGTCCATCGCCGACCGGTCCATCCTGGCCTGCTGGGGCGTCAACGGCGGCAGGGCGGGCCGCCCGTTCCTGGTCACCGTCGGCGGCCGGGAGATGGAGGGGCTCGTGGACGACTTCCCGGTCAGGGCGGGCGAGATCGTCCGGGTGCGCACCACCGGGGGCGGCGGCTGGGGCTCGCCCTACGACCGCGACCCGGAGGCGGTGGCCGCCGACGTCCGCGACGGCAAGGTGTCGCCCGAGGGCGCCCGCGACGACTACGGCGTCGTCCTGGACGGCCCGGCGGACCAGCCGCGCGTGGACGCCGCCGCCACCGAGGCGCTGCGGACGGAACTGCGCGCCGCCCCCGCGGTCCCCTTCTTCGACCGCGGCCCCGGCTACCCCACTCTGTCCGGCGGCGAACCCCACGCCGACGTCGACCTCCTCGACCTCGACGACGCGGGCGACGCGGGCGGCGCCGGCGGGGCGGACTCCCGGACCGGCTGAGCCCGGGGAGGCGGGCGGGGCCTTCGGTCACGGGAGCAGCAGGCCCCAGTAGAGGGCCCATGGCAGGAACACGACCCCGCCCGCCAGCAGCAGCCCGAGCCGGACCCGCTCGCCCCGGCCAGGACGCCCCTCGCGGTGGGAGAGGTCTCCGGTGGCGTGGTCGCCGGCGCGGGGCGCCCGGCCGCGGAGCAGGCCCGACGCGACGACGGCGGTCGCGGCCGCCGTGGTCACCGCCAGAGCCTGCAGCGCGAGCCAGATCAGCGGCCGCCCCGCCGCCACCGGTCCCGTGGTGGCCAGTTTTCCTCCGGTCATGACCAGGTAGAACACGTAGCCGAAGGAGCCGGCGACCGAGGTGAGCCCGCCCGCGCTGAGCAGCCGCGCGGCCCGGCTCGCCGCGGGGCGCGCACGGCCCCGCAGGCGCCGCGCCAGCGCCGTCGCCGGGTAGGCCGTGAACGCGACCAGCATCAATGCGAGGGCGGCGGCCTGGGCGTTCGCCGACTCCCACCACGCCGGTGGATAGACGGGCACGGTCGGTGAGGCCTGTACGGGCGCGGGTCCGGAGACGCTCATGAGCGGCGCCTTTCCCGCGATGGCGGCGGCGGTCCAGGACCCCACCAGGTCGGCGTAGCCGGGGGCGAGCTCGGGCAGGCGGGTGACGCCGCCGTCCGGGGTCCGGTGCGCGGCGTGGTCGGCCTCCCCGAAGAAGCGGAAGGTGTAGCGCCGGTTGCCGCCGCTCTCCAGCGCCTTGGCGAGCAGCGGGGGAGTCTCCCGGGGCGGCGTCAGCAGGTCGTAGGTGCCCCAGATGGCCAGGACCGGCTGACGGAGCGAGGCCAGAACGGGAGCGGGGTCGTAGTACGGCTCGGGGAACATGCCGCCGTCGGTGATCGCCCGGTACAGGTTCGGCTCGGTCCGGTCGACGAGCGAGCCCGACACGCCCGCTTTGCGCAGCCCAGCCGCCACCGCCCACGTCTGCTGGCGCAGGGGCTGCAGCGCGTTGGCGCCGACCAGCACGACGAACGCGACGTCCGCGGACCGGGAGGCGGCCAGCGGCGCGACCCAGCCGCCCTCGCTGAGCCCCCAGATGCCGACCTTCGCCGGGTCGACGCCCGGCTGGGAGCGAAGCGCCGCCACCGCGCCGAGCGCGTCGTCGGCCAGCTGGGAGTACGACCGGCGGAACAGTGAGTAGCCCACCGACCGCTTGTCGTAGACCAGGACCGACAGGCCCCGGCGGGCGAACTGCACGGCCTCCTCCATGAGCTTCGTTCGCGGCGTTCCGGAGCCGGCGCCGTGCACCAGGACGATGCCCCGGCGCCGCGGCCCGGCGGCGGCGGCGGGGGAGAGCACCGTGCCGTGCATCTCAAGACCCCCGGCGCCCCGGAACGAGACCTCCCGCGCGGCCAGGTCCGGGGGGACCGCGGGCGACGGCTCGACGAGGCCGTGCGGAACGGCACGCGCCCCGGCGAGGAACGGACCCGCCACGGCGTGGGCGGTGGCGGGGATGGTGATGGCGGGGATGGCGAGGGAGGGGGCGGCGACGGCGGGGAAGATGGCGGGGAAGACGGCGGGGAAGACGGCGGGGATGGCGAGCAGGCGGAGCGCGGTCGCGGCGGTCGCGAGGATGCTTGACCTCATATCGCCGAACCTACTCTGCAGAGACTTCTCGGCAAAGAAGAATCTGCAGATATCCTTCTGTGGTATTAGGCTGCTCCTCATGAAGGATGACGAGCCGTTCCTGCTCGACGACCCCGCGCGGCTGAAGGCCCTGGCCCATCCCATGCGGCGCCGCATGCTGCGCCACCTCAACATGTACGGCCCGGCGACCTCCACCACGCTGGGCGAGCTGCTCGGCGCCAAGACCGGCACGACCAGCTACCACCTGCGCCAGCTGGAGAAGTACGGCTTCATCGAGGAGATCCCGGAGCGCTCGACGGGCCGTGAGCGCTGGTGGCGCACCGCCGGAGGCCGGGGGGACATCCGGCTCCCCACACCCGACCGGCTCGCCCCCGAGGACCGTCCCGTCCTGGCCGAGTTCCACCGGCTCGGCATGGAGGAGGACCGCCTGCTGTTCGAGCGCTTCCCCGAGGTCCACGCGCGCGATCCCGAATGGGCCACCGGATCGCGAGGCTTCGGGTGGATGACCAAAGAGGACTTCGCCCGGTTCTACGAGGCGTACATCACCCTGCTCAAGGCGCACACCCACCGCCCCGAGACCGCGCCGCCGGGCGCCCGGCCGGTCTATGTCCGCCTTTTCACCCTTCCCGCCGACGACCCCGCCGTCGAAACGAGGCCCTAGCGGGCGCACAGTACGGTCAGGAGCGGCAGACGTCCCGGTAGGGGATGCCGGGGAGGTAGCGGGTCCACTCCGCGCGGGTGAGGGTGCGGCCGGCCCGCGCGCACACCGCCGTCGCGGCCGCCCCGGCCCCGGCGGGCAGCCGGTAGAGCGTGCCGCTCTGGTCGGAGATCGTCAGGGCCGAACCGTCCGGGTCGAACGCCATGCTCATGGCGAAGTCGCCGAACAGTTTGACCGGCACGCCGATCCGCCGCTTGGCGTCCACGTCCCACAACTGCACCGTCCCGGACTCGCTCACCGTGGCCAGCAGCCGTCCGTCCGGGGAGAAGGACATGAGCGCGATGGGCTCGGCCACCCCGCGCAGCACCGGCGGCACCGCCGACCTCGTCCGCGTGTCGTACAGCGCCACGCGCCCCGCGCCGCCGCCCGAGGCGAGCAGCCCGCCCGCCGGGCTGACCGCGAGCACGCCCAGCGACGGCGCGCTGTTGAACGGCGGGCCCACCTGTGCGCCGGAGACGGCGTCGAGCAGCCGCCCGGCGGACGTGGCGATCGTGCGCCCATCGGGGGTGAAGGCGATCGCGCCCGGGCCGGCGGCCGGTCGCAGCGTCCTGATCAGCCGCCCCGTGCGGGCGTCCCATTCCGGCAGGGGGAACTCGGCCGACCCGTTGAGGGCGGTGAGGACCGCGGCGTAGGTCGCGCCGTCCTGGCTGAAGACGCCGCCCACCGAGTCGAATCCGGAGGGGAGCCTGTGGCTCCACAGCGGTGTGAGCGACGGGATGTCGAAGGCGCGCAGCGTGCCGCCGGTGACGGTGACCGCCGTCCGGCCTCGGGGGTCGAAATCGGCGGGCACGCCGGAATCGGCCGTGCCGGGAAACACCCCGGCGTACCGGCGCCGCCGCACGTCCCACAGCCGGATCGGGGTGGAGTCGGAGCGTTCGGCGGACATCCACCGGGCGTCCGGGCTCAGGCCCGTCTTGAAGACCTTCCCTCCGGGGCCGGTCGTGGTGACGCGCGGCCGGACGTCGAGGGTGACGACCGTGCCGTCCATCAGGAAGCGCAGGGTGCGGCCGTCGGAGCCGAGGCTCGCGTTGTCGACCTCGCCGTCGGCCTGGTAGGAGAAGATCTGCCGCTGGTCGGCCACCCGCCACACCGTGATGTCGCGGTCGGCGAACCCGAGCAGGAGCCGCCCGTCGGGGCTGAACCGCAGCCCGAGGCTCCCGCCGCCGGCCAGCGCCCCGCCCTCGGGCCAGCGCCAGTCCTCGTCCTCGTGGTAGGGGATGCGCTTGCCGGTGTCCGTGGTGACCAGCCTGACCGTCCACCCGGCACACGCCAGGGTCGCGCCGTCCGCGCTGAAGGCCGCCACACCGGTGTCGCTCGGGCAGGCCTCGCGGAAGCGCCGGTCCTCCGTGCCGCCCGGCAGCCGGTAGGCCCTCAGACCGTCCTCCGTGGCGACCAGCGCCGCCAGGTGCGCCTTGGCCGACACGACCGGGCCTGAGCCCCTCCAGTGGTGGCGGCCGTAGGTGCGGCCCGTCGCGAGGTCCCAGACATAAGGCTCGCTGTCGTCGTCCACGAGGGTGAGCGTGGACCCGCCGGTCCCGAACGCCACCCGGGTCCAGAGCGGCCCGCCCGGCAGCCGCAACCGGCCGCGCACCCTGCCGGCCCGCAGGTCCCACACGATGAGGACGTCCGCTGTGGAGATCGCCACCAGTCGCCCGTCCGAGCGCAGCGCGACCTCCCGCACGTCCAGCCCCCGCGTCGCCGGTGTGGGGACGCGCCTGATCAGCAGGCCCCGCGCCAGGTCGTAGAGGCGGATCTCGCCCGGCGACACGCTGACCATCAGCCGCCCGTCCCCGCTCAGCGCCCTGGACGGAGAGTCACGCACGGGCGGTTCGGTGAATACGGCCGTTTCCGGCTGGTGGAGGGAGGACATCAGGCTGGAGCGGGCCTCGGCGCCGCCGTCGAGCCGGTAGGCGGCGACGCTCAGCAGCATCGCGGCGGCCGGGTCGGCGGTGCGCAGGGTACCGGACAGGTAGGCCAGCTCGCGGCCCTTGGCACGGTCACGCTGCGCGGTGATCTGGTCGCGCTGCTCGGCGACGCGGGCGCCCTGGTAGACCGCGAGGCCCCCGGCCGCGAGCGACACCACGAGCAGGACGGCCAGAGCCGCGGTGAGCAGGCGCCGCCGGCGCGCGCGCCGGCGGGTCAGTGCGGCGGAGGCGTCCAGGAAGTCGCGTTCGAGCGGGTTGAGGGTGAGCCGGCGGCGTCCGGTGGCGGCCCACCGCACGGCGGCGTCGAGGCGGCCGCCCTGCAGCACGTCGCCGTCGCGGCGGCCGTGCTCGTCCCACTGCCGCGCCTGCGCGCGGATGCCGGCGTGGACCGGCAGGCCCTCGCGCTCGTCCCGCACCCAGGAGCGCAGCCTCGGCCATGCGCCCAGCAGCGCCGGGCGGGCGAGCCGCACCTCTCCGTCCTGGTGCGAGAGCACGTAGGCGAACACGCGCAGCACGTTCCCGGCGCCCGCCGGCAGTTCGTCGGCCCGCGCCGGGCGGGTGACCGGCTCCCCGTCCGGGCCGATCGCCACCATGCGCAGGAAGACCTCCGGCGCCAGGTCGCGCTCGGCCGGGGACAGCATGCCGTAGGCGTCCTCGGCGAGCGTGCCGAGGGCGGGGTCGCGCGCCTGCGCCGGGCCGACCCGTCCCGCCGCCGCGCTGCCCCGCTCCAGCAGACGGGCCGTGCCGGCGCCCTCCCCGCCGCTGATCAGCCCGAGCAGCAGGTCGGTCGCGGTGGGACGGTCCTGGGGCTCCTTGCGCAGGGCCGCTGCGACCAGCGGGCGCAGGGAGGCGGGCAGGACGTCCAGGTCGGGGTCCACCGACAGCACCCGGTGCATGACCCCGCCCAGGCTCTCGGCCTTGAACGGGTCCTCGCCGGTGGCGGCGAACAGCATGACGCCGCCCCAGGCGAACACGTCGGCGGGCGCCCCCGCGCGCTGCCCGGTGAACACCTCGGGGGCCATGTACGTCGGGGTGCCGGCCACCAGCCCGGTCGAGGTCAGCGACATCTCCAGCGTCCGGGCGATGCCGAAGTCGATCACGCGCGGCCCGTCCGGGCCGAGCAGCACGTTGTCGGGCTTGAGGTCGCGGTGGACCACTCCGGCCTCGTGGACGGCCGCCAGCGCGGTCGCGACGGCCGTGCCCAGGCGGTGCAGGTCGTCGCCGGTGAAGGCGCGCCCGTCCTGCACCGCGCGGCGCAGGCTCGGCCCCTCCACGTACTCGCTGACGATGAACGGCCGCTCGCCGTCCAGCTCGGCGGCGATCACCCGGGCCGTGCAGAACGAGGCCACCCGCCGCGCCGCCGAGGCCTCCCGGCCGAAACGGTCCCGGAGCTCCGGGTCGCCGGCCGCGCCGCCGTGCACCACCTTGAGCGCGACCCGGCGGCCCTCCTCGTCGTAGGCCTCGTAGACCACGCCCTGGCCGCCGGCGCCCAGCCGTCCCGCCAGCCAGTAGCCGCCCAGGCGCTCCGGATCGTCCGGGCCCAGCCTTCCCGCCATGTGCCGCCCCCTGTCTCCGCGTCGCCCCGCCGGCACGACACGGCATTAGATGCGCGCGAGCGGCGCGAGGTTCTCCCATCCGGCCTCAGGGCCGCGGACCGGTCTTTCCGCCCGGTTCGTGGCCGAGGTCCGCGTTCTTCCGGCCGGTCCATGGTCACGGAGCCGGTCTACCGGCCGGCGGGCCCGGCGAGCACGCGGTCCACCTGGCGCAGCAGGCCACCGGTCGGCGCGCACGCGTCACAGTTCCACACGCGCACGGTTCCGTCGTCGTGCGTGGTGAGCATCCGCCGGCCGTCCTCGGCGAACGAGACGCTCTCGACGCTCGCGCCGAACCCGGAGAAGGTCAGCGGCTGGCCGGCCGTGTCCGACCGCCACACGCGCACTGTGGCGTCGTGCCCGGCCGAGGCCACCCAGCGGCCGTCGGTGCTGAACGCCACGTACCACACCATGCCCTGGTGGGCCCGGTGCACCAGCGGCGTGCCCCGCCCGTCCGCCGGCCAGACCCGGACGGTGCCATCGCTGCCGGCGCTCGCCACGCGGCGGCCGTCCGGGCTGAACGCCACCGACCAGACCAGCCCCTGATGGCCGCGCAGCACCACGGGCGGGGCCTCGCCGGTGGTGTCCCACACCCGCACAGTGCCGTCCTGCCCGCCCGTGGCGATGTGACGCCCGTCCGGGCTGAACGCCGCGAACCGGATCTGGCCCTCGTCGGCCTTGCGGACCAGGGCCGGGCCCGAGCCGTCGGCGGACCAGACGCGCAGAGTGCCGTCGATGCCGGCGGTGGCGACGCGGCGCATGTCCGGGCTGAAGGACACCGTCCACACCACGCCGCTGTGCCCGCGCAGGACGACCGGCGGCGCGGCTCCGTCCGAATCCCATATGCGCACGGTGCCGTCCCGGCCCGCGCTCGCCACGTGCCGGCCGTCGGGAGCGGCGGTGACGCCGAGCACCTCGTCGCGATGGCCGCCGAGCACCTCACCGTGGCCGCCGCCGGGCACCTCACCGTGGTGGCCGTTGCCGAGCACCCGCCGCCGCCCGGTCGACAGATCCCAGAGGCCGACCTCGCCGTCCTCGCCCCCGCTGACGATCCGCCGCCCGCCGGGCAGGAAGGCCGCCGACCACACGGCGCCACGGTGACCGCGCAGAATCGTCGAACCGTCACGCAGGGACCAGACCCGCACCGTGCCGTCCTCGCCGCCGGAGACCAGCCGCGCCCCGTCCGGGCTGAACGCCACGCTCCACACCACCCGCTGGTGGCCGCGCAGCACCAGCGGATGGCCGCCGCCGTCCGAGCTCCACACCCGCACGGTGGAGTCGTCGCTGGTGGTCGCGAGCCAGTGGCCGTCGGGGCTGAAGTCCAGGCCCTCCACCGTGCCGTCATGGCCGCGGAGCACCACCGGGTCGCCGTGCCCGCCGGCCGGCCAGACGCGCGCCGTGCCGTCGACGCCGGCGCCGGCGCTGGCCACCCGCGTGCCGTCCGGGCTGAACCGCACGGTCTTGACCGCGCCGTCGTGGCCGCGCAGCACCGCCGTGGCCTTCCCCGTGCCGAGGTCCCACAGGCGCACCGTGCGGTCGTGGCCGCCGGTGGCCAGGCGGTGGCCGTCCGGGCTGAAGGCGACGCCTTCCACCGGACCCTCGTGCCCGCGCAGCACCACCGCCCCGCCCGCGCCGCCGGAGTCCTGGACGCGCACGGTGCCGTCCTCGCCGGTGCTGGCGACCCGCCGCCCGTCCGGGCTGAACGCCACATTCCACACCGTCTTGTGGTGGCCGGTCAGCACGACCGGCGGGGCGGAGCCGTCCAGTGACCACACCCGCACCGTGCCGTCCGAGCCCGCGGTGGCGAGCCGGCGCCCGTCCGGGCTGAAGGCGGGGCTGTGCACGTCGCCCTGGTGCCCGGTCAGCACGAGCGGGACGCCGGACGGCAGCCCGGTGCGGGGGTCGCACGACCACACGCGCACCGTGCCGTCCGAGGCGGTCGCCGCCACGTGGGCGCCCCTGGCGCTCCAGGCCACCCCCATCTGCCGGCCGGTGAGGCCGGGCAGCGACATCAGCATGCGGTCGTCGACCAGCGCCTGGCGCAGCGCGGTCTCCGCCTCGCCAGTGGGACGGACCGCGTACGCCCGCCGCGCCTGCCGCAGCGCCCCCTCCGGGTCGAACTGCGACTGCGTGCGCGACTCGGCCGCGAGCTGCCGCGACACCGCGACGTCGCGCTGAGTGCTGATCTCCCCGGCCTGCATCAGTGCCATGGCCGCCAGCACGCTCACCGCGATGACGGCGCAGGTCAGGCCGCTCAGCGCCAGGACGACCCGCCGCCGGACCGCGCCGCGCTCGCCGGCCTGCTGCCGCCGGCCCGCCGCGAGGAAGTCGCGTTCGAGGTCGTTCAGCCCCTCCAGCGACCGGCCGTCCCAGTGCGCGAGCCGCGCCCCCCGGTACAGGAACGCCGCGTCGCGGCCGTGCTGATCCCATTCCGCGGCCGCCTCGGTCAGCTTGCGGTGGGCGCGCAGCAGCTCGCGGTCCTCGGCCAGCCAGGAGCGCAGCCGCGGCCAGGTCCGGATCAGCGCCTCGTGGGCGATGGTCACGCTGTCCTGGCCGGCGGTCACCAGGCGCCCCTCGATCAGCCGGTCCAGCACGGCCGCCACCGCGGCGCTGTCCGGGCCGCTCACCAGCTCCGCGCGGCGGGCCCGCCGCCGGGTGTCCTCGGTTCCGTCGCCGGGGGCGATCAGGCGCAGCATCACCCGCCGCACCAGGTGCCGCCGCTCGTCCGGCAGCTCGCCGTAGACCTGCTCGGCCGTCATCGCGATCGCCCCGCGCACCCCGCCCGCCGCCCGGTAGCCGGTCACGGTCAGCGAGGAGCCGCGCCGCCGCCGCCAGGTCTCCAGCAGCGTGTGCGAGATCAGGGGCAGCGCGCCGGACTGCTCGCCCACCTCGGTGACCATGATGTCGACCAGCTCGGGGGCCACCTTGCCGCCCACCCGCTCGGCGGGCCCGGTGATGGCCCGCCGCAGGTCCTCCTCCTCCATCGGGCCGACCAGCACCTGACGGTCGCGCATGGCGGCCACCAGGTCGGCGTGGCCGGCGCAGTGGGCGTAGAAGTCGGCGCGCACGCCGAGCACGACCCGCGCCCGCGGCTCGCCGCTCATGGCGACCACCAGCGCGACGAATTCCGCGCGCTCCCGCTCGTCCCGGCAGAGGGTGAAGACCTCCTCGAACTGGTCGACCACCAGCAGCAGGCGGGCCTGCTCCGGCCGCTCGCCGAGCATCCGCGCCACGGCGGACGACAGGGCGGCGGGGGTGGCGGTCTGGGCCGCCAGGCGCAGGCGGAGCGCCTCCAGCGGGTGCTCGCCGGGCGTCAGCGCGACGACCGGCCAGTGTTCACCGCCGGCCACGCCCCCGGCGGCGACGGCCGGTAGGAGGCCGGCGCGCAGCAGCGAGGACTTCCCCGCCCCCGAAGCCCCGAAGACCGCCAGCAGTGGCGAGGCGGCGAGCCGCGCGCACAGGTCCGCCACCAGCCGTTCGCGCCCGAAGAACAGGTCGGCGTGCTCGGGGCCGAAGGCCGCGAGCCCACGGTAGGGAGCGTCGTCGGCCGGGCGGGCGGGCTGGTCGTCCTCGCGCCGGGCCAGCTCGTCGGCGAGCTTGCGCCAGCGCTCCTCCCACTCCTGGACGTCGCCGCCGCAGGCCCGGACGTAGGCGAGGGTCACCGGCAGGCTCGGCAGGACGTTGCCGCCGGCGGCCTCCGACAGGGCCGTCACCGAGAAGTTCGCCTGGCCGGACAACCGCCGGTAGCTCGGCCGTCCCGCGGCCTCGCGTAATCGCCGCAGTTCGAAGGCGAAGGCGTGCAGCGGATCCTTGTCCGGATCGAGCTCGCGTTCCGGACGTCCCATACCTGCGCTCCCCGTGCGTGTTGTTTGTCCAGTGGGGCAAACCCTCGCTGGACAACCCATGGCCGACTATACCGATAGCGATGCCGCTCGCTGGGAGTAATGGCACGCGGTGCTGGATTGGTGTGAACCGGAATGGAGGGCGAGAAGACCACCATGCGAATGAGGGGAATGATCGCTTTCGTGCCCGGGTTCACCTTGGCGTTCGCGGCGTGCTCCGCCGGGGCCGGCGAGTTCGCCTTCATCCGTCCGTCATGCCGGGCGGGCCGCGCGGCCTGCCCGCCACCCCGGGCGGGACCGAGATGCGCGATCCCGCGACGGTGCCCCCGGCGCCGGCCGCGCCCGTCCACGGGCACGGCCTGACACGTTCCACTCCAGCTCACGGAGCGAGGGCGCGAGATGTCCCCGGCTCGCCCGCGCGAAAGGGGCCCGTGTGCCGGACGCCGTGCCACCACAAGGGCACGGCGGTGGAACGAGGTGCCGCGCCGGTCGCACCTGAAGCGGGATCATCCACGGTCGCCCTCGCGGAGGGCGACCTACACGAAGCCACCCTGGAAGGCACCGCACCGCCTCGGGCAACCCCCTCCTGCTCGGGCGGTGCGAGCCCAAGGACGGAAGACAGGCGCCCTCCCCGCCATCCCGGCCAAGCCGGGGGGCTTCCCCGGGGCGGCGCGCCTGGCCGTTTCCGTCCTGCCTCACATGGCCTCGCCCCCGGTCTCGATACCTCCCGAGAACCGGGGGCGAGGCCGTGTGGCGGTTTTATGCTGCTAAATCGATTTGTGGGTGATAAGCGACGGCAAAGGGGGCCAATGGTGGAAATATCGTATAAATCGCAGGCCCGCACCAGCCGTTGACGGGCCTCTCCGAAGCGGCGGACCGGCCCCTCCAGCACGGTGCGGACGCCCGATCAGATCACCCGCCGCCGGTCCACCGGATCCACGACAAGGCGGATGTGGTCCACGTCCGAGTCGCCGCACGGGCGTCCGACCAGGCCGAAGATGGTGCGGGCGGGTCATTCGCCGTGCGCTTCCGGGTGGGCGTGCCCGTGCGGCGTCCGGGGCGGCGCACTGCCAAGATGGCTGGTCATGAGGACGCTCTATCCACCGCTCGAACCCTGCGACTCCGGCATGCTCGACGTCGGCGACGGCGACCAGGTCTACTGGGAGGTCTGCGGCAACCCCGACGGCAGGCCCGTGGTCATGGTGCACGGAGGGCCGGGTGGTGGCTGCACCCCCGACCACCGCCGCCAGTTCGACCCCGAGGCCTACCGCATCGTGCTGTTCGACCAGCGCAACTGCGGGCGCAGCCTGCCGCACGCGAGCGACCCCGCCGTGTCCCTGGAGCACAACACCACGTGGAACCTCGTCGCCGACATGGAACGCCTGCGTGAGCATCTCGGCATCGACCGCTGGCAGGTCTTCGGCGGCTCGTGGGGCAGCGCCCTCTCCCTCGCCTACGCCCAGACCCACCCCGACCGGGTGACCGAGCTCGTGCTGCGCGGCATCTTCACGCTCCGGCCCCTGGAACTGCGGTGGTTCTACCAGGAGGGCGCCTCACTGGTCTACCCCGATCTGTGGGAGAGCTACATCGCGCCCATCCCGCACGACGAACGCGGCGACCTCATCAGCGCCTTCCACCGCCGGCTCAACGACCCCGACCCGGACGTACGGCTGCCCGCCGCCCGCGCGTGGAGCGTCTGGGAAGGCTCCACGATCACCGTGCGCCCGAACCCGGACATCATCGCCACCCACGGCGAGGACGACTACGCGGTGGCCTTCTCCCGCATCGAATGCCACTACTTCGTCAACAACGGCTTCCTCGAGGACGAGCAGCTGCTGCGCGACGTCGACAAGATCAGGCACATCCCCTGCGTCATCGTCCAGGGCCGCTACGATATGTGCACCCCGGCCAGGACCGCCTGGGACCTGCACCGCGCCTGGCCCGAAGCCGAGTTCCACATGGTCCCCGACGCCGGCCACGCCTACTCCGAACCGGCCATCCTCGACCGCCTCATCACCACCACCGACCAGTTCGCCCGCAAACCCGCCTGACCCGCTGACCCGCCTGACCCGCCTGATCCGCCTGATCCGCCGCCTCGACGCCCCGCCGCTTCAACGCCCGCCGTCCGTCGCCGTCCGTCCGTCCGTTCTCCGGCGGTCCGAGGCCTTCGGGGCTCTCCGGAACGCCCGAAGATCTTCCGAAGCGTTTTCGAAGACCGCCGCGCCACGATGGCCGGGAAGTTCTCACCACCGCACCGGAGGTTCCAATGGCGAATGGGCAGACATCAGGCGAGCGGAACTTCGAGACCCAGGTGCTGCGGGACGCGCTGGTCGTCCCCATCCGCATGAGCATCGTCTGGAATGCTCCCCGCGGCTCCAGGGAACTCTCCGTGACGGGCGCCGAAGGGCGCTGACGCAGACGTTCCCGGCCCTGGGCCCTCCCACGCTCACAGGGCCGGGAACCCTCAACCCCGAAGGCGGACTCCACCGCCGCGGGCCGCCTCCACGCCCCGGCGAAACCGCGACCCCGGCCGCCTTCCCAGCCGGTCCGAGGCCCACGGTCCCGTCATCACGATCCCCTACCCGGCCCGCCTTCCCCGGCCGGTCCGAGGCGACGGTCTCGTCCGGCAGAACCCGCACCACTGCCCGGTTCCCCAGCCGGGCCGTGGAACGCGGTCTCGACCCGCCGGCCGGCCACCCGGCCGCAGGTTTCCGCCACCCTGACGACCTTCTGAGGAGAAGCCCCATGGCACACGGTTCCACGAAGTCCACGCGCAGCGCCGAGACCCGGATCCTGCGGGACTCTCTGACGCTCCCCATCCGCATGAGCATCACATGGAACGCCCCCCGCAGCCCGAAGGAACTCGCCTTCGCGGACGCCGAGCAGCACTGATCCACGGGTCCTCCGGCCCAGGGAACCCCAAGATCCCGAGGCCGGAGGGCCTCCCGTCTTCGTGAAGGTCACCCTCCCCATGACGTCCTTCTCGTTCCGCGCCTGCTTCGACGGCGTCGTCCCCCCGACGGCCGCCGACCCGTCGGCGCTCGGAACGCCGCCCTTCCGCGCCGTCTCCTACTGCGAGCCCTTCCGCGCCGCCTCCGGCTACGGCTGGTACCTGTACCCGCCGGTGGACTGCTACATCAAGTGGGACGGCGCCGCGTTCCACTGGCTGATGGAGAACGCGGACGACTGGATGCCGCTGACCAACATCGCCGCGCAGACGCTGATCCGGCTGACCGGCGCGGAGCCCGCCGACGACGCCTTCCTCGGGCTGCCGGTCTTCTCCACCCCTCCCGAGGCCGGCCTGCTGCAAATCTGGACCGGTCTGGTGGCCGTCACACCGCCCGAATGGAGCCTCCTGGTGCGCGGCGTGCCCAACCTGCCCGGCAGCATCACCTACGAGGTGCAGGACGGCATCCTGGAGACCGGCTGGTGGCACGGCCCCGTCCTGGGCAACCTGCGCTTCCGTCGCACCGACGAAGTGATCCAGCTCTCGCGCAGGATGCCGCTGTTCGCCGTCCAGCCGGTGCCCTGCGCTGCCTACCAGGGCAAACTGCTCCGGCAGACGGAGTTCGTGCCGGTGAGCGACGAGAGCCGCGCGGAGACCGCCAAGATGATCTCCGACGCGTTCTCCGTCCGCGACGACGACAGCCCCGGAGGCTACCGCCGGGAGGTCTCGCGCCGACGGCGCGCATGAGACCAGGTGACCCCAGTAGCCTTGGCGCAGGCCGAAGAAGGGGCTCACCGGGTGCGTTTCCGCTATCAGCTGCTGGGGCCGGTCACGGTGTCCGGCGCGGACGGGCCGCTGCGTCTCGGCGGTCCCAAACAACGGGCGGTGCTGGCCGCCCTGCTGCTGAACGCCAACCGCGTGGTGGCCGAAGAGCGGCTGTTCGACCATGTGTGGGGCGACGACCCCCCGCCCAGCGTCCGCGGGCAGCTCCACGTCCACATCTCCGACCTGCGCAAGATCATCGGCCGTGACGCGATCGTCCGGCGCCGCCCCGGCTACCTCCTGCAGATGCGCCCCGGGGAGCTCGACCTCGACGCCTTCGACGACGCCGTCGCCGGGGCCCACGCCGAGCTGGCCGCCGGCCAGGCCGACTCCGCCGCCCACCGGCTGCGCGCCGCGCTGGCGATGTGGCAGGGCGCCGCGCTCGGCGGCGTCACCGAGCCGCTCCTGGCGCTCGAAGGCCCGGCGTTGCAGGAGCGGCGGCTTAGCGCGCTGGAGGACTATTTCCACGCCCAGCTCGAAGCCGGGTGGCACATCCACGCCGTCGGCGAGTTGCGCCGCGCCGCCGAGGAGAACCCGTTCAGGGAGCGTCTCCAGTCGCTGCTCATGCTGGCGCTGCACCACTGCGGGCGCACTCCCGAAGCGCTGGAGGTGTACGCCGCCGCCCGCGAGCGCCTCACCTCCGAGCTCGGCCTCGAGCCCGGCGCGCTGCTCCGCGACACCCAGCTGCGGCTGCTGCGCCACCGCGACCGCGACGCCGGCGCCGACCTGCCCGGCTCGGGCGCCGTACCCGGCTTGGGCGCCGGCCTGCCGGGGGCCGGCGCCGATTCGCCCGGTTTCCGCGGCGCCATCACCCCCAGGCAACTGCCCGCCGACGTCACCTCGTTCGTCGGCCGCGCCGGCCCCATCGCCCGCCTCGACGCGCTGCTGCCGCGTGACGGCGCGCCGTCCACCGCCGTCGTGGCCGCGATCGGCGGCGGCGCCGGCGTGGGCAAGACCTCGCTCGCCGTGCACTGGGGGCACCGCGTCCGCGACCGCTTCCCCGACGGGCAGCTGTATGTGAACCTTCGCGGCTTCGACCCGAAGGGCTCGATGATGAGCCCGGCCGAGGCCGTCTGCGGGTTCCTTGAGGCGTTCGGAGTGTCCGGGCAGCGCATCCCCGCCGGCGAGGCCGCGCGCTTCAGCCTCTACCGCAGCCTGCTCGCCGGCAAGCGCGTGCTCGTCCTGCTCGACAACGCGCGGGACGCCGACCAGGTGCGGCCCCTGCTGCCCGGCGACCCCGGATGCCTCACGGTGGTCACCAGCCGCGACCAGATGGCCGGGCTCGTCGCCGTCGAAGGAGCCCAGCCGATCAGCCTCGACCTGCTGTCCGCCGCCGAGTCCCGCGAGCTGATGGCGCGCCGCCTCGGCGCGAGACGGGTCGCCGCCGAGGCGCGCGCCGTCGACCGCATCGGCGACCTGTGCGCCCGCCTCCCGCTCGCGCTCGCCATCGTGGCCGCCCGCGCCGCCACCAACCCCACCTTCCCGCTGGCCGCCCTCGCCGACGAACTGCGCGAGGCCCACGGAGACCTCGACGCCTTCGACGGCGGCGACCCGGTGAGCAACGTGCGCACCACCTTCTCCTGGTCGTACCGCACCCTCAGCCCGGACGCGGCCCGGCTGTTCCGGCTGCTCGGCCTGCACCCCGGCCGGTACGTCGCTGGCGGCGTCGCGGTCAGCCTGGCCGGCCTGCCGGTACGGCGCACCCGCGCGCTGCTGGCCGAACTCACGCGCGCGCAACTGGTCACCGAGTACACCCCCGGGCGCTACACCCTGCACGACCTGCTGCGCGTCTACGCCACCGAGCTGGCCCACACCCACGACCCGGAGGCCGAACGGCGCGGCGCGACGCACCGCCTGCTCGACCACTACCTGCACACCGCGCACTCGGCGGGCCACCGCTTCTCCTCGCAGCCGCCGATGCCTCTGGACCCCGCCCTGGACGGCGTCGTCCCCGAGGCACTCACCGAACAGCAGGCCGTCGACTGGTTCGCCGCCGAGTACCCCGTCATCCTCGCGGCCATCGACCAGGCCGTCGACGCCGGGTTCCACACGCGCGCCTGGCAGCTCGTCTGCACCCTGACCACCACCTTCTTCCACCAGCGCGGCGGCTGGCTCAATGAGGCGATGACGACCTACCGCCGGGTCCTCGACGCCGCCGTGCGCCGCGGCGACCTCACCGGGCAGGCCCATAGCCACCGTGGCCTCGCCCTGGTCCACGCCGGGCTCGGCCACATCGGCCAGGCCGACACCCACCTGCGCCGGGCCGTCGACCTGTTCGGCCGTCTCGGCGACCTCGCCTACGAGGCCGACGCCAACCAGGGCCTCACCTGGGTCAGCGACCAGCAGGGATGCTTCGAGCTGGTGCTCCACCACGCCGAGCGGGCTCTGGAGCTGTTCACGGCCGCCGGCCATCGTCCCGGCCAAGCCGTCGCGCTCAACAACGTCGGCTGGGGCCACGCCCGGCTCGGCGACCACGAACGCGCCCTGTACTACTGCCACAAGTCCCTGGAACTGTGCGAGGAGTTCCCCGACCAGATCGGCAAGGCCACCATCCGCGACAGCCTCGGGTACGCCCATCACCAACTCGGCCACTACGAGGAGGCCGTCACCCGCTACCGGCAGGCGCTGGAGCTGTACCGCCGCTCGGGCAGCATGTACTACGAGACCCGCACTCTCAGCCGTCTCGGCGACGCCTACCAGGCCATGGGCGACCCCGCCGCCGCCCAGCACGCCTGGCGCCAGGCCCTGAGCATCCTGGACGACCTCTCCCACCCCGACGCCACCCTGCTCCGCGCCAAACTGTCCCCCACCCCACCGCTCCCCGCCGGCGCCCCCACCCCTCCCCTCGTCACCTCGTGACCGCGCGATGAGGCGCCGCAGCGGCGGAAGGCGTACGGGCCATCGGCGTCTTCAAAGGGCGGTGAGCCCGCCGTTTGCCGTCGGCGGTTTCGCCCTTCCTCTCGTCACCTGGTGACCGCGCGGTGGGGCGCCGCGGCGGCGGGACGGTGTACGGGGGTATCGGCGCCCTCGTGCGGCGGTGAACCGATGACCGGCGGCGCCGCCGGGGTCGCAGTACAGGTCATGCCTGGTCGGAGCTCGGGTGGGGGTGAAGGACGAACCAGACGACGCAGCGAGGGCGGTCCTCGATGTAGCCCCATTGGTCGGCGATGGCGCGGACGAGACGCACGCCCCGGCCCGACTCCGCCAACTCTCCCCACTCCGCCGGCGCGGCCGCGTCGACGGAAACGCGGCGGCAGGTGCACGGCAGCGTCTCGGCTCCCTCGGACACCACTTCCACCTGCAGTCGCTGGTCCTCCTCACCGAGCAGGACGACCCCGATCACGGTGGACCGGGTGTGCACGACGGCGTTGGTGAACGTCTCCGACAGCAGCAGGAGAGCGTCGTCGCGGCGCGGATGACCCTCCAGCACCTTCGCCGCCCACTTCCGCGCTTCGGGGACCGAGCCCTCGGCGGCACTGAACGCCGCCCTCTCGAGCAGGCGTACGACAGGAGCGGCGCCGAAGGCGTCCTCGCACATGGGCATTCGCTGGTCCTTCACGAAAGAGGCCGGGTCGATCGCAAGCCGCGTTCCGGCAGCGGCCCAGCGAAAGCCAAGCTCTTTCGCGTGGCCGTCGGCATCTCACCGACACCGCTCAGCTGGCCTCGCTCCCGTCCTCATTGCCTCACCATCGTGTCGTCCCCGGCCTCGACCCCTCACTGCCGTCTGGTAAGCGCCCCCCATCTCCCTCGGAGACTTCGGAGTCCTCGCGAAGCCCACGCGGTCGGCCCGCCAGACGCACCTCGCCGTCCTGCCCTTCGGCGCTGGACTGCCGTACCACCGGGGTTGTCCGGACGACGCTGGAGGCGCGCCTCGGGCATGATCACGAGCGCGACCACGGCCATGCTCAGGACGAGCAGCACGGCCGTCACCATCGGGCCTGAAAACCACGCGACCGCCCCGGTACCTCGGACCTGTCCTAGATCGCTCAGCACCCGGCCGAGCCACCACAGCGATCCCGCCGTCAGAGACGCCGACAGCAGAGCCCAGCAGGCGACGAAGCGGTCAGGCTCGCTCGCCACCACCAGGACGAGCAGAAAGGACACCACCAGCAGGGACAGGACGGTCTCGGCGGCCGGAGTCACCGCCGATCCGGCGGAGGAACCCGCCAGGTCCCACAGGGACAGGTAGGTGATGATCTCTTCACCGTACTCGCGGTGATGCCGAAGACCCACCCACGGCAGTGCGCTCGCGAAGATCAGCAGCACCGACACCATGCCACCGCGCACCGCGTGTCCCAGCCTGCGGCGGATCTCCAGTGACCATGGTGAGCCCGTGAGCCTCTGTCCCGCGTACGCCGTCATCCGGCGCGCGGCGTCTCGCTCGTCGGCACTGTCGACGAGAGTGAGCAGGCCGAGTCCGAGCATCAGAGCCAGCGTTTCGACGAGCGCGGCGGCCACGCCGGGTGCGATGCCCTCGGGGGCGGCGTCGCCGAGCGCCTGGTGGAGCCACATGGTGTTCAGAAAGCTGAGCGCGTCCGCGAGCAGCGCGCCGAGCACCATCGGACGCGCGGGATGGACGGCGGCCAAGAGGGTGAGCGCGAGAGCCAGCATCAGCATGCCGAGCGCGCCTCCGCCATACGCGCTCACGGAACCGATGCCGGACTCCGGCAGTTCCCACAGCGACAGCGCCTCGCCCGTCGACCAGGGATGCGCACGGGGCAGCCACGGCACGGTGCTCGTGACAAGCAGGCCGAGGGACAGGCCGGCACACCACACCGAATACCGGATGCGCTGGACGGCCGCGAAAGGCTCAACGGGAGCCGGTGAGCTGGACATGCGAATCAGACCGCACCTTCGAGTTGGATCGGGTCGGGAGAATCTCGCCGGGGACGCTACGAGGCTCGTCCGATCGGCGGCGTCGCTTTCCCGTGTCGCCAACGGGCACCGACCGGTCACCGATGTGGCATGCCTGTGCCTCGACCGCCGTGACACCGAAAACGGCTGGCCTTCACCCGCGACGCCACTTAAAGTCGCGAAGTGATTACCGAACGTTGACCATATGGTTCGTGAAGGCGGTGTTCCGGATGCCCGGCCGGCAGACGTTGTTGAGAGTGTTGCTGTCCAAGCGTCACCAGGAGACGCATCGGGCGTTCTGCCTGGAGTACGAGAAGGTGGCGCGGGGCATCGACCGGCGCCTCATCGGCTCGGCTCCGAGCCGCGAGGCGTTCGGCCGCTGGCTCAAGGGCCACCTCAAGACCAAGCCGCAGGCCGACCACTGCCGGGTGCTGGAACGGATGTTTCCCGGCCACACCGTTGCAGAACTGCTCGCGCCGTACGACCCTGAAGGGAAAGGCTCCGGCGTCGCACCAACGCGCCCCGACCCCCGGGAGGCGGCCACGAACCGGCGAGAAGTCTTCCACCTAGGCGCCACCACCATGGCCCTCGGCCTCACCGAGACCCTCTCCCGAACCCCCGACCTCTTCGAGCAGGTTCTCGATGCCAGCAGCGTGAGCGAGGCACGGGTGCTCTACCTGGAGAACGAGGCGGATCGGCTTGGACGGAATGTCCCGCCTCCCACCGTGCTGCCAGAGGCGCTTCTCCATCTGGCGAGTGTGAGAGAACTGCTGACGCAGAGGCATCCCGCTGAAGCGCAACGCAGGCTGACCAGGGTGGGTGCCAAGCTGGCCATTGTGGTAGGCGAAATCATGTTCTGCGCCAACCACTTCCCACTCGCCCGCAGGTGGTACACGACCGCGACCAGGGCGGCGGACGAGGCCGGCGATCGTTACCTCGCCGATCTCGCCCTCTCCAGCACCGCGCTCATACCGACGTATGCGGCAGATCCCCATGCGACTCTTGCCATGGTCGTGCCCCGGCTGGAACGCAGCGTCACCGCCACGCCGGCCATCGCCTGGATGTGGGGCCTCGCCGCCCTCGCCCACGCCTCGCTCGGCGACAGGCCGGCGTTCGAACGCGCCATCAACCGATCCGGGTACACGCTGGACCGTTGCGCGGACGACCTGCTCCAGCCGGGAGTGCTGTCCTTCCAGCGAGAGCGCCAACTCTTCTACGAGGCTCGAGGGCGGGCCGACCTGGGGGACCTGAGTGGCACGGCCGAGGCGATGACCCGGGCACTGGCGCGCTACGGGGCCGAGGACTCCAACGATCCCGCTCTCGTCCGGCTTGCCTACGCCTGTGCACTCGCCAAGGCGGGGGAGATCGAAGAAGCGTGCCACTTCGCCACGGCGGCCGTCCGGGACGCGCACACCGGACCGAGCATCACCGTGGTCGTAAGGGCCCACGATTTCGACGATCTTCTCGCGGACTCGGGTTCGGCGACGGCCGACTGGCGAGAAGCTCTCTCCGGTCTTCGAGCACCGGACCCGACATCACTGGTGTCCTAGGCTGCGTGATCGCTAACGGGGAGACCTCGAGGGAGACGGCGGGGGTGAATGCTGCTATGACCAGCCGCTCATGCTCGCCGCCGTCGACCGCGAGACCTTGCTCGGCGTGGATCGCAACTCAGCCTCCAGCTCGGCCAGGATGTGGTGAACGGCCGTCTTCAGACGCGCCCGCCGCCCATTTAACTCCTCCCCGAACGCCCGAGCCGTAGGCCCGACCCACACGACACGCCCCCCGAACGTGGCACAGGCAGGATCAAGGGCGGTCTCCAGCGCCCGCACATACACCCGCACGGCAGCGAGAGCCGCCTCAAGGTCCCGATGCCGGGGGTTCGGCACCAAGTCGTCGTCGATGGGCAACGCCTGGCTCCTCCTGCGATGAAAGTCTGAGTGAGTATGTGGATACTAGGTGGCGCAGCGGCTCTCACTGAGATTATGTGGGAAGCGACTCGGTCTCGAACAGACGTGGAGGCGAAGATGGTGCAGCGGTCTAGTGACTCGACCCTGCGCCGCAAGTTCGCCGCTGTTGCATTGCTCACACCCCTAGTGCTCACAGCCTGCACGATCGACAAAGGCCCCACCGTTGCCCAGGCCGGACAAACATTGAAAGGACACATTCTTCAATTGTTGCAGGAGCGGCATGCAAGGGATGTGACGATCACGGACCCCGGTGGAAAAAATGTTCCTTGTGGGCATGGCAGGGCCAAACAGACCTTCGCTGTTAGAGCGACAGATATCGATGCTCGCTCTAAGTCGCAACTAGTAAAGGACGGATTGGTCGCTACCCTCAAGCGTGTAGCTCCGTATGAAATCACTAGCGACGATTTCGATAGCAAGCCTATTCGCTTGGAGAACCAGGATGCCGCTACCGTCCTGTATGTTGGTTCGCCACTGCATGGTCAGATTGATCTGCGGGGTGAGACGCATTGCTTGAAGGTGTCTTAGCCTCCGTCATCCAACTTTAGGGCCCGCTCTGCAACGCGGGTTTTCCGTCCTTCAAGTGTGGTTGCAAACTGGTCGGAAATTTCGCCGAATGACTTCAAGTCTCCACTGCCCATGCCATTATCAATGAACCAGCTGTCGAGGGCGTTCAGTCCATTTTCGCCGGTCGTCAGGATCTCTGAAAATGGTCGAAGCAGTCCTGATTGATTTGCTATTCCTGGATAGCGTGCAGGTGGAATCCGTGGCGCCATTCCGCCTTCCGTAAGCCAGTTCGCTATTGTGTGCTGACGGCCTAGGGTTTCGTCGCGATTCCTTTGCTCGACCTTCTCTCCTTCTTCATTCTCTTCTTTGTAGGTGTCGAATGCAGACCAGCCGCCGCTGAGTAAGGTCCATGCCGTAGCGCCTATCTTCTCGCCGGGGACGAAGATGCCTATGACGCCCAGCATGTTGCCCGATATCGTGCTGAATGTTTTCCCGGCCGCGTCGTCGGCGTCGTCCTTAACTTGGCTGAGCTTCTTCTCGGCGGCGAGTTGCATGCCAGCCGTATTGCCTAGGGCTGCGAAAATCTCATTCACCCGTGCGGGATCCTTGCTTTCCAGCATGGCCGGGACTTCTGCGTGAATCAGCCTACGGGCGAAATTTCCCATACCTTCCCGGAAGGGTGTCTGCGTCTCTGGACTGTCCGCGAAGGTCTTGATGAACTTGTAGGTGTCCTCTGGGCTCAGTCGGAACGTAGGCTTCAGCCCGGGAGTGCGAGAAACTACGTCTACGAATGCGCTGGGAAGCAAGTGGTTCTTGTCGGTTATATCAGACCCTTCAGCTATCTCGGTCACGTACCTACCGGCGATCTCTGCCAGGTGTATGCGAGCGGCCTGGCCGATGCGGAGGTCTCCCATTGTTGTTATGACGATGAAGGCGAATAGTGCTGCGTCTTTGCTGTGGGTGCCGTCTTTTTCGTCGTAGGCGCCGGAGGCGGCGGCGAGCATGCGGCCGAAGGCGTCTGCCTCGATGTCGGTGGCGTACGGTCCGCTCGTGCGGTCGCTCATGCCCTTGAGCCACTTCTTGAGCGCTGACTGGTCGGCGCTGTCGCCTAGAGCCGTTTTGATCGCCAAGCGGGCAGCGGCGGGGTTGTTTCCGAGAGCGTACAGATAACCGGTGTGTACTTCGCGCGGTGTCGCCAGTCCTCGCGCTGCCACCACCTGCGCCAGCCACTCGGCAGGAAAGGCCCCCGCTGCCAGGATGAGGCTGGCACCGAATGTGTCTCTCGGGTCGAGGCTTGGACTCCGGAGAGCGTTACTTATCTGCGTCATTCCAGGCAGGCGAGGGCCGGACGAGACCGCGGTGGCGAAGGCTTGGCTTATTGCGCGAATGAGTTCGTCGTCGGGGCGTGGTGGCGCGAGCGTGGCTTCGCCGGGGTCGCCGAGGTGTTCGCGGAGGACGACGGGGAGTTGCAGCGTGTCGTGTACGCCCAAGGCTGCGAAGAAGGCGGCGGTGTAGGCGGGGTCGTGGACGTGCTGGGCGAGCGTGTCGAGGACCTTCTGGTATTCCGCCTGGCGGTCCAGGTTGATGAGGTCGTCGTCGATCTTCTTGTACTGCGCGGCAAGCTCCTGGCCGAGGCGTTGGGCCTCTGCCGTGGGGAGAGCAGGCTTCTCTTCGTAGGGGATCAGGTGTGTCGCCTGAGGAGACCAGTTGGGAAGCTGTGCGGTGTTTCTTGCTGTCTGTACCCGGCGGCGGAGGTGGGGGAGGTGGGTGTCTATCCAGTGTTCTACTTCGGCTATGGGGGTGAGGGAGGTGGCGGGGAGGTCGTTGGCGGCGAAGACGCGGCGGATGGCTTCGGTGTGTTCGGCGAGGACGCCTCGGGCGTGGTCGATCTCGGTGATGAAGCCGGTCATCCGGTCGGGGTCGATGCCGGTGAAATCGGGTGATAGGGGGCCGGTTCCGGGGGGCACGGGTCCTGTTTCCTGTGTCACGGTCTCGGCCTTTCGACGCCCCGGCAACCTCCGTAACCAACGTAACGCAGCCGGATGTCACGGATGCGTGATCGGCGGGAACCGTTCACATACCGCACCGGGGCGCGCGGTGGGTCAGGCCGGGGCGCTCGCGGATCGAAGGGGAGGTTCGCGGTGGGCGAGGTCGGGCGTTCGGCGAGCCGGAGCGGGAGCTTGGGGTGGCTTGCGGGGAGCAGAAGGGTCTGGTTGCGTAGCGCGGTGTGGAGAAGCTCGTCGGGAGGTAGGGGCGTGGCGCACTACAGCAGGGTTTCCAAAGTCGTGATCGACGTCTCCGAGGACGTCCACGACGCCGAGCTGAGGTTCTGGGAGGGCGCGGCGGGGGTGACGATGCATGCATTCGAGTCCGAGCCCGCGTATCACGGAGCGGATCTGCCGGGGCAGGATGCCTGGCTGCTGATCCAGCGCCTGGGGGAGGGGCCGAGCCGGGTGCATCTGGACGTCCACACCGACGACCTGGAGGCGGAGGTCGCGCGGCTGGAGAAGCTCGGGGCGCGGCGGGTCCGCCAGGTCGACGGCAGATGGTGGATCATGGAGGATCCGGCCGGTCTGCCGTTCTGTGTCATCCCCGACGAGCGGACGGACTTCCACGAGGGCAATGCCCGGCGCTGGGACTGACCCCTTTCGTTCGTTCGAGGTGGGACCGCGCCCTTCATCATTCGTTCCTGGTTTCTCCGGGACTTCTCGTGCCGGGCCGCGGCGCCCCGGTTTCAGTGGGGGAGGCGGCCGAGGGGGAGGTCGGGGAGGGCTCGGTCGCTGAGGTCTGCCATGTGGCCGGCTTGCCGGCCGGTGTGGTAGCCGTTGGCATCCAATGTGGTGGCGCGGGCGCGCCTGAGGCCGGGGAAGCGGCGCTGGAACTCGGCCTGGACGAGCGCCGATCGGTCGAGGAGCACGAGCTCGGCGCCGGTGCCCTTCACCTGGTCGGCTATCTCGGCGACCCGGTCGCGGAGTTTGGCCGAGACGCCGGAGCCGAAGCCGACGTAGAAGGCGCGCCGGTAGTCGGACGTCGCGCGGGCGCGCCGGTCCTTGCCTTCGACGCCCGTCAGGTCGCGGGTGGTGAAATGCCGCAGAGCGGGTCTCATCTGGTTCTCCATCTGGAGGGTGATGGACGGGAGCAGTACGCGCAGGCTGTCGAGGACGGGGTCGGGTCCGACGACGGTCATGGTGACGTGCCGCGCGCCACGGATGCCGCGCCCGTGCACACCGGTCCAGTGCTGGGCGCCTTTGCAGCCGAGCGCGTCGCAGATGAGGTGGAGCGCCCAGCAGCGCTCACGCGCGTGGCCGCCGCGGTTGGAGACCTCGAACTCGATGCCGTCGATCTTCTCGGAACGCCCGGTGGCGCCGCGCCGTACCGCGCTGGCGTCCAGCCCGTGCCGCAGCATCAGGGCGGCCGCGTGGGCGGAGGCGAGCGCCGCCTCCTCCTCGCCGGTGTTGGGATGCTCGGCGAGGTCCAGCAGTCGCCGGACCCGTTCCATGATCTTCGCTCTGGACGCCGTCGTGTCGGTGCTGGTCAGCTGGCCCTCCCTTTCGGTCGTGCGTGCGCCGTCTCTCGTCGTCGGGCGGCGTGACGTCGGCGCCCCCTGTGAGGCCGGGGATCCGCGGTGGCAGTGACCTGCGCCGCGACGCCGCGATGCTGCCGCCGAGCGGCCCGAGCGGTGGTGGCGACGCACCAACCTAATGCACGTGCTGGTGGCAGGGCGCGTGGACTCCGCTAGTGCGCTGTCCACGAACATTCACCGACTCGGGCGCCGTAACAGGCGCCGGCATGCCGATGACGGAATTGTGACGCATTTGATACCTAGCTGGCCTGCACTAAACCCACCGCCTGCTGTCCGTCTGCCGTCGCCCACCTTCTGGGGAGTGGGCTATGGGCATGGGGTCAAGGTGGAGCCCCCTACTGGAGGAACGACCTTGACCCCATGCCCATAGCCTGCTCGGCTTGTCCTGGGCGACGGCAGACGGACAGCAGGCACGCCAGCCACGAACCTTCCCGCGCTGCTGCTCCTTGCCGCTCCGGAGCCGGAGCCCCCCGCCGGAGGCAGGCTCTACGTCGTAAGCTCATCACATGATTAGAGCCGTGGTGTTCGATGTCGGTGAGTGCTTGGTCAATGAGACTCGCGAGTATGGCACTTGGGCCGATTGGCTGGACGTGCCTCGACACACCTTCTCTGCTGTCTTCGGCGCGGTCATTGCGAAGGGCTTGGATTATCGCGAGACGTTCCAGGTCTTCCGGCCCGGATTCGACCTGACGGAGGAACGCGAGAAGCGGGCTGAGGCAGGTAAAGCGGAATGGTTCGGCGAGGAAGACCTTTATCCGGACACTCGACCAGCGCTAGAGAAGCTTCGGAATGACGGTCTATGGGTAGGGATCGCTGGTAATCAGACCGTCAGGGCTGGTGGAATCCTGCGAGCATTGAACTTGCCTACGGACATGATTGCTACATCCGATGATTGGGGGGTATCAAAACCGGACGTAGAATTCTTTCGCTGCGTGATAGGCGCTGCCCCATGTGCTGCAAGCGAAATCCTGTACGTTGGCGATCGACTCGACAATGATATTAGGCCAGCGGCCCAAATGGGTCTATGCACTGCCCTGATACGCAGGGGACCCTGGGGTGTGATTCTACAGGACGCTCCGGAAGCGGATCGGATTCCGACGATGCGTATAGAGACTCTTGACGAATTGCCGGATCGGATCAAAAGTTTCAACGCTGCAATGCAGTGAGCGTTGTTTTCCATTGATAGAGGCGATCGTCTAGGCGTTGTACGCACTCACGATCGGTCCATGGTTGCAGCATGCGGCGTACGTCACGAACACGCTCCATCCCAGTCGCGTACCACGTTGTCGCGAGTTGATCTAGGGCCTCTTCAAGGACAACGCACGCTGCGTCTGGTTTGCTATCGGATGCTTCGACTGCGGCCAGGTCGCCTAGAACGACTGCGCGCTGTTTTCCGTCGCTCTGTGCTAGTGAATTTAAGGCAGATCGCAGTGTTTCGCGAGCCTGAGGAAGATGTCCGGCTTTGAGTTGGGCATTACCTTTGAATGCCGCCAGGCGCACAGGAGAGAACCATTGGAACCAATCCGGGGACGGGTGAAGCGTCGCGGTCGCGAGAGTATCCTCTGCATGTGCGATTAAGCGCAATGCTTCTCTAAAATGTCCACAGCGAACCTCGCATTCGGCTTCCACCGCGTCAAGCCAGGCGAGGAATTCAGGGGAAGCTGGCGCGCGGCGCGAGTAAGCACGGGATGCCCTCATGCGTTCCGCCAGATCTTCACGATGCCCTTCCCATCCGGGGATGAATGCGGCGTGTGCCAGGATGGCTGAGCCAAGGATAGGGTCCTCTGCTTCCCCTGCTGCTTGTAGAGCGCGAATAAAGGTTGCGTCTGCGTCTTGAGGTTGTCGAAGGTCGAAAAACTCGATGCGACCAACCAGCAAGAGGGACTCAGCTAGGGCCGTCGCGAGCATTCGACGTGCGAGATTGGTTGTCTCTGTTAAGAGTTGGACTCCTAGCCGAGTATGTTCTAGGACAGCGGGATGCAGTTGCGTGGGCTGGACAGTCCAATATAGACGCCTATAGGCGACAGTTATCGCGCTGTAGTCGGTCCCGATTGTCGTCGGTTGAGTTGCCGCTGATGCCCGAGGAAGCGGCAAAGCGGCCCCCGTGCTGTGGGGCGGTCTAGGACGGCGAGACTGTTGCGGCGCAGAGGGAGAACCCGATGCCCCAGACCAGGGCGGAGTGAAGCCCAGCTCCTCTAGGGGCATCTGCAATACGTGCACAAGCAGACGTTGGTGATCGGCCTGCGGCCAAGGTGGGGTCGCCGACTCCCAACGCCGAACCTGGCGGACGCTTACCTCCATGTGCCCCAGGCCGAGCACAAGGGCAGCCGCGGTCAAGGCGTCGGCGAACCCTTGTTGGGATGCATAGCCGGCATACTGCCGCGCCGCTTTGAGCTGGGCATTTCCCGTGGGACGGGTCATGTGAGCAACCTCCGCAATGGGTCACGGGCTGGCGAGCCAAACAGTACTGCCATATGGCCCACAGGGGACTAAACAGACATCCTCGGTCACTGTATGGCCCCTGAGAGTCCTCTCAATGTCCTCTCCAAGTCCTTGAAGGGGCCTTCAGTGTAGATAACCCTTGGAGCACCTCACAAGCTGAGGGCGGTCAGACAGGCGAAGGAGGGCGCGTGACCAGGAATCTCGGAGGCGATGCCTCGAACCTGGGTGGAGCACTGGTCCCGCTGGCCCCTCCGGTCAACACCGGGGTTCCGCGTGTGGCGAGGGTGTATAACGCTCTGCTCGGTGATGATCGGGATGCTTTCGCGTGTGAGCGTGAGGCGGCGGCTAAGGTGCTGGCCGCCAACCCTGATATCAAGTACATGGTTCGGGCGAATCGCTTGTTTCTGGGGCGGGCGGTCCGCTACGCCGTTAAGCAGTGTGGTATCCGGCAGCTTCTTGATGTCGGGAGTGGTTATCCGACTCAGGACAACGTGCATGAGGTTGCGCGGTCGGTTGCTCGCGGCGTGAAAACCGTCTATGTGGATAGCGACGAGATCGTTGCTGCCCATGGGCGTGCTCTGCTTGCCGACGACCAGGACACCTTTTTTATTCAGGCGGACCTTCGCAGGGCGGGGGAACTGCTGTGGTCGAGTAAGCCGCTGCTCGACTTTTCTCGGCCGGTGGCCTTGTTCCTGGTGGCTGTGTTGCATTTCATTCCGCCTGAGGATGAGCCGTATGAAGTGGTGGCTGATCTGGTGGCGGCGCTGGCTCCGGGGTCGTTGCTGGTGATTTCGCATGTGCTGGATGTGCCGAGTATGCGCCAGGCGGCCCGGGTGTATGACAAGGCGAGTTCGCCGGGGGTGCCGCGTTCGCTGGAGGAGGTGCGGGCCTTCTTCTCGGGGGTGGCCCTGGTCGAGCCGGGTTTGGTGCCGTTGACGATGTGGCGCACGAACGAAGACGACATGTACCGTCGCCAGTTCCCAGACATGCCGGTGGTGTGCGGTGTGGGGCGTAAGCCGTGATCGCGATCGCGACGGGTCCGCGTTCTGAGGCGGCGGTAGCTGCTTGGCAGCTTCGACGGAACCTCGCTGGGCTGGGGATTGAGGCGGACGTTCAACCGGGCAGCAAGATTGCGGCGGTGTCGGTCGCACCTGCGTTGGTGGTGTGGTGTGAGCCGGGGCTACAAGAGTGGCATTACCGCTGGTGGACTGGCCGGTTTTCGAAGCGGACAGGGCGGCGGGTTTACACCTGGTGCCGGGTGGCGGCTGCGGAGACGGCGTCACAGCGGATCGCGGATCTGTATCGCAGGTTGGACGCAGGCAAGGATGACTCTCGTCACGAAAGGCCGTCGTCTTGGCCGCTGTAGGCATCGTCTGGGAGGACTCGCGGCGGATACACGGTGACCGTCACGGCATGGTCGGCGAGGTGCGAGCGTTCATTGTTGTCCGAGTGTGCCGCCCGGTGGAGTTGCATTGCTTGCTACCCGGCCCGCTGGGGACGCAGCAGGTTGAGCAGGTTGCCACAGAACGGGACGCCTATCGGCGGGCTGATGAGATGCTCGATGAGTTTCTACAGCGGTCGGGGATTGCCGCTTCGATGGATGTGGGTGGCAGCGAGGCGCGTCGTCGTGCAGAGACTCAGGGGAGCGATGGGGCCGGCGGAATGGCCGTAGGTCACCCGTAGGGCGACCGCAAGGGAGTTCGGCCGGCGTCATCGCGGCTGGACCGTGTATTGATCAGCCACATTGAAAGGATTATTCAGTTCAGATGACCGTGCCGACGCTCACCTGCGAGGGGGCTGCGCCTGGAGTCGTGGTGCGTACCTATCGATACGCCATCTGCGGGAATCTTCCCGGCCTCGATCCCGCAAGGGATGGCGAGTGTGTGAAACGGCCGCTCGCGGCGCGGCGGGATGTGCCGCGCGAGGTGGTGGAGGAGATGCGCCGGGTGCACCTGTTGCGTAACAGGCTGGTGGAGATATGGCGCGCCTATGACGCGCAATTGGAGGCGATATGGCTACGGTATCCGGAGGTACGCGCCGCGCAGGAACGGATCGACGCCCTGAAGGTGGCTGTGGAGGCTGCCAGGGCACAGGGGGTGTCGGCCGAGGAGACGAGTATGGTCCGTAAGGAACTCAAGGAGGCGATTGAGCGTCTCAAGCTAGTCAAGCGCGGGGTTTATCCGGTCATCAAGATTTTGCGGGCTGAGGCTAAGTCGGCTTATACCGCTGCGGTGGCCGGGACGTATAGGGAGTTCGCTCAAGATGGTGGTTTGTACTGGGGCACCTATAAGGACCTGCTTTGGAGTCGGCATATGCCGATGGTGCGGAAGGTTTCCGATCAGCGTAAAGCGGGGCGGAAAGCGCAGTTACGTTTTCGGCGGTGGGATGGGACCGAACGCTTAGCGGTGGTCTTACAGATCACCTCGACGTCTCAGCGTCCTCGGGACCCTGAGACGCTGGCGGATGCTGAGGGGCCGTGGCGCAATGTGTTCGGGCTGAGCCCGTGGATCGCTCCGCAGACGTGGCAGTCGATGAGCCGTGCTGAGCAGCGCCGGGCGACGCGGGGGGCTGTGGCGCGGTTCCGGATCGGTTCGGGGCCTGCTACGGCGGTGGTAACGCTGCCGGTGCGTATTCACCGGATGTTGCCTGCGGAGGCGACAGTGGTTGAGGCTCATCTCACCCGCGCGAAGGTAACGGATGGCTTTGAGTGTCATCTCAGTGTCACTGTCCACCTTCCCGCGCCTGGGGCTTTGGTGGGTGGGGGCCGGGTGGCTGTCCATCTGGGCTGGCGCAGTCTTGCTGATGGGGGCCTGCGTGTGGCGGTCGTCGCGGGCGCGGGTCGTGTGCCCGATGCGCTGGCCGGTGTCGTGCGCGACCGTGGGGCATGGCATGAGGTGGTGTTGCCGCGTGAGTGGCGTGCCCGATATGAACGGCTCGCGGGGGTGGACTCCACGCGGCGCCTGGGTTTCAACGCCATGCGTGATTGGCTGGTCCGCTGGCTGGCAAGCGATGGCGAGCGGCGAGAGCTGCTGGAGCTGGCCGCAGGGGGAAGCCTGGAGGACCTGGCGCAGTGGCGATCCCCGGACAGATTGCGGCGGGTGGTGGCTGGGCTGCGGTGTCACTTTCACGTCGAGCGGCACGACGCAGGGCCGGTCACCGATGTCTGGGACGGTGCGCCGCAAGTGACTGAGGCGGCATTGCGTCTGATCGCCTGGGACCGGCAGGATCTTCACCTTCACCGCTGGCACGGGCACGGCACGGCCAAGGTTTTGGGGCAGCGTAATGACTGGTGGCGTCAAGTCGCTTCGTGGGTGACACGACAGGCCGCGGTGGTGGTGCTTGATGGCTGGAACCTGACCGACCTTGCCCAGCGGCCTGGGCCGGGTCCGGAGAACGCGCAAACCCGGGTGGCCAACGCAAACCGGTTCATGGCCGCTCCCGGGGAGCTGCGCCGGTACATCGAGGAAGCCGCTGAGAGACAAGGCGGGGCGGTCGAGAAGACGGAGTTTGAGTCCTCGCTGCCGCACATCGGCTGTGGTGGCCTGCTGGACGGCGACAAGCGTAAATCGGCCGTCATGGTGGGCTGCGCGGCGTGCGGACAGGTGGTGGATCAAGACGTCAACACCCTTGAGCACATGATGCGCGCCTGACCGCCAACACACGGACGCCTGCGCGGAGGCGGGAAATCCGCGACATGATCGAATACTCGGTGACGCCCGCGCAGGGGCCACGAATCTGCGACATGACGCATGTTGCGTAGCGCCCGCGTGGAGGCGTCGAATCCGCGACATGGTGCATCCGCGTTTATGCCTGCGCAGGGGCCTCGAACCTGCGAGATGGTCCATCTCGGTAGCGCCCGCGTGGAGGCGTCGAATCCGCGTCATGACTCATGTGGTTCCCCGTGCCGGTGGGGTGGGGAGCGGTGGGGCCGGCGGAATGGCCGTAGGCCACCCGTAGGGCGACCGTGAGGGAGTTCGGCCGGCGCCACTGCGGCCGGTCTGATATCGGCGTAGTAACTGTAACGGGGCCCCTGGTTGGGGGCTGGTTGGTAGGTTCACTGTCCGCGTCGGCGGTGCTGGCGCCTTACCTGGGATGGTTCGCGATGGCTGATGCTCTGGTTGCCCTGCTCGTGGAGCGGTTTTCCGGTACGTCGTTGCGGCTGGGTACGCGTACCTCGCCGATGGCCATGCATCAGGCTCAGCATGTCTCGGACCTGATCACCAGCAGGGCGCCCGGGGTCAAGGTGGAGCTTGTCCCGATCAAGACCAGCGCTGATCTGTGGCCGGGTGATCTGTCTGAGCTGGGCGGGAAGGGCACCTTCACCAAGGAGATCGATCGTGCGCTGATGGGCGCTCAGGTAGATATCGCGGTTCATTGCATGAAGGACGTACCCGGTGATGTGCCGTTGCCCGCCGGTACGGCGTTTGGTGCCTATCTGCCTCGTGACGATGTGCATGATGTGGTCGTCAGTCGCGATGGCGGGACGCTGGCGGATTTGCCTGCGGGGGCGCTGGTGGGGACCTCTAGTGTCCGCCGTCGGGCGCAGCTTGGGCTGTATCGGCCTGATCTTCGTACTGAGCGCATCAGGGGCGCGGTCGGTTCCCGGGTCGGCAAACTGGATGGCGGGGACCGGTATAACGCGCTAATCCTTGCTCGTGCGGGGTTGTCGCGTCTGGACCTGCTTGATCGGGTGGCGGAAGTGTTGCCGATCGAGTTCCTTCCGGCTGACGGCGGCAGGGTGGCGATGGTGCCTGCTGTTGGGGCCGGGGTAATCGGGATACAAGCCCGGCAGGCCGATGAACCGGTGATGCGGCTTCTTGATGAGTTGAACCATGCGCAGACGGCCCGGGATGTTCTGGCGGAGCGGACCATGCTGCACATGTTGCGCGGGCACTGCAACAGCCCGATTGCCGGGTATGCGTGCCAGACGCCCGATGGTCAACTGTCGCTGTTCGGGATGGTGTTCAACCGGGACGGTTCACAGTGGGTGCGTTCGCATCTGTGGGGTGATCCGGGTGACCCTGCGACGTTGGGGTCTCGGGTGGCGTCGGATCTGCTGCACCAGGGGGCGCGTTTCCTGATCACCGCGACGCGCAAATGACCGGTGGCGCGGCGGCGTTACCGGCGGCGGCATATCTGCTGGCCAGTGACGAGCAGGGCCGGTGGCTGCTGGTGCGCCATCGTGATCGCTGGCAGCTTCCCGGGGGTCTGGTGGAGTGGGGGGAATCGCCTCGGGCTGCGGCGGAGCGCGAGACGCTGGAGGAGATCCGGCTGCCGTTGAAGGCGCGGGATCTGGTCACGGTGGCCTGGGTGGATGCGGGGCGGCGGGGGTGTGGGGGCCGGTTGGCCTTCGTCTTCAGCGCTCGCCTGGATGTGCCGGACGTCTGCCTTCAGGCCACGGAAATCAACGCGTGGCGGCTGGCCGCTCCAGCGCAAGCGGTCGGGCTGCTGCATCCGCTTATCGCTGAGCGGTTGATCGCCGCGCAGCTCGGCAATCGCTACACCGAACAGCGCTCGGCCCGGGCCCGCGAGATCGTGAACTGAGTCGGTCTTTCTGTGGGCGACCGTGAGGGAGTTCGGCCTGCGCCGCTGTGGCGGTGTCGTGCGAGCGCTGGGTGTTTACTCTGAAGATTTTGAGTGGCGGGAACGCTGGTATGACCGGGGCCGTTGACGGCTTGTGTTCCGATTAGCCAGGATGAGCCGGTATCGCGTCAGTGAGTTGGTGGCAGTGAGACCGGGCGGTGGTTGAGTGCCTGCGATGGTCAGTTCACCCGGGATGTTTGTGCTGTTTGTGGTAATCGGCCTTTCGATTACGGTGATGATCGCTGCCATTCGGGGATTCGGGGGTGGTCCCAGCAAGACGCGGCCGGGTGATGTGTGGCCGGGGGTGAAGCTGGGCTACTTGCGTACCGACGGAGTCACCTACATCGAAGATGCGTTCGACGGTGACGGGGTCGCGGGCCTGGAGGCATGGGCGAGGCATATGTCCGTGCATGCTGACGTGGTCGAGGCATGGATCTCGCGGGTGACGGAGGGTGGCGTGGTCCGGGTCTACTGGGTCGATGGTGAGCGGGGGCGCATTGAGAAGGCGTCGCAGTAGTTTCCGCTGATCCGATATCGCCGCTCATCGCCGAGTGGGCGGCGGTGACGTCTGAGGATTCATCGTCTGGTGCCTACGGTGCTGGCCTTATGAGGGGTGGGAGTGGTGGGGCCGGCGGAATGGCCGTAGGCCACCCCGTAGGGGCGACCGTGAGGGAGTTCGGCCGGCGCCACTGCGGCCGGTTTCTCGTGGCGGTGTCGGACTGGCGGGTGTGGTGTGCTGTTATGCCGGTCGTTTATGGGGCGGATCTCGGGTGTGTGGTGGCTCGTTTGGTGCTGTGACCCAGACGCCGAGGATGTGAGGGCTGTTGACGACAGCGGGTTTAGTGGTGGTGGCTCTGCCGTGGCTGGTGGCGGGGTCACCGCAGTGTGGGTTATTCGGTCCCTGCGTGGAGCCGTCACCGTCTCCTGCGGAGGGGGCGGGGTTGGGTCTGTCGGGGTCGGGTGTAGCGCTTGTGGTGCTGATGGTGTGCATCGTGGTGGTGTCGGTGATCAGCCACATCTACCACCAGCGCACCGGGACGCCGTATCAAAGGCGGAACGGTGGTGGTCTGTATACGCCCGACGGTGAAAAGTGGTTGTGGCTGGTCGGGATAGAGCGCAAGGACGGCACGTCACAAACACGCAAGATGTCAGCGACCTGGTATGACGTGAAGACCTGGGCCGAGCGGGAGTCCTCGCGGTATGGGACGGTGTGCGCCTGGGCGCGCCGCGCGGCAAGCCGGGACCGGGTGAGGGTCTGGACGTGGCGTAACGGTGAGGCGACCAATCGCGAGACCTTTCACCTGTGGGAGGTCAGGGCTGACAGGTATCTCACTGATGGGGAGCGGGCGGCCATCGAGGCGAAAGCGCAACGGTCGTACGAGGAGAGGTCGTAGGCATGGACATTGGGCAGTCGCAGCCTCCGGCCGAGGTTCCGCCGGGCGGGCATCCTCCTTCGAGGCCGTATCCCGGCCCGCCGTACGCGTGGAGTGACGGACCGGTGCATATGCGGCCCGCAATCCGTCCTAGTGCGTGGGCTTATGTCGTGCCCGTGCTGCTGTATCTGGCTACTCCGGTCCTCTGGGTGATCGGTTTCGTGGCCAAGGCGGTGCATGTGCTGGACGATATCTCCGCCGATGACCTGGGCTTCGGGCAGGCGGATGCGATCGCGGCGGTGTTCGGTATCGCGGGGGTCGTCTGCGCATTGGCCGCGACGGTCGCAGCGCTGTGGATCTATGTAGCACGGCGGATTGACGCCGACCGAAAGCAAGCCGTGGGCTATGGGCCGAACTGATTCGGCAACCGCTGCTGTGACGGAGTGCCTGTCGGCGATCTGTTGAGGATGCTCGGCTGAGCGGAGCGGCCGGGGCTCCCGGCCGGGACCGGCCGCCAGGCCGCATGCCCGGCCGGGGAGGGCTCCGGCCGCGCGGCGCGCGTGCGCGCCGCCTTGACCCTTATGAGATTAATTCGGCAGTGCAGTGGGACCGGTGGTGGTGTCTACGGCTGCTCTGGCAGATCGATGCTTTGGTCATGTACGGCTGCGGGCTGCGCGTTGCGGAGTTCCTCGACGGCTTCCTGAAGCGTTTCGCGGACGCGAAATAGGTCGGTCAGACGGGTGAGCTCGAACAGGCGTCGGGCGCGTCCTTGGGGTGGGAGTGCGACGGTCAGGGACCCTTTGCGGGCTGCGATGAGGTGGTGTAGCTCTACAAGCACGCCGATGCCTGCCGAGGACATAAACGTCACTGAGGTGAGGTCCACGGCGACCATGGGGGGCTGGGGGCCTAAGACGGCTTTGTCCAGATGTCGGCGGATGTCTGGGACGGTGAGTACGTCTACCTCGCCGTGGATGCGCACGACCCAGAGGTGACCTATCCGCCAGCTTCGGACCTCAGGCGGAGGGTACAGATCACGGGCCATCGCGCTACGCCCTTATGTTCGAGCCCTAGATCAACTTACGGGTTGTCCTGGGCGTTCGATGTTGTGCATGCGACGCTCAGTGTATGCCGCTGGGGGTGTCCTGGCGTGAGGCGGTGCATCTGTTCTTGGGTGATGGGATTCCGCCCTCGCTGTGATGCAGGTCATACCACGTCGTGCTGCGGCGGGCTATGCGGACGTGCTGTACGGGGGGCGTGGTTATCGCTTTGCCTTTCCTTCAGGCGGCTGGATGGTTGCGAACAGTCCCTAATTTCCAGTTACGGTCATCCCTGGTAAATGTGCGAGTTGTGAGTCGAATGGGGAACTTTATGCGGTGCTTATCCGTTGGGCCGTGTGTTAGTTCGTCGGCAGAGATGGAGTGGTCGCGTTGGCCTTACAGGGTGGTATCCCTGTGACGCATGAGGTGGTGTTCCCCTACGGCGCGTACGTCGTGGCGGAGGTTACGCAGGTGTTCGACTTCGAGGCGAGCACGAAGGACAATCAGGTTCCGGCCCGGGACAAGGTCAGCGGTGAGCTGATGTGGGCGGTGCCGGTGATGGACGGGGACACGACGTTGAAGGCCGCCGCGAAGTCGGTGTCGGTCAAGATCGTCGCTGCGGTGAAGCCGGAGATCCCGGCGGCTCCTGCGGAGCTGGGCGGGTTGCCGTTCGTGCCGGTGGTGTTCGATGGCCTGACGGTTACGCCGTACGTCAATCAGGCGACGAACCGGATGGCGTACTCGTTCAAGGCTCGTGGAATGCGGGCGGCGGGTTCGTCGCGTAAGGCTGGGTAGAGCCGGGGCCCGGTGAGGTTGCCCGGGTGATCATCCGCCGGTGGGCGGGTCTGCTGCGCGCGTGGGGCGCGCTTTCTTCGCGGGGCATGAGTCCTCGGTTCAGGTGATGCGGGACGGGGACCGCTGACTGTTTCTGGTCGTCGGCGGTCCCTTTCCTGTCCCTGTTTTTCTTTGCGTTCCTCCAGTCATCGGAGAGGGTGACTTTCTTCGTGCTGCGCAAATTGCCCGGCAGCGAGGTTCAGAACGTGGTTTCCACTACCCCGGATACGGCGGTGGTGTGGCGGCCGACGGTGGTGCGGACTCCGGCGATTGTGGTCCTGGTCGTGTGGTTGTGGCGGCTGGTGGCCGGGACGGTCAAGACGGTGGTCCGGCATCCGTGGGCGTGCGGGCTGGTGGCCGTGCTGGGCGGGGTCACCTGGCTGTTCGGCTGGCGGGTGGCGGTGCTCGGGGCGTCTGGGGCCTGCTTGGGCCTGTCGGCCTGGGCGGGGCTGTGGCCGTCGGTGTTCGTGCGCGTCGTCGGCTGGCGGATGGTCGCGTGGGGTCGGTGGATGTGGGTCTACCGGCGGCGGTGGCGCTCGGTGATGTCGGTCGCCGGGCTGGCGGTCAGTGTCGGGGGGCGTGGGTATGCGCCTGAGCTGGTGCGGGTGGGGTGCGACCGGGTCGCCGATCGGGTGCGGGTGCGGATGCTGGAGGGCCAGTCTGACCAGGACTGGGCGGACCGGTCGCCGAATCTGGCGCATGGGTTCGGGGCGGCGTGGTGCCGGGTGGAGGTGGAGCGGCCGGGGTGGCTGACGCTGACCTTTCCGCGTCGGGATGCGCTGGCCTCGGTGGTGCCCGCACGCCCGTTGCCCGATCAGGCGTCGGTGGGGCCGGTGGACATCGGCGTCTGTGAGGACGGATCACCGTTCTGCCTGCGGGTGCATGGCACGCATGTGCTGATCGCGGGGGCGACCGGGGCCGGTAAGGGGAGTTGGTTGTGGTCGCTGGTGCGGGGACTGCTCCCGGCGCGACGGGCGGGCCTGGTGGAGCTGTGGGCGCTGGACCCCAAACTCATGGAGCTGTCTTTCGGGCGGGGCCTGTTCGATCGGTATGCGGCGGTTCCGGAGGACTGCGCGAAGCTGCTGGAGGCGGCGGTTCAGGTGATGCAGGACCGGGCGGACCGGTATGCGGGAGTGCGGCGCGATCACGTCCCTTCGGTGGCTGATCCGTTCGTGCTGGTGATCGTGGATGAGATCGCGTTCTTGACGGCCTATCAGGCGGACAAGGGGCTCAAGCTTCGTATCTCGGCGGCGCTGGCGACGCTGACCACGCAGGGTCGCGCGGTGGGGGTCGGGGTGGTGGCGGCGTTGCAGGACCCGCGCAAAGACGTGCTGTCGATCCGGAACTTGTTTCCCGATCGGGTGGCGCTGCGGCTGGACGAGCCGGAACAGGTGGACATGGTTCTCGGCGACGGGGCGCGTGATCGTGGCGCGCTGGCCGATCAGATCCCCCGTCATCCTTCGGACCCGACGGTGGGGGCCGGGGTGGGCTTCGTGCGGCTGGAGAACGCGCCGACACCGGTCCGGGTCCGCGCGGCGTACGTGAGCGATGCCGACATTCGGCAGATGGTCATTCTCTCGACGGAGGTTGTGTGAGTCTCCCGGTGGTTCTGCATGGGCTGGTGTGCCCGGCCTGTGAGGCCGAAGACGAGTTGTGGCACGACACGGTGCTCGGCGTGGTGGAGTGCCGGGCGTGCGGGGACCGCAACGTGGTCGGCGATGACGACCCTTCGCGGCCGGAGTCCTACGGGTGGGACCTGTACGACGGCGGCGGCTGGGAGCCGGTGTGACGGCGGCTGAGCGGCTGGCGGGGCTGCGGTGCGCGGTGTGCAAGCGCCGGGATCACCTGGTGGCCGATCACGTGCGAGGCGTCGCCTGGTGTGAGTCGTGCGGGCAGTCGGCTCTGCTGAGTGACGCCGAGATCGGACCGGCGGGGGCCAGTGATGGCGGCGGTAGCGGTGTGGCCGGCGGAATGCCGAAGGCACCCGTAGGGCGACCGCGAGGGAGTTCGGCCGGCGACAGCGCGGCGGAGAGCGCTGCGCCGGAGGGCGCGAAGTCCAGTGGATGCACGGTCAGAGAACCGGAGGACGTGTGACCGACGCGGGGACGCGTGGCATGACGGGCAAGGTGCGGGCGCTGCTGGCGGCGGATGTCGCCGCGACGGTGGCTGAGGAGAACGGCGTGTGTGTGCGCACGCTGGCGTTTCGGGTGAGTGACACCACAACGGGGACGTCGCGGGTGGTGGAAATTCCGTGCGGGGCGACCCTGGAGGCTAAGTGCCGCCCCTGCGCGCGGCGCAATCGTCAGCTTCGGATGGCGCAGTGCCAGGAGGGCTGGCATCTGGAGACCGAGCCGGTCACCGAAGCGGCGGAGCCGGATGAGGATCAAAAGTGGCTGGTGGCCTGGCGGGCGGAGGTGCAGGCCAAGCGGGATGCGGCGCACGCGGCGGGTGACCCGGATGCGGGCGTGTGGGATGCGGCGATTGAGGAGATCGACGCGGAGATCAATGCTGCGGGGATGCGGGGGAACGTGCTGGACGGCCCGGAGCCGGGTGAGCGCCGGGTGAGGTCCACGCGCCGTCGCCAGGACGCCCCCGATCTCCCCCGCCGGGCGATGTCGGATACGACGCTGGGGCGGCTGTATGTGTCCTGCGATGGGAAGCGGTTCCGGCCGTCGATGTTCATCACGCTCACGCTTCCGTCGTACGGGCGGGTTAAGGACGGCGTGCCGGTTGATCCGGCTCGGTATGACTACCGGCGGGCGGCGCGCGATGCCTTGCACTTCTCCAAGCTGGTGGATCGGTTCGTGCAGAACCTTCGCCGCGTGGCGGGGTTCGATGTGCAGTACTTCGCGACGGTGGAGCCGCAGAAGAGGCTGGCTCCGCATCTGCACATGGCAATCCGCGGGACGATGAGCCGGGCAGACATCCGGGCCGTGGTGGCGGCGACCTACCATCAGGTGTGGTGGCCTGCCACCGATCATGTCCGGTTCGAGGGTGAGCGGCTTCCGGTGTGGGTGGAGCGGCCGGGCCGGGACGGCGGCAAGGCGTACGCCGACGGCCAGAGCGGCGATTACGTCGATCCCGACAGCGGTGAGGTTCTTCCGACGTGGGATGACGCGTTGGATGAGCTGGGCGAGGCGGAGCACGCTGAGCCGTTGCATGTGGCGCGGTTCGGCAAGCAGGCCGACATTCAAGGGGTGCTAGCGGGGACGCGGGATGCTGACCAGTGCATCCGCTATCTGGCCAAGTATCTGACCAAGAGCCTGGGCGGTGGCATTGACGCCGAAGAGACGGCGCGGCGGGCGCACGCTTCCCGGATGGTGGCGGCGCTGCGGTTCGAGCCGTGTTCCCCCCGTTGCCCGAACTGGTTGCGGTATGGGGTGCAGCCGAAGGGTGCCAGGGCGGGCATGGCTCCTGGCCGGTGCCGCAGCAAGGCGCACAAGCCCGAGCATCTCGGTTATGCGGGGCGGCGGGTGCTGGTGTCGCGCAAGTGGTCGGGCAAGACGCTCGCGGAGCACAAGCGCGACCGGCGGGCCTGGGTGCTGGGCGTGCTCGGCATCGCCGATGAGCAGGCGGTCAGCGAACCGGGCCGGTTTCTGTGGGCGCCAATCCCGGACGGGGACGCGAGCCTTGAACCGCGCGCGGTGCGGACCCTGCGGCTGGTGGCCGAACGCCAGCGGTGGCGACGGTATCTGCACGATTTACAGGCCAGGGCGGAGGGGGTGTCTCCTGATGCGGGGGTGAGCGGGCCGGCTGAATGACCGTAGGTCACCCCGCAGGGGCGAGCGTGGAGCGAGTTCTGCCGGCGCGCGGGGCCTGCGGGTCGGCGCGGTATCGGGGTCGGTGAATGTCGCGTCTGGGAGGGCGCGCGCCGTAGGCGCTCCACTTACCCCCGGGTGGGTGGGCGGGCCGCTGAGGCGGGGTGGCACGGTTAGCGGCCAGCGAGCGGGCTGGCCTGGGAGACGCGCAGATGAACGGGAGGGATCGCGGCTGGGGCGTCAGCGCACGCCAGAAGATGACGATGGTGACAGCGAGTTAGATGCGTACGTACGGGCGTTGGTGGCGGACTGGCCACCGTTGACTGATCGGCAGCGTGACCGGCTGGGTCTGCTGCTCAACGTCAAGCGATAGATCGTCGTGTTGGGCACCCCTGCTACTGCTGGGCGGGGGTGCCCACGCGCATTTACACGGCGGTATGGCTGGTGATCGGCTCGATTTGTACGCTGTGCGGGTCGATCTGCCCTTGGGCGGGCCGTCCCCGGACCGGGAGTAGGGTCACCTTGACTAGCAGGCGCAGGCATTCGCGCTTGCGGCCCAGACTGAGATCACGCCACGTCCGGGCCGGATCGTCGGTGTGCGCGAAGTCGGCAAACGGGCTCTCAGCGGTCGCGCTCTTGAGATCGGCGTGAATCTCGGCACGGCGCTTGTCGATCTCTGCCTGTGCCACCTCAGCGGCGACACCCCCGAGCTTGCGGCGGGCGATCAACAATCCCAGCTCGATCTCGCTCTGATCCAGCAGGGCCAGCTCCTCACGAAGCGCAGCCACATCGACGGTCGGATCGGTACGGGGCAGCAGATCGGCCACGTCGCCGCGAGAAAGCCGAGTGATGATCACCTTCTCTATGAAGGCGTCCACCTGTGCCACATTGCGGCGACAGTGGTGCTTGCTCCTACACCGGTAGCCTGGCTGACCAGCAGAGTTGTTCATCACCACCATCAGGCTCCCGTCGTCGCAGATCCCACACCGGTAGATCAGCGACCCAAGCCACTTCGGCGTGTTCCCCGCCGTGTGCCGTTGCCGGATCGGGTCGGCCCACATCGTGATCAACGCCTGGCGCGTCTCCTCCGAGATGATCGGCTCGAACACATCTCGTCGCACGATCTCCCCCTGGTAGACCGAATGCCCAGACGTCCGGGGACTACAAAGAATCTGCTTGACCGTCCGGGCGTTCCATCCCTCGGACTGCACCGGCTTACCCTTTCTGCGCAGCGTGCGCCCGTCGCTCTGCGCGGCCGTGGGCACCTGGCGCGCCCGCAGATCGGCCAGCACTTGCCGCATGGACACCCCGGCCAGCAGATCAGACGCCCACTTGCGAATCTCGGCCGCCTCGCTCGGCTGGTGCTGGGTCATGTCCAGCACTACGCGATCCTCATAGATGCGCTCCATCGTGGGGGCCTTGGGATTGACACACACACTGCGCACGCGGCCGGTGTCCACACCCCACCCATAGGGGCGGATACCCCCGCCGAAGTCGCCCCGGCGGGCCTGGCGCTTGCGTGCCATTGCCACACGCTCTCCACGCTCGGCGCTCTCGTGCTCACCTTCGGAGGTGTCGTCAATAAGGTCCTTGCGCCCCTGAGCCTTGTTCAGGTTGTACTCCCCGCCACGCGAGACGCTGAACAACCGCACCCCATGCGCACGAGCAATCTTGATGAACTGGGTGACCTCCTCCACCTTGCGGTGCAACCGCTTGGCGTGCCAGATGATCACGACGCCGACTTTCCCCGCCTGCATGTCGGCCAGAAGCCGCAGATACGCCGGGCGCTCCACATCCTGATAAGCCGAAACGTCGTTGTCCTCATAGGTCACCGTGATGGTGCCCAGGTCAAACTCGTCGGCTAACTCCTGGTTCTCCTCGTGCTGGCTGGTGACCCCGTCACCCGTGCCCGCGCGGTCCGTGCTCTTGCGCGTGTAATCGCAGACGCACCGAAGCAGCTCGCCCATCTCGTCACCCCTTGTCCCGGTCTGAATCGATCTACTTCAATTATGCGTTTCAGATCGATAATCGGGATCGCCGTACCACGACCCGCCGACCCGGCGCCGATCACTGCAGCACGGAGCCGGGGGTGGAGAGCCGTGCCCGGTGAACGTATGTGGTCACCGCTCTAGGGGCGCCGGTCGTCCCGGTCGTGATCATCGATAAAGCGGCCCTCGCCACGCTTTGTCGGGATAAATCCTCAATTGGTCACGCGGGCATCGCCGGATGGTCGTGGCTGTATCCCACAATCGTCATCGCTTGTCCTGTTTTATCGGCTTGCGAGCACAATGCGTGATTGGCGGGGGATGTCGAGGGTAGCCGTTCGAGGGAAACGGCGATCGACAGGCGGTGGTGACACGATGGCATCCATGATGGACCGCATCAAGGAGTACCTGCGCGGCCCGAAGGGGCATGAGCACGTCGAGAAGGTCAAGACGATGGCCAGGGACCCGCAGAACCAGCGCAAACTCCGCGAACTCGTGGACCGCTGGCGTACGCGCAGGACCCACCACTAGGCAGACAAGGCTCGCGAAGCGCCCCCGCGCGGTCGCGAGCTCCTCTTCGGGCGAACCGGGACGATTCTCGGACGAGCCAGACGGTTCTCCCGGGCGGGCCCAGATGTCCTCCCGAACGGGCTGAGACGGTTCCTCCCGAACGGGCTGAAACGGTTCCTCCCGAACGGGCTGAAACGGTTCCTCCCGAACGGGCTGAGACGGTTCCCCCGGATGGACGGCGGCCGACGCGACGCGACCGGTCGGGACGGGTTCTCCCGGCCGGCGCGCGTAGATCGTCCCGAATGGGACGGTCCAGAGGGATGGCGGGGGTAACCGGCGTGTTTCGGGGCGGCACCTGGGTGTCGGGACGGTGGTGTCACCTGGCAGGCTTGCCTGTGGACGAGAACACGTTCTCCTCACACCCCCGTGGAGGCTGACCTTGCAGGGACCGCTCAGCGACATCGTGGTCCTCGACCTGTCCCGGGCGCTGGCCGGGCCGCACGGAGCGCAGATGCTCGGCGACCTCGGCGCCATGGTGATCAAAGTGGAGCATCCCGACGGCGGCGACGAGTCGCGTGGCTGGGGGCCGCCTTTCGTCGGGCCCGAGGGGGACATCTCCACCTATTTCCTGGCGGCCAACCGCAACAAACGGTCCATCACCCTGGACCTGAAGTCCGAGGAGGGCGCCGCCCTGCTCACCCGGCTCGTGCGGCAGAGCGACGTCCTGGTCGAGAACTTCCGCACCGGCGTGCTGGACCGGCTCGGCTTCTCCGTGGAGCGCCTGCACGAGCTGAACCCCCGCCTGGTCATCCTGTCGATCACCGGTTTCGGCCACGACGGCCCCGAGGGCGGGCGGCCCGGGTACGACCAGATCGCGCAGGGCGAGGCGGGCCTGATGAGCCTCACCGGCCCTTCGCCCGACGAGCCGTACCGCGTGGGCTCCTCGATCGCCGACCTGCTCGCCGGCATTCACGGCGCGTACGGCGTGCTGGCGGCGCTGTACGAACGCCAGCGCACGGGCGTGGGGAAGGTCGTGCGCACCTCGCTGCTGGCCTCGGTGGTCGGCGTGCATTCCTACCACGGGACGGCGTGGACGGTCGGCGGCAAGGTGCCAGGGGCGAGCGGCAACCACCACGCCTCGATCGCGCCGTACGGGGCGTTCCGCTGCGCCGACGGGGTGATCCAGATCGCGGTCGCCAACGACGCCCAGTGGGGCCGGCTCGCCCCGCTGCTGGGCATCGACCCGGCGACACCGAAATACGCGGTCAACCGGGAGCGCCGTGCCCACCGTGACGAGCTGGTCGCCGACATGGAGGAGGCGCTGGGCGCCCACGACCGGGCGCACTGGCTCGCCGTGCTGAGCGAGGCGGGCGTCCCCGCCGGGGCGGTCCGCACGCTGGACGAGGTCTACGCCTGGAAGCAGACGCGGTCGCAGGAGTTGGTGGTCACCGTGGACCACCCGGTGCTCGGCACCATCGAGCTGCCGGGGTCGCCGCTGCGGTTCGACGGCGCGCCACCCGCCGAGCATCTGCCGCCGCCCTCGCTCGGTCAGGACGACCGGTCGGTCCGCGACTGGCTGGCCGGGCGCGAGGAGCAGGGCGCGACCGCGACGGTCGCGGGGCGACCTGAGAACGGATCGGACCCGGAACAGGGCCTAACGGGGACGGACGTGGTACCGGGCTTGACCGGGACGGACGCGGTACCGAGCGGTCCGGGAGTGCCAGGGGTACCGGACGCGCCGGAGACGTCCGGGAGGCCGGTCCACCTCGCGGATGCGGACAAGCGGGAAGGGTGAGCGGTCCGGTGAGCGGCGTCGCACGCCCCGACGCGTACACGTTGATCCGTATCGTCCTGGACCCCGGGTCGTGGAAGTCGTGGGACGAGCCGACGGTGGATCCCGCGCCCCCCGGCTCGCCGTACGCCGAGGAACTGGCGGCGGCGCGGGCCCGGACGCCCTACGACGAGTCGGTGGTCACCGGGGAGGGGCTGCTGGGCGGCCGCCGCGTGGCCGTCATGGCCTGCGAGTTCTCGTTCCTGGCCGGCTCGATCGGGGTCGCCGCCGCCGAGCGGCTCGTGCGGGCGGTGGAGCGGGCGACGGCGGAGCGGCTGCCGTTGCTGGCCGCGCCGGCGTCGGGCGGCACCCGGATGCAGGAGGGCGCGCTCGCCTTCGTCCAGATGATCAAGATCAGCGCCGCGGTGTCGGCCCACCGCGCCGCCGGGTTGCCCTACATCGTGTATCTCCGCCATCCCACCACGGGCGGGGTGTTCGCCTCGTGGGGATCGCTCGGGCACGTCACCGCCGCCGAGCCGGGCGCGCTCATCGGCTTTCTCGGCCCACGGGTGTTCGAGTCCCTGCACGGATACCCGTTCCCCGAGGGCGTGCAGGTCGCCGAGAACCTCTTCAAGCACGGCCTGGTCGACGCCGTCGTCTCGGCCGCGAGCGCCCGCGAGGTGGCGATCCGCGCCCTCGCCGTCCTGTGCTCCTCGATGGACACGCGGGACGCGGCCCCCGGCGAACAGCGGCGGAGCCTGCCCCGGCCGCCTCACCACAACGCCACCGCCACCGAGGAAGAACCTGGCGAGGAAGAACGCGGTGAGGCCGGACGCGGCGAGGCCGGACGCGGCGAGGGCGGACGCGGCGAGGGCGGACGCGGCGAGGGCGGACGTGAAGAGGGCGGACGTGAAGAGGGCGGACATGGCGATGGCGGGCCGGCCTGGCGGGTGGAGCCGGAGGAACGGGTCGCCGAGGTCGGCGCCTGGGAGGCGATCAGCCGCTCCCGGCGTGACGACCGTCCTGGCGTGAAGGCTCTGCTCAAGCTCGGTGCCTCGGACGTGACCCCCCTGAACGGCACCGGCGCCGGCGAGAACGATCCCGGCCTGCTGCTCGCGCTGGCCAGGTTCGGCCGGGCGCCCGCCGTGGTGCTCGGCCAGGACCGCCGGCAGAGCGCCGGCCGTCACCTCGGCCCCGCCGGGCTGCGGGTGGCCCGCCGGGGCATGCACCTGGCCTCCGAGCTGGGGCTGCCGCTCGTCACGGTGATCGACACGGCGGGGGCGGCGCTGTCCAGGACGGCCGAGGAGGGCGGCCTGGCAGCCGAGATCGCCCGCGCGCTGACCACCCTGGTGTCGCTGAACACGCCGACCGTGTGCCTGATCCTCGGGGAGGGGGCGGGCGGCGGCGCCCTGGCCCTGCTGCCGACCGACCGCGTGTTGTGCGCCCAGCACGGCTGGCTGTCGCCGCTGTCGCCCGAGGGCGCGTCGGCGATCCTGTACCGGACCATCGACTTCGCGCCCGAGATCGCCAAAGCTCAAGGGGTGCAAGCCCGCGACCTGCGGCGGGACGGCATCGTCGACCGCGTCATCCCGGAGTTCCCGGACGCGGCCTACGAGCCGCAGGCCTTCTGCGAGCGGGTCGGCGCGACGATCGAGCACGAGATCCTCGGCCTGATGGGGAGCCCGCCCGAGGACCGCCTGGCGACCCGCCTGGCCCGCTACCGCTACCTCGGCACTCCAACCTGACCGCCCGCCTCCCTCACCCGCTGTCCGGGCCCGGTCGTCTGGCCGTCACCGCACTCCACGGGCCGATCGTCGGCCCGTCGGCGCGGTGAACAGCGGCACTGGCGGCCGCTGTTCACCGCGCCGGTGTGGACAGCGGGACACCGGTCCACAGAGGCGGATGGGGAGGCACCTTCTCCCGCCAGATCTCCTTGCCGCGGGCGTCGAAGCCGACGATCGTGTACCCCCCGGTGTAGAGGTCGCTCTCGCGCCCGCTGGGGGCGGAGAACAGGGCGAGACCGCGTCTCCAGGGGTCGCGGGCCGTGGCGGCCCAGATCGGGGCGCCCGTCCCGGCGGTCAGTTCGACCTTGGCCGTCCCCGCGGTGGCCAGGCCGAACCACCGGCCGTGCCCGAAGTGCCAGGAGATGATCCTCGCGGGCGCGCCCGCCGTCGCGCCGGTCCACAGGATCTCCGTCGCGGCGACCATGACCCCGTCGCGCAGCCAGGTGAACGTCCCGTCCTTGTGCAGTCGCGCGGTGAGCCCGCCGGGCAGGTCGACAGGGGGCGTCACGGGGGCCGCGCTCGTCGGGGAGAGCAGGAACGGATCGGGCGTCGTGCGGCCGAGGACCTCGCCGTCGGCGTCCCGGAACTCGAAGCCGCGCACCCGTGCCCGCGTCGGGTAGGTCACCGCCCACACCGCCGCGGGGGCGCCCTTCGGCCGGTAGATCACGCCGGGCAGCCGGGTCCCGTCCGCGGCGATGGCCGACACCTTCCCCACCTTGGAGCGGGCGACGCCATAGGAGAGCACCGTCTCCCCGCGCGACCAATCTTCCGCCGTGCCGCCGACGTACCAGGCGTACTCGCCCGAGTGGCCGGGGTCGGCGTCCATCGGGCAGTTGGCGATCGTCCCGCCGTCCAGGCCTGACTGCATGGCCCAGCACAGCACGTCGTACTTGGGCGCGCCGGGCGGCACCGGCTGGTCGATGCGCTGCTGCTGCGGCTTCCTGCTGAACCAGAGGCGCAGGTATCGGCCGTCGGTGGGGTTGACCAGGGTCACGGTGTCTCCGACGGGAGGACTTTCCCGTGACTCGCGCTCGAAGGCGTCCTCGCCCTCCTTCGACGGGACCATGGTGGCGGTCGCGCGGGTGGTGGCGTTGCCGGGCCCGGCGCCCGAGAGCACCAGCGGCACGCCGGCGGCCAGCGCGGCCACCGACAGCGAACAGGCGGCCAGGGCGGCGAACCTGCGACGCCGGGCCCCGCCGAGGCGCCGCTGGACGCCGATCCACGCGTGCGGACTGGTCTGGTAGGTCGAGGCGCGGGCGCGCAGGGCCTCGCGGAGGTCGTCGTCAATCATCGTTGCTCTCCCTGAGGGCACGACCGAGGGCCGCGATGGCGCGGCTGGTGTGGCTCTTGACGGAGCCGGGGGACACGCCCATGGCATCGGCGATCTCGCGTTCGGACAGATCGAGCCAGTACCGCAGGACCAGGGCCTCGCGCTGGCGGCGCGGCAGCCGGTCCACGGCGGCGAGCAGGTCGCGGTGGCGTTCGGCGGTCAGGTACGCCTCTTCGCCGTCTCCCTGGGCGGGCGAAGGCTCGAGTCTGCGCAGGCGTACCAGCCGGAGATGGCGTATCCGGTTGCGGGTGAGGTTGCAGACGATCGCGCGGAGGTACGGCACCGCCGCCGCGTCATCGCGCAGGCGCGCCAGCCGCGGGTGCAGGCGCGCGAAGGCCTCCTGCGCGATGTCCTCGGGATCGTCGGCGCCGAGCAGGCCCGCCAGCCGTACCATCGCCGGATAGTGCGCGGCGAAGATCTCGGCGAATGACGGCCTGCCCGGCGACAGCACGGGCGTTTCTGTCACACTCCAGAGACACTCAAGCCCTGGGCCGGTTGGCAGGGGATCGGGACGCGCTCGACGCGGATGGAGTGGACCTCCTCGTGGGGCACGACCACCTCGTAGGCTCCGTGGTCGACCATCCAGTAGCCCAGCGCCTCGGCCTTGAGCCCGCTGTGACCGGTGTAGGCGATGTGCAGGCCGTCGTCGTCCTCGTCCAGGACCACGCACGGCTCGCCGCCGAACGCGCCCACCGTGCGCAGCAGCACCAGCCACTGGAGGTCCTCGCGCCGGACCTGCCGCCGCCAGTACGCGCCGGCGCGCTCGAAGCCTTCGCACGGCTCCTCGCTGAACAGGATCACGTCGTCGGGGCCGGGGCCGAGGGCGGCCGCGTAGGTCTGGTCGTGCTGGTGGGCGATGAAGCCGAGACCGACGGGTTCGATGTCGGTCATGCGGCCGGCCGCCAGGTCAGGCCGTCGTAGTCGGCGAAGCGCCGCTCGCCGCGGGTGGTCAGGTGACGGATCTCGGCCCCCGCCGGGATGGGCATGGGCGGGGTGTGGAACTGGGGTACCACGTGCTGGCGGGAGGTGGTGAACCCGTTGCCCGCGAAGGGTGGCGAATCGTTCCAATCTCCGCCCATGTGCGGCCCGTAGGGGACGTCGTAGGTGTCGGTGTCGCGTACCAGCCACCGCAGGATGTACAGCTCGGGGACCGAGGGTTCGAGCTCGGACCCTTCGAAGGTCAGGTCGAGCGCGGACACGAGCTGCTCGGGGGAGGTCAGCCGCGAGCAGTCTTGGACGCGGTAGACGTAGCCCGAGATGATCGTGCGCTGGCCCGCGAGGTAGGGCACCAGCAGCCGGGGTGGAATGACCTTTTGCATCTGGGTGCTTGGTGCGGGCTCGCTCACATCCCGCATTTTACGATCTGCCGACCTCGGCGTTCCGCACGGAGCGATAAATATCTGGGCGCCGGTGGGAAAGAGAGGGCAGCGTGGCGCGCACCCGGTCGGTCTCGGCCGGGTCGATCTCGACGACCTGGACGGCGCCGCTGGGCCCGAGATCGGCGCGGACCACGCCCAGAGGGTCGACGAGCATGCTGCGGCCCACGCCGAAGCCGTCCCTGGCCTCCGGGTCGGGGGCCTGGCCGACGGCGATCGTCCACATGGTGTTCTCGATGGCCCGCGCCCTGACCAGGGTCGCCCAGTGCTCCTCCTTCATCGGGCCCGCGCTCCAGGCGGCGATGACGACGAACGCGTCGGCGCCCTGGTCGACCAGGGCGCGCGCCAGCTCGGGGAAGCGCACGTCGTAGCAGGTGATCAGGCCGAGGCGCAGGCCCTCCAGCTCCACGACCACCGGCGTCTCGCCGGGGGCGACCAGGTCGGACTCGCGGGCGCCGAAGGAGTCGAACAGGTGGATCTTGCGGTAGGCGGCCCGCAGCCGCCCGCACCGGTCGAGCGCGACGGCCGTGTTGTGCACGCGCCCGTCGCCGTCGGGGTCCCCGGACTCGAACGTGCCGAGGACGACCGCGATCTCGTGGGCTCGCGCGGCGTCGGCCACGGCGGTCACGAACGGGCCGTCGACCGGCTCGGCGGACTCGGCGATCTCTTTGCCGAACCGGGTCAGCATCGCCTCGGGGAACACCGCGAGCGTCGCGCCGCGCGAGGCGGCCCGGCCGAGAGCGTCGCGGACGCGTTCGAGGTTGGTCTTGGGGTCGGCGGACACCGGAAGCTGGCACAGGGCGATGCGGGTCACCCCACAAGCCTAAAGGTCCGGACCCCCGGCTGCCGAGGAGCGCGGGCGGCGGTTGGGGAGCGGCTCCCACCAGGTGACGCACCGCCACGCCCACTCCAGCGGTCCGTACCTGTACCGGGCGGTCCACCAGCGGGCGAAGGCCACCAGCGCCAGGACGGCGACCGCGGACACCACGAGCACGCCCGCGCGGCTGCCGTTCCTGGTGAGCAGCGGGAGCGCCGCCAAAGTGATCAGCGTGCCGGCCACGTACGCGGTGAGCGCGATGCGGCCGAGCGGCTCCAGCGCGGCCGTGAGCCAGGGCAGGCGCCTGGCGGCCAGCAGTAACCCGGTGCAGTACGCGGTGGCCGCGGCGAGACCGGCCAGCGGGTAGACGCTCACGGTGAAGGGGAAGCGGAATGTCGCGGGGTGCGCGAAGAGGTACAGCCACGCCCCGGTGAGCGCGACGGCCAGCGGCGCGCTCACCAGGAAGGCCGTGCGCAGCGCGCGGCGCCCGGGGGCGTACGCGATCACGGCCATGCCGAGCAGGAACAGTCCCGGGATCAGCCACACGCCGCCCGCGTGGAACAGGACCGCCCACGACGTGGCGGCGGTCCCGGCGGTGAGCACCGCCCACCTGGGCAGGTAGGAGGCCGGCAGCAGGATGAGCGCGCCGGTCAGGGCGTAGGGGAGCAGCACTTCGCCGGGGCTGAGCGTCCGGTGGAGCAGCCCGAGGACGGCGAGCGCCGACAGCCTGCGGAGCAGCACGAGCCGGGGATGGGACGTCCGGCGGGCCGCCGAGCGCAGGAACAGGACGAAACTGACGCCGAACAGCAATGAGAAGATCGGGAAGAAGCGGCTCTGCAGGAGGTTCTCGACCAGCCAGTCCGTGGGCGTGGTGGTGGTCCGGTGGGCGGCGTCGGAGGTGTGCTGCCAGGTGTTGACCAGCGTGATCCCGCAGACGGCGAGGCCGCGCAGCACGTCCAGCTCCCGGATCCGGGCGGGGGCCGGTTCCCGGCGCTCCTCGGCATAGCGGACAAACCTGGCGACCACCTCAGCAGGCTAACGCCGCTACGTCACCCGCGTCTTTCGGTGTGTGTGGATTTTCCGCCTGACATGACTTATTTCGGTATTTGTCCGCCTTTGACGGCGAAGCGGTGGGGTGTGGGGGTCGTGAAGCCGGTGACCGGTGGCCGGTGACCGGTGACCGGTGGCCGGTGACCGGTGACCGATTCGGTCGATAGGCTTCGCGGACGCCTCCGGTGGGTGGGGGGCGGAGGGTTCGGTGCGGGGAAGGGCGGCTGGGTAGGCTTGCCGGCGTGAACGAGCCATTGGTCGCCCGCATGCGCGAGTTCGGCACGACGATCTTCTCGGAGATGACGGCGCTCGCCGTGCGCACCGGGTCGATCAACCTGGGACAAGGCTTCCCCGACACCGACGGCCCCGCCTCCATGCTCGAACACGCCGTGACGGCGATCAGGGGAGGGCTGAACCAGTACCCGCCCGGGCCCGGGATGCCCGAGTTGCGGCAGGCCGTCGCCGAGCACCGCAAGCAGCACTACGGCCTGCTGTACGAGCCGGACGGCGAGATCCTGGTCACCGTCGGTGCCACCGAGGCGCTCGCGGCGTCGGTCCTCGCGCTGTGCGAGGCGGGTGACGAGGTCATCCTGTTCGAGCCGTACTACGACTCCTACGCCGCGGCCGTCGCGCTCGCCGGCGCGGTGCGCCGGACGGTGGCCCTGCGCCCTGCGGGGGACAGGTTCACCTTCGACCCCGACGAACTGCGCGCGGCCGTGGGCCCGCGCACCCGGGCGATCCTGGTCAACTCCCCGCACAACCCCACCGGCACCGTCTTCACCCGCGACGAGCTGGCGCTGGTCGCCGCCGTCTGCCAGGAACACGACCTCATCGCGATCACCGACGAGGTCTATGAGCATCTGACCTTCGACGGCGTGGAACACGTGCCGATGGCCACGCTCCCGGGCATGCGCGAGCGCACCGTCATGATCTCCTCGGCCGGCAAGACCTTCTCGGCGACCGGCTGGAAGATCGGCTGGGTGTGCGGTCCCCCGGAGCTGGTCGCGGCCGTCCAGTCGGTCAAGCAGTTCCTCACCTTCACCTCCGGCGCTCCGTGGCAGGTCGCGGTCGCCCACGCCCTGCGCGAGGAGCTCGGCTGGGTCGCCGGGGCGCGCGACGCGCTCGCCGCCAAGCGCGACCGGCTCATGACGGGGCTGTCGGCGGCGGGCTTCGGCGTCTACCGGCCGGCGGGGACGTACTTCGTGCAGACCGACATCCGGCCGCTCGGCTTCACCGACGGGGCCGAGCTGGCCAGGCGGCTGCCCGAGCTGGCGGGCGTCGTCGCCGTCCCGACCCAGGTGTTCTACGACCACCCCGAGCTCGGCAGGCATTTCCTGCGCTTCGCCTTCTGCAAGAAGGACGAGATCATCGACGAGGCCGTCATGCGGCTGGCCCGCCTGGGACGGGCCGAGTAAAAGCACTGACACCCGGTGTAAATGGTCATACACTCACCGTGTCCAAGCGTGACGCCGACACCGTATGCGTACCGTGGAGGTATTGGCCATGACGCTCAGCCTCAGTGAGGAGCAGACCGAGGCCCTGCGCCGGCGCGCGGAGAAGGAGGGGCGCAGCCTCCAGCAGGTCGTGCAGTCGGCCGTCGAGGAGTACATCGCCCGGCACGACGCCGACGAGGAGGTCCGCCGCCTCGGCCTCGCGGCGGCGAGCCGCTGGCGTTCGGTCCTCGATCGGCTCGCCGAATGACCGGCCACACCCCACCGGCGCGCGGGTGACGCGCTACCTGACCATGGAGCAGGTGGTGGATCTGGCACGGGTGACGCTCGGTGCTCCGCCTCACCTGCGTGACATCGGGCTGCTCGACTCGGCCGTGCACCGGCCGCAGGCGTCCATGTTCGGCCACGAGGCCTACTCGCACGTGCTGGTCAAGGCGGCGGCACTGCTGCACTCGCTGGCCGTCCACCATCCCTTCGAGCGTGGCGCGCGGCAGGTCGCCTGGGTCTGCACCGTGGTGTTCCTCGCCTGCAACGGCGTCGAGGTGGACAGCGATGACGACGCGGTCCATGACCTGGTCACCTCCGTGGCCTCCGGCGCGTTCACCGAGGTGGACGAGATCGCCCAGGTCCTGTGGGGGTTCGCCGTACCGGTGTGAGGCGCGGCGCGCTCCAAGGCCGAGGGCTCGCGGGAGCGGCGGCCGAGGGCGCGGAACGGCGGCGGAGGCGCGGCTCGGGCGGTGAGCGGTCCGGGTGCTGCGGCCCGGGGCTGCTGCGGGGGCGGTGCTGCGGCCCAGTGGTCAGCCTCGCCGGCGGTTGGTGATCTTGCTCAGCGCGTAGGCCACGTTCACCGCGGCGATGAGCGCGAACAATAGGAGAAGGGCGGGGCCGGGCGACGGGACGCGGGCCACGATCGCCGTCAGCGGGATCGACATGGCCAGCGACCCGAGGCCCAGGGCCATCTGTGCCCAGTCGGGCCTCTGACGCTTGGCCGGGGTCGCGGCGAGCCGCGCGTCGATCACCGCGTTGACGCGGTCGACGAGCGACTCGGCGAGCTCGAGTTCGTACTGTGGGCCGAGCTCGCGGCGGGCGGCCATGGCGGCGGCGACTTCATCGCGCTCTAATCCCTGAGACTCCACGGCCCGATTCTGCCCTGTACGCCGGCCTCGTGGTGATATCCGGCGCAACGAATGTTCCCGGATGCTCGCCCCCGGTGCCCGGATCAGATCGGTGCCTCGCCGTCAGGCGACGGGGCGCACCCACCGGGAGGCGCTCACCTCCATCCTCACTGTCGGCCGAGGTCGGCGATGGCGGCTACGGGGCCGCCGCCAGAGGGGCCCTGGTGGACGGCGGCGACGGACACGAAGACGGCCGGGTCGCCGGTGACACTGGCCGCGACGCCGCCGACGGTGGCCTTGATCTGCCGGTGCCAGTGCACGTCGGAGTCGTCGAGCATGATGTTCCTGCGTCCGCGCACCCGGCCGCCGGGGTCGGCCTCGCACTTCATGAACACGTTGACGAGCCGGTCGCCGAGGTCGCTCGGGTGCGGCCGGTCGGGCAGGTCGATGCCGCTGCCACGGATCGCCTCCCAGATCCCGTCGGCGTCGAGCGCGTCCTTCATCACGCTGTGCCCGATGCGGTAGCGCCCGCCGATCCCGCGCACGTTGCCGACGACGACGATCTGGGCGCGGTCGAGTTCGACGCCGGAGGAGCACGAGGCGACGCTGGAGTACAGCGAGAGGTCCTTGTGGATCTGCCCGGCCGTGGGCATCTCGATCTCGCCGAGGGCGACGGCGACGCCCAGGGCGGTCGTGGAGTTGGAGATGTCCATGGAGGGGCCGGTGTCCTCGATCACGACCTCCTGGCCGCGCGACTTGGCCTCGGTGATCGTGGCCAGGGTGAGCAGCGGGGTCTTGGTCTGCACGTAGTGGACGTCGGCCGGATCCTCGATGCCCGCGATCTTCATGGCCTCGCGCACGCCGGCCGCGACCTTCTCCACCATCGCCGGGCGGCCGATGTCCTCGGGGAGGATGACCTCGCTCATGGCCACGCCGACCGAGACGCGCGGCTCGTCCGACGGCTCCACCTCGGACGGGTCGAGCGACGCGAAGATCGTGGCGTGCGGGCTGAGCACCCCGTCAGTACCGCCGGACCACACCAGGGGTACCTGCGCGACCTCCTCCGGAGTCCGGGTGCCCTTGGCGATCAGCACCTCGCGGAACGCGCGGTCGGCCAGGATGCGGGTGTAGTCGTTGACGCCGCCGTTTCCCTCGGTCTTGCCGATCACGGCGAGCACCCGGTCGGCGTCGATCACCCCGTCGTCGATGAGCCTCTCCAGCCCGGAGGCGTCGGTGACGCTCTCGATGGTGACCTTGCGCACCTCGATCGGATCCGGCATGTCTCCTACCCTTCGGTCGTTCGCTCCGCTACGTCGGTCCATCTTCCCCACCGGTCGCGGCGTCGACCGGTCCGGCTCACCGGCCGACCACCGTGCCGGCGGTGCCGTTCAGCGCCTCGCCGAGGTGCTCCAGGGAGGTGATCACGGACCGGCCGCCGCCCTCGGCGAACCGTAGCGCGGCCTCCACCTTGGGTCCCATGCTGCCGCTCGCGAAGTGCCCCGCCGCCTGCAACTCGCGCAGCTCGGCGACGGTGGTGCGGCCGATGGGGCGGGCCCGTCCGGTTCCGTACCCCACGACGGCGGCGGGCACGTCGGTGGCCACGACCAGCACGGTCGCCCGTACGGCGCCCGCGAGCACCGCCGCGGCCGCGTCCTTGTCGACGACGGCCTCGACGCCTTTCAGCGAGCCGTCGGCCTGACGGGCGACGGGAACCCCGCCGCCTCCGGCGACCACGACGGTGTACCCGGCGTCCATCAGGGCCAGGGCGGCGGGCGCGTCGAGGATCTCCAGCGGTTCCGGCGAGGCCACGACGCGCCGGAAGCCCCTGCCGGGGAACGCGCGCCAGGTCTGCCCGAACTGCTCGAACCTGCGCGCCTCGGCCTCGGTGAAGTACCTGCCGATCGGCTTGACGGGCGCGGCGAACGCGGGGTCGGCGAGGTCGACCAGGGTCCGGGACACCACGACGGCCGCCGGGTGGCCCAGGGCGTTGAGGATGAGCACCCCGATCGTGGCCTGGGTCTGCGCGCCGCACCAGTCGAGCGGGACGGGGGGCACGACCTCGGCGGCGAGCTGGTTCTTCAGCAGCAGGTTGCCGACCTGGGGACCGTTGCCGTGGGTCAGGACGACCTGGTGGCCGCCGGCGATGAGCGCGGACACCTGCGCCATGGCCCGCTCGATGGCCCGGCGCTGGTCGAGCGGGGAGGCGCTGCCGTCGGGCGCGGTCATCGCGTTGCCGCCGAGAGCGATCAGGACGCGTTCACCCACAGCCCGAAGCTATCGAGAGCAGCACGTCCCCCTCATTGGCGACATCTGCCCACGAAGAGCCGTCCCTTCGGATACATCCGCCGATTCAGCCGTCCTGTGGCCGCGTACCGGGGAGGAGAGCGGAGGTGGGTAGGCTCGTGAGTCGTGCCGAGCATTCCGCAGCCCCTGGTCCCCGACGACGACGGCGGCGCAGACGCGTCCGTGACGGCGGCGCTGGCCGCCTTCGCCGCGGGCACGGGGGACGCGGCCGCGGTGGCGTCCGCGCTGAGCACCGCGCGCCTGCTGGTCCCGGTGGTCGCGCTTCTGACGCGGGCCGAGGTCGGCGAACACGGGCTCAAGCAGGAGAAAGAGAGCGAGATGGCGCTGCCGGTGCTGGTCGGCGCCGATGGCAGGAAGGCCGTCCCGGCCTTCACCGGCGTCGCGTCGCTCCGGTTGTGGCGCGCCGACGCCCGGCCCATCCAGGCGGTGACGCCCCAGGTCTGCCGGGCCGCGCTGAGCGAGGACGCCGCCGCCGTGATGGTCGACGTCGCGGGCCCGGTGCCGTTCGCGATCGAGGGCGGCCTGCTGCACGCCTTGGCGTCCATCGGCCGGATGCCGGCGGGCGACGACGGCCTCGCGCCGATGCTGCAAGAGCTGTCCCGGCACGCCGAGGTGACGGTGGCCCGCGTCCCCGAACACAAACCCGGCCTCCTCGCCCGCCTGCGCGGACACGCGAGATGACCGGCGTTTCGCGGGAGAGGCGACCGCCGGGGCACTAAGGTCGGCGGGTGAGCCTCATCGTCGCCGAGGCCGCGCTCGCGGGTCTGCTCGCCGGAGCCTACGTCCGCGTCCTGGCCGGCGCCTTCACCCCTGCCGCCACCCGCCCTCACGACGAGTCCCGCCCTCACGACGAGTCCCGCCCTCACGACCAGGCCGGACCTGACGACGTGTCCCGGCCTGACGACCAGGCCGGACCTCACGACCGAACCGGGCCTCACGATCAGGCCGGGTCCCAGGGGCCGGGGCGTGGGGCGTATTGGGCGGAGGGGCGGGAGGCGTTCCGGCGGGTGGTGCGGGCCGCGCCCGTGCCCGCGTGGCCGCCGGTGGTCGAGGCGGCGGTGGCGGCCGTGGTCGCGCCGGTCGTGTGGCGACTGGAGGGCGATGGCCTGGTCGCCGCCTGGTTGTACATGGCCCTGGTGGGCTGCGCGCTCGCGTTGATCGACTGGCGGACCCAGCGGCTGCCCGACGTGCTGACCCTGCCCTCGTACCCGATCGTCGCCGCCCTGCTGGTCCCCACGGGACGGCTGGGGGACGCGCTGCTCGGCGGCCTCGCCCTGGCCGGCGCCTACGCCGTGCTGTGGTTCGCCCGCCCGGCCTCGCTCGGGCTGGGCGATGTGAAGCTCGCGGGCCTCGCCGGGATGCTCACCGGCGCCCTCGGCTGGGACGCCTGGCTCGCGGGCGCGATCGCCGGGCAGTTCCTCGGGGCCCTGTACGCCGTCGGCCTGCTCGCGACCCGCCGCGGCACGCTGAAGAGCCAGTTCCCCCTGGGGCCGTTCATCCTGCTCGGCACCCTCACCGCCCTGCTGGTCTCACCGTCCCCCTGACCGGCGCGTGATCACATGGTGGACGGCGGGGTGAGGGCAGTGGGCCGTGCATGGAAGACTTGTCATCATGTTGCGCTGGTTGACCGCAGGTGAGTCCCACGGCCCTGAACTCGTCGCGATTCTGGAAGGGATGCCCGCCGGAGTGGCGGTCACGACCGCCGACGTCGAGCAGGCCCTGGCGCGGCGCCGCCTCGGGTACGGCCGCGGCGCGCGCATGAAGTTCGAGCAGGACGAGGTGACCATCGTCGGCGGCCTGCGCCACGGCCGCACGCTCGGCAGCCCCGTGGCGATCAGGGTCGGCAACAGCGAGTGGCCCAAGTGGGAGACGGTGATGGCGGCCGATCCGGTCGATCCCGACCTGCTGGCCGCCCAGGCCCGCAACGCGCCGCTGTCGCGTCCGCGTCCCGGGCACGCCGATCTGTCGGGCATGCAGAAGTACGGCTTCGACGACGCCCGTCCCATCCTCGACCGGGCCAGCGCCCGCGAGACGGCCGCCCGGGTGGCCCTCGGCCAGGTCGCCCGCAACTTCCTCAAGCAGGCGCTCGGCGTCGACATCGTCAGCCACGTGGTGTCCATCGGCACGGCCGACGCGCCGGACGGCATGATCCCCATGCCCGGCGATCTGGCCGCCGTGGACGAAAGTCCGGTGCGCTGCCTGGACGCCGAGGCGGGCGCGGCGATGATCGCCGAGATCGACACGGCCAAGAGGGACGGCGACACGCTCGGCGGGGTCGTCGAGGTGATCGCGTACGGGCTGCCGCCCGGGCTCGGCAGCTACGTCCACTGGGACCGCCGCCTGGACTCGCGCCTGGCCGGGGCGCTCATGGGCATCCAGGCGATCAAGGGGGTGGCGGTCGGGGACGGCTTCGCGACCGCGCGCCGCCGGGGCTCGCAGGCCCACGACGAGATCGAGAACACCGCCGAGGGTGTGCGCCGCATCACCAACCGGGCGGGCGGCGTCGAGGGCGGCATGACCAACGGCGAGCCGCTGCGGGTGCGCGCCGCCATGAAGCCGATCTCCACGGTGCCCCGCGCGCTCTCGACGGTGGACGTGCGCACCGGCGAGGCCGCCAAGGCCATCAACCAGCGGTCCGACGTGTGCGCGGTCCCCGCCGCCGGTATCGTCGCTGAGGCGATGGTCGCGCTGGTGCTCGCCGACGCGGCCGTCGAGAAGTTCGGCGGCGACTCCGTGGAGGAGGTCGCCCGCAACCTTTCCGGCTACCTGTCGTCGATGGTGATCAAGTGACCTCTCCCAGAGCTGTGCTCATCGGCCCGCCCGGGTCGGGCAAGTCCACCATCGGCCGCCTGCTGGCCGGCCGCCTGGGCGCCGGCTTCCGCGACACCGACGAGGACGTCGAGGCCGTGGCCGGCAAGCCCGTCTCCGACGTCTTCGTCGAGGACGGCGAAGAGCGGTTCCGCGAGCTGGAGGCCGAGGCCGTGCGCCGGGCGCTCGCCGAGCACGACGGCGTGCTGTCGCTCGGCGGCGGCGCCATCCTGCGCGAGGCGACCCGGGAGCTCCTGGCGGGGCACCCCGTGGTCTACCTGCAGGTCGGCCTGGCCGACGCCGTCCAGCGCGTCGGCCTGGCGCAGGCCCGCCCGCTGCTGGTGCTCAACCCGCGCAGTCAGCTCAAGCGGCTGATGGAGGAACGCCGCCCGGTCTACGAGCGGCTCGCCTCGCTCATCGTGGCCACCGACGGCCGCACGCCCGAAGAGATCACCGACGAGATCGTCAAGGGGCTGCCGGCATGACGAGCACCCGCATCACGGTCAAGGGCGAGCGCCCTTACGAGGTGGTCGTCGGCACGGGGGTGCTCGCCGAGCTGCCCGGCCTGCTGGGCGACGGCGTCGGCACGGTCGCGGTGGTGCATCCGGCCGGCCTTCCCGAGATCGCCCGCCCGGTCTGCGGCGCCCTGTCCACGGCCGGGCACACGGTCGTGCCGCTGCCCGTCCCCGACGGCGAGCGCGCCAAGTCGGTCGATGTGGCCGCCGAGCTGTGGTCGGCGTTCGGCCGGCACGGCATCACCCGCACGGACGCCGTCGTCGGCGTCGGCGGAGGGGCGACCACCGACCTGGCCGGGTTCGTCGCGGCCACCTGGCTGCGCGGCGTCAAGGTCGTGCAGGTGCCCACCACCCTGCTCGGCATGGTGGACGCCGCGGTGGGCGGCAAGACCGGCATCAACACCCCCGAGGGCAAGAACCTCGTCGGCTCCTTCCACCCGCCGGCAGGGGTGCTGTGCGATCTGGCCACGCTGGTGTCGGTGCCCCGGGAGGACTACGTCGCCGGTCTCGCCGAGATCATCAAGGGCGGCTTCATCGCCGACCCTGAGATCCTGCTGCTGGTCGAGGACGACCCCGAGGGCGCGCGGACGCCCGAGGGCCGGCACACCCGCGAGCTGATCGAGCGCAAGGTTCAGGTCAAGGCGGACGTCGTGGGGGCCGACCTACGCGAGTCGGGCGTGCGCGAGATCCTCAACTACGGCCACACGCTGGCCCATGCCATCGAGCGCGTCGAGGACTACCGCATGCGGCACGGCGAGGCCGTGTCCATCGGCATGGTCTACGCCGCCGAGCTGTCGCGGCTGGCCGGGCACGCGCCCGCGGGGCTGGTCGAGCGCACCCGCTCTATCCTCGCCTCGGTGGGGCTGCCGACGGCCTACCGCTCGGAGGTGTGGTCCCAGCTGCGCGACCACATGCGGGTCGACAAGAAGAACCGCGGGGCCCGGCAGCGCTTCGTGATCCTGGACGAGGTGGCCGAGGTCACCCGCCTGGAGGATCCTTCGGAGGAACTGCTGGAGGCCGCGTTCCGCGAGATCGCGCGATGACGGCGGGCACGCGGACGGCGGCGTTGGCGGGTACGAGCAGGCGGCGAAGGTGAGATGAGAGCGGCGTTGGCGGGTACGAGCAGGCGGCGAAGGTGAGATGAGAACGGTCTTCGTGTTCAACGGTCCCAATCTGTCGCGTCTCGGCACGCGCGAGCCGGAGGTGTACGGGGCGGACACCTTCGCCGACCTCGAGGCGCTGTGCCGCCAGACCGGCAGGGAGCTCGGGCTGTCGGTCGACGTCCGGCAGACCAACGACGAGGCCGAGCTGGTCTCCTGGCTCCACGAGGCCGCCGACGGCGCGATCCCCGTGGTGCTGAACCCCGCCGCCTTCACCCACTACTCCTACGCTCTGCGCGACGCCATCGCCCAGCGCACCGCCCCGCTGATCGAGGTGCACATCACCAACCCGGCCACCCGCGAGGAGTTCCGGCACACCTCGGTCGTCGCCGGCGTGGCCACGGGCACGATCGCCGGGTTCGGGCTTCGCTCCTACGAGCTGGCCCTGCGCGCCATCGCGGAGGACGCACGGTGACGACGGAACTCCACCTCTCCGGCAGCCCGTACACCTCGTACGTGGCGATCGGTGACAGCTTCACCGAAGGGCTCAACGACCCCGGCGCCGACGGGCACTTCCGGGGTTGGGCCGACCGCGTGGCCGAGCGGCTCGCCGCGCTGCGGCCCGACTTCCGGTACGCCAACCTCGCCGTGCGGGGCAGGCTGCTGGACCAGATCGTCGAGCAGCAGGTGCCGGCCGCCATCGAGCTGAAGCCCGACCTGGTCAGCCTGTGCGCGGGCGGCAACGACCTGCTGCGGCCGGGCGCCGACCCCGACCGCATGGCCAAGACCCTCGCGCGGGCCGTCCGCGACCTGCGCGGCGCCGGCGCCGACGTCGTGCTGTTCACCGGCGTGGACCCGCGCGACACGCCGCTGATGCGCCAGGTGCGCGGCCGGTGCGCGGTCTTCTACCTGCACGTCCGGTCCATCGCCGACCTGTACGGCTGTCACTTGGTCGACCAGTGGTCGATGCAGGCGCTGCGCGACTGGCGGGCCTGGAGCGAGGACCGCCTGCACATGAACGCCGAGGGCCACCGCTTCGTCGCCGCGAAGGTGTGCGAGGTTCTGGGGGTGCCGTCGCAGGACGACTGGCGCCACATCTGGCCGCCCCGCGAGCACGTCGACCGCAGGGCCAAGCTGCGCGAGGACCGGCTCTGGGTCCGCGAGCACCTGCTCCCGTGGGTAGGCCGCCGCCTGCGCGGCACCTCCTCGGGCGACACCGTCACCCCCAAGCGTCCGGGCCTCGAACCCTACGCCTGACGGCGAAGGGCACCCATTCCGCCCGTTCCCGCGTCGGGCGCCGGGGCCGACGGTGGATGGGGCAGCGTTCTATGACGGGGTGGTGGTGAGGCGGCGGAGGGCGGCGCGGACCTTCTGGGGGTCGGTGGTGGCCCAGAACGGCGGCAGCGAGTCGCGCAGGAAGCCGGCGTAGCGGGCGGTCGCGAGGCGGGGGTCGAGCACGGCCACCACGCCCTTGTCGTCCTGGCCGCGCAGCAGCCGCCCCGCCCCCTGGGCCAGCAGCAGGGCCGCGTGGGTGGCGGCGACGGCCATGAACCCGTTGCCGCCGCGTGCGGCCACGTGCCGCTGGCGGGCCGAGGCCAGCGGGTCGTCCGGCCGGGGGAACGGGATGCGGTCGATGATCACCAGGCTCAGCGAGGGGCCGGGCACGTCGACCCCCTGCCACAGTGACAGGGTGCCGAACAGGCAGGTGGCCGGGTCCTCGGCGAACTGCTTGACCAGCAGGGAGGTCGAGTCGTCGCCCTGGCACAGCAGCGGCACGCCGAGCCGTTCGCGCAGCGCCTCGGTGGCGGCCTTGGCGGCCCGCATGGAGGAGAAAAGGCCGAGCGTGCGCCCGCCCGCGGCCTCGATCAGCTCGGCGATCTCGTCGAGGTACTCCTTGGGCAGACCGTCACGGCCCGGCTGGGGCAGGTGCCGGGCGATGTAGAGGATGCCGCTGCGGGCGTGGTCGAACGGCGACCCGACGTCCAGGCCGGTCCACGCCTTGCGCTTCGGCCCCTCGCCCTGGCCTGGCGCGCCCTCCTGGCCTGGCTCTCGGTTCTGCCCTGTGGCGCCTTGCTGGCCTGGCTCTCGGCCCTGGCCTGTGGCGCCTTGCCGGCCGGGACCTTGCCCCGCCGTCTCGGAGGACTGCTGCCGCTCGGCGGCCGATCGCGCCGGACCGCTCTCGGCCGTGGGCGCCGGCCGCAGATCTTCCTCGCCGGCGGGACGGTCGGGGGCGGCGGCCGGGCGGGCGGGGCCGAGGCCCCATTGGCGGGCCATGCCGTCGAAGGTGCCGCCGAGGGCGAGCGTGGCGCTGGTGAGGATGACGGTGCGGTCGGCGAACAGCTTGTCGCGCAGCATCCCGCCGACGCTGAGCGGCGCGACCTTGAGCGCGGCGGGACGGCGCTCGGTGGCGCCCTCCAGCCATACGACCTCGGCGCGGTCGACCTCGGAGTCGCCGCCGAAGGCATCCAGGATGCGCACGGCCGTGTCGTGCACGTCGTCCAGCGCGGTGAAGGCCGCCTTGCGCTGCCCGGCCGTCTCGGGGTCGTCCTTGTCGCGCCCGCCGCCCCAGCCGTCACCGCCGCGCGACCCCATGGCGGTGAGGCACGCGAACGCGGCGTCCCGCAGGACCGACAGCGTCACGCCGAGGACCTGCGGGAGCTGGTCCAGCCGTCCCGGCGGCGCGGCGGCGAGCAGCGCCTTGAGATCTTCACCCGCCTCCTGGAGGCGGTCGGCGACGCCCTGCTCGATGAGCCGCCCGACGCGGCGCACGGTCGCCGAGACCGTGACGTCGGACAGCTCGTCGGTGACGACGCTCGTGACCCGGTCGACCAGCTCGTGGGCCTCGTCCACGACGACGACGTCGTGGTCGGGCAGGACGGCGAACTCCTCCATGGCGTCGATCGCCAGCAGCGCGTGGTTGGTGACCACGACGTCGACCTGGCCCGCGCGCTCTCTGGCCTGCTCGGCGAAGCACTCGGCGCCGCTCGGGCAGCGCTGCGCGCCCAGGCACTCCTTGGCGCTGACGGAGAACTGCCGCCACGCCTGCTCGTTGACCCCGGGCACCAGCTCGTCGCGGTCGCCGGTCTCGGTCTCCTCGGCCCATTCCTGGATGCGCTGGACCATGCGGCCGGTGGCGCTGACCTCGCGCGGGTCGAAGAGCTGGTCGCCCTCGTCGTCCGGCCAGGCGGCGGTCAGCTTGTAGCGGCAGAGATAGTTTCTTCTGCCCTTGAGGATGGCGAACTGTGGCTCGTGGGGCAGATGGTCGGCCAGTGAAGCGGCGAGCCGGGGCAGGTCGCGGTCCACGAGCTGGCGCTGGAGGGCGATGGTGGCGGTGGAGACGACGACGGCGCTGTCGGACTCGATGGCGTGCCTGACCGCCGGTACGAGGTAGGCGAGGGACTTGCCCGTACCGGTTCCCGCCTGCACAGCGACGTGCTCGTCGTGCTCGATGGCGTGCCGGACGGCCTCCGCCATGGCGACCTGGCCAGGCCGTTCGGCGCCTCCGACGCCCGTGACCGCGGCCCGCAGGAGCTCGCCCACGGGCGGCAGGTCTTCCTCCTCCTCGAGGTCCTCGAGGTTCTCGAAGTCCTCCTCCGAGTCCTCGGAGTTCTCGAACTCCTCCCCGGAGTCGCCCATGCCGGACTCGGAGTCGCCCGCGCCGGACTTCGGGTGCCCGCCGTACCCGGCGTCGTGTCCGTCCAGGTCGTCCCCGCCGGGGCCGTCCTCCCCGGGGGCGGCGGCGTCGCGGGCGCGGCCGGTCGTGCGGCCGGGGGCGTGGCCGGTGACGTCGTCGGGGACGCCTTCGAGGGCGCTGAGGGAGTCGTCGAGCACGGCATGCAACGCTACCGGCCCCACGGGGGTCGCCGTGCCCGGAGCGCTCAGCCGACCCGCGGTGCGTTCCGGGTCCATCTCGGCATTCCGGAACCCCGGCCGCGGACGGCGTGGCAGACTGGCGGGGCCGGGTCTCGGGGGGTCAAGGACGATCCGCCGTTCGCGTGCCCGCTTCTGGGGCCAGTGTGCGAGCTGTGACCGACGGGGTGTGCCATGACGGCGACATGTACGGTTCGGTAGGGTTTCTTGAGGTTGAGTGGACGAATAAAGGCTGGTTAAAGCACGATGTCTGCCATGTCGGAAGTTGTCCCACTGCCGTCGTTCGGTGAGGTGTTCTTCGACGCCCGAGGCCAGGAGCGCGTGCTCCGGGTCACCTGGCACGACGGCACGCTCGTCCTCAGTCTCTGGCGGGGCGAGATGTGCACCGCCAGTTTCCGCATGCCGATGGAGGACGTCGGGCGTCTGCTGGACACGCTCGACGAGGGGTACGCGGAGGCGGGCGGCGAGTACGCCGAGGGGGAGGAGGACTACGGCGACGAGGCCGAGGACGCCGAGTACCCCCAGTACCCGGGCACCGGGCAGTACGCCAGGCCCGCAGGTGTGCCGGCCGAGGACGGCTACCCCGACGAGGACCACTACGCCGACGACCAGGCCTACCCCGACGAGCACGGCTACGCCGACCCCCACTCCTATCCGGACGGGCAGCCCGACCATGCCCAGGGCTACCCGCGTGAGGACGCCGCCGGCCCCGTGGGCTCCCTGGGCCCGAAGGACGTGCTCGTGGCGCGCGGCGCGGCGCCCGTCCCGGACAAGCTCGTGGCCCCCCGTCCCCGCCGGGGCGCGGACGACGCGCACGGCGGCCGCCGTCCCTCGAGACCCGCGCCCCGGGCGGCCCGGCAGGCCGATCACACAGAGCACGCAGAGCACTCGCCGTACGCCCAGCAGGCGCCGCAGGCGGAGTACCCGACCCAGGGCCTGGACTACCCCGCCCAGGTCCCGCAGGGCGACTACCCGGCCCGCGGCGACCATCCGGACCGTCTGGCGGCCTCCGGCCACCCCGAGCACCCCGCTTACTCCGCGAGCCCTGAGTACCCCGCCAATCCCGGTCACTCCGCGGGCCCCGGGTACCCGGCGAGCGCCGGTCACCCCGCCGGCCCCGAGTTCCCCGCCGGCCCCCAATTCCCCGCCCGCCCCGAGTTCCCCGCCGGCCCTGATCGCCCGGCGGGTTCCGAGTACGCGGTGGGCCCCGAGTACGCCGCGCCGGACCTGGGGGCGCGGGCCGGCTACCGTCCCGAGGCCGGTCACCCGGCCTCCGCCGACCACCCCGTCCCCGGTCTCGCGCCCGGCGAGCTTCCGGGACGGGGAGGCGGCCTGTCCGCGCGCCCTGAGCAGCCTTTCGGGACGGCCCTGCCCCAGGTGCCCCACCAGGGCGTGCCGTCCGTCCATCACCTCCCCGGGCCGGGGCCGAGCACGGGCCCCCAACCGGCCGCCGCGGAGTACGCCGCGCACCCTGACTACACCCCTCCCTCCGGCTTCCCGCCCTACCAGGCCGACTACGTCCCGCCCGCGGGCGGCGCCCCGCGCGCCGAGTACGGCGCGCCCGCCGACCCGTCGGCGCGTGGCGACTTCGGCGCGCGCGGCGAGCACTCCGGCCCGCACGAGCACGTCGGCCCCGCCGGCCCGGCCGTCCAGGGTGACCCCGCCCGCCGCGGCGCCGCGGCGGAGTACGGCGCGGGAACCGAGTACGGCGCCGGGACCGAGTACGGCGCGCGAACCGACTACGGCGCGGGAGCCCAGTACGGCGCGGCGACCGAATACGGCGCCGGCGCCGAGTTCGGCGCGGGAGCCGAGTACGGGGCCGGCACCCAGTACGGACGCGGCGCCGAGTACGGGCGGGGGACGGACTACGCCCGCGGCTCCGGCCAAACGGGCGCGGCGGAGTACGGTGCGGCGCCCTCGTCCGGCTACACCGCCTCCTCCGACTACCCCTCGGGTACCGCTTCGCCCGACTACACCCCCGGTGCCGTCTATGGGGCCGCGCCCGAGTACGGCGTGACGGCCGAGTACGGCCGCCCGGGCGGGTACGCCACTCCGCCGCTGGACTACTCCGCGCCACCACCCGGCTACGGCTCCACGGGCGAGTACCCGCCGCCCGCCGAGTACGGCGGGGCGCGTTACGGCGCGGGCGACCTGGACGCGGTGCCACCAGAGAACCTCATCGTCAATGACTCCCTGCCGTTCGGCCAGGCGCCCGGCGGCCGGCCGGAGGGGCCCTACCGGGCCGAGGCGCCGGGCGGCGGCTACGGCGACAACCCGCACCTGCCCTCGCAGGCCGCCGTGGACCCCTCGGACCCGCTGGGTCTCGGGGCCATGGGGCAGCGCCCGGCCGACTCCACCGACCCGGAACTGCCGCGCCCGTACGTGCAGGACAACATGTTCACCACCGGTGAGCGGGTGCGGCCCGACGGCCGGCCGCGCACCGACGAGCACGGCCGCCCCTACCCGCAGGAGACCGGCCGCGACTGGTAGGGATCGCGCGGCATATCCTTTGGGACGATGAACATTACGACGGCGCTTCAGCTCGTGCTGCTCCCCGCCGGCGCGCTGGGGGTCGCCGCCGTGGCCCGCTGGCGCGGCTGGCCCACGCCGCTGCTGCTGGTGCTCGCGGGGCTCATCGCCAGCCTGGTCACCTCCCAGTTCCGCGGCGTCCCCGAGTACCGTCTCGACCCCGATATCGTGCTGCTGGTCTTCCTGCCGCCGCTGCTGTACTCGGCCGCGCTGGACAGCTCCTACCTGCGCCTTCGCGCCGTCCGGCGGCCGGTCGGGCTGCTGTCGGTGGGCCTGGTGCTGTTCACGGCGGCCGTGGTGGGCCTGCTCGCGCACGCCCTGATCCCCGGGATCCCTCTGGCGGCGGCGTTCGCGCTCGGGGCCATCGTCGCCCCGCCGGACGCCGTGGCGGCCGTCGCCGTGGGGCGCAGGCTCGGCCTGCCCCGCAAGGTCATCACCATCCTCGTCGGCGAGAGCCTGTTCAACGATGCGACCGCGCTGACGGCCTACCGCGTGGCGGTGGCCGCGGCGGTCGGCGTGGGCGTCAGCCCGCTCGCGGCCTTCGGGCAGTTCGCGTACGCGGCGGGCGTCGGGCTGGCCATCGGCCTGGTGCTGGCGTTCCTGGTCGGCAGGCTGTTCGGCCGTCTGCGCGACCCGCTGATCAGCAACACGATCTCGCTGCTGGTGCCGTTCGTGGCCTACCTCACCGCCGAGGCGGTGCACGCCTCGGGCGTGCTGTCGGTCGTGGTGGTCGGCATCCTGCTCGGCCACCGCATGAACCGCACCAGCTACGGCACGCGGCTGGTCTCGCACTCGATGTGGAAGGTGCTCGACTTCTTCCTGGAGATCGTGGTCTTCCTGCTCATCGGGCTGCAGCTCCCGCTCATCCTGCAGGGGCTGCGCGGGGAGAACCCCTGGCACGTCGCCGGGTACGCGGTCGCGGTCTTCGCCGCGGTGGTCGTCGCCCGCGTCGTCTGGGTCGTCCCCAGCACCTACCTGCCCCGCGTGCTGTTCCGCAAGATCCGCGAACGGGAGCAGCGGCCGCCCGCCTCGTCGGTGGCGGTGATCGGCTGGGCGGGCATGCGCGGCGTGGTGTCGCTGGCCGCGGCCTTCGCCCTGCCGGCCGACTTCCCGGCCCGCGACATGGTGCTGTTCCTGACGTTCGTCGTCGTCATCGCCACCCTGCTGGTGCAGGGCCTGTCGTTCCCCCTGCTGATCAGGAAGCTCGGCGTCTCCAGCGAGCAGGAGGTCTACCGGGACAACCTGACCGAGGCCGCGGCCCAGCAGGCGGCGGCCGGCGCGGCGCTGGCCCGGCTGGACGAGCTGACCAAGGAAGGCGTGCTGGAGACCCACGCGGACGTCGTCGACCGCCTGCGCGTGCAGGCCGAGCGCCGGGCGATGGGCGCCTGGGAACGCCTGGGCGGCGGCGTCGGCCCCGAGGGCGAGGAGACGCCGAGCTCCCTGTACCGCCGGCTGCGCCGCGAGATGCTGGCGGCGGAGCGGTCGGTGCTGGTGCGCATGCGCGACGAGCGCCGCATCGACGACGAGGTGCTGCGCCGGGTCACCATGGAGCTCGACTACGAGGAGGCCACCCTGGCGCGCGACTGACCGCGCCCCCCGATGCCCGTGGGCGGCTCACCCCGACCGTCCGCGCCCGGCCCGCGCCGGGTCTTCCTCGGTGCCCGGCTATCGGGCCAGGTGTGACATGCCCACCGTCTCGTGGACGAAGCACCACAGCCATTCCTCGCCGTCCTGGAAGGACCGCATCACCGGGTGACCGGTCTGCTCGAAATGCCGGGTCGCGTGGCGGCCGGGCGAGGAGTCGCAGCAGCCGACGTGGCCGCATTCGACGCACTTGCGCAGGTGGACGTAGCGCCGGCCCTCGGCCAGGCACTCCTCGCACCCGTCTGGCGTGCGCGCCTCCGCCTCAGCCCTGATCGTCATGTCTTCACAGTGACCCATTCGACCCCCCTATGGGTAGCGATGTTAGTGCAGGTGGCCGGGCGCGGCGGTCCGCGGCGGGCGCCACATGCCGATGCGCGTCGCGACGCCCGCGGAGGCGTGCACCAGCGGCTCCTCGCCCGAGTCGGGGAGTCCCGCGGCGCGCACGAGGTCCTGGCGCAGGTGGCGGAGCCGCGCGTGGCGCAGCGGCCAGGGAGGGTGCTCGACCTCCGCGTGGACCAGCCGGCCGGCGACGACGCTGAACAGCCGGTAGCGGTCGGTGAGGAAGCTCACCCGCTCGTCCCGCTCGTCCGGGGTCAGGGGCGCGCCGAGTTCGACGTCCGCGTCGCCCCGGGCGGCGGCGGCGGGGCCGGGCCAGCGGCGGCGGCAGCGGTACCGGTAGAGGCCGTCCTCCACGCGCACGGCCATGCGCGACCAGTAGTAGGGGAGCCAGAACCCGGCCCGGGCGGCGAGCACGGCCGGCAGCCGCCCGGCGTCCAGCGAGAGGAACCACAGTCCCCGGCGCCCGTCGCCGTCCCGGACGTAGGTGCGGACGTTGGTCTCGGGGAAGCGCGACAGCCACGGCAGCGCCGGCACGGCGGGGGGCCGCACGCCCTCCATGAGGAAGGGGACCAGGCCGACGTAGGCCGCCTCGTCGAAGGTCTCGACGGTGAGGCCCGCGGGGAGCAGACGCTGCACCGTGGCGGGCGGGTAGCGCCAGTGGATGAACGTCAGGGCGGTCCACCGCTGGTGCATCACCGGCAGGGAGACCTTCGGTGACCAGGTCGTGCGCATGGCCTGCTCCTACCCGGTGCGGCGGTCTCATGCGCGCGGCGGGGACATGGTGCTCTCAATGCCCATGGACGTGCCGCCGGTCGATCCCGAACCGGCCGCCTCCTTCGCGGCGGGCCGGATCCGACCTTTCAGACAAGCGCGCGCGTCCGGTTCCGGGGAGTTGGATAGGGTCGAATTCATGCGACTCATCCCCCTCGCCGCAGCGACCGCGACCGGATTCCTCCTGCTCACCACGGGATGCAGCACCGTCGACAAGGCACAGGCGTGCATCGAGGCCAACAAGGTCATCGCCGAGACCGGCTCGAAGATCACCAGCCTGGCCAACGACCCGAAGGCGATGGACAAGGCCCTGGAGGACGGGGCCGCGAAGTTGCAGGACGTGGCCGACAAGGCCGGGAACACCACGCTGAACCAGGCGCTGGGCGACCTGGCCGACCGGTTCAAGGACCTCAACATCAAGGACGCCAACGACGCGGTGGACGCCGCCCAGAAGGTGGCGACCGACACCGCCTCGACGCTCAAGGCGATCGCCGAGGAATGCACCTGACGAGCGCCAAAACCCGAGATCTCTAGGGGGAATGGCGCTGAATTAGCCTTTCCTCATGTCTGTCGAGGGGAAGGAGCCGGACCCCCGGTTCACGCTGGCCAACGAGCGGACGTTCCTCACCTGGCTCAGCACATCGCTGGCGCTGAGCGCCGGCGGCGTGGCCATGGCGGCCCTGCCGCGGGACGTCTTCGTGCCGTGGGTCCGCACGTCGCTCGCCGTCGTGCTGGTGCTGCTGTCGGCGCTCGCGGCGGTCCTGTCCTACCCCCGGTGGCGCAACGTGCAGCGCGCGCTGCGCCATGAGCAGCCGCTTCCGCCGCTCGCCCTGGCCCCGCTGTTCGGCTACGGTGTCGCGGCGGTGGCCGTCCTCGCGCTGATCCTCATCCTGCTCGCCGGATGACCGATGCCAGGTGACCGATGCCGGGTGACCGATGATGACGACCCGGGCGACCGGGGTGATCCCAAGGACCGGGAGGGCCCCGACGAAAGAGGGAACCTGGACGGCAGAGGGGCCCCGGACGACCATGGTGACCCGGACGACACAGGGAACCCGGACGACCATGGTGACCCGGTGATCCGGCCCGGACCGCGGGAGCGGCCCGGCCTGCACAGCGAGCGGACGCTGCTGGCGTGGATCCGCACGGGCACCGCGCTGGCGGCCGGCGGGCTCGGCGCGGCGGGCGTCGCCGGCCGGCACACCGGGGACGGACGGGCCGCCGTCCCCTTCGTGCTGGCGGCGCTGTGCGGGGCTTTGCTGCTGGCCAGGACCCGCGTGCGGTACCGGCGCGTCGAGCGGGCCGCCACCGAGGGGCTGCCGCTCGACGCGGGCGCGGACGCCCTGCTGGCCTGGCTCGGCGTGCTCGCCGTGGTCTCCGGTGCCGTCGCCTTCGTCCTGGTCTCCGCCTGAGGACGGCGCCGGGCGGCGGTCAGTCGCCGGAGCCGAGGGTGATGGTCTCGGCGATCTCCTCGGCGCGCTCGGCTTCCTCGGCGGCGAAGCGCTCGGCGTCCAGGCGCTCGGCGATGTCCTCGTCCTGCTTCATCAGCGCGTCGAGGTTCTGCCCGGCCATCTCCAGCACGCCCATGTCGGCGTAGGCCTTCTGCAGGCGCTCGCTCCACAGCCCGATGTCCTTGACGCAGGGGACGATGCGGCTGAACAGCAGCGAGCGGAACAGCTGGAGGTACTGCGACTCGTCGGTGGCCCGCATGGCCTCCTCGACCTCGGCGGGGGACAGGCCCAGGTTCTCCCACTGCTCGACCCCGCGCAGGCGGTCGCGCATGAGGTAGCAGCCCTCGATGACGAAGTCCTCGCGCTCGCGCAGCTCGGCCTGCGACAGCTGCTTGTAGTAGTCGCGCAGGGCCATCCGGCCGAAGGCGACGTGCCGGGCCTCGTCCTGCATGACGTAGGCGAGGATCTGCTTGGGCAGCGGCTTGGTGGTCATGTCGCGCATCACGCCGAACGCGGCCAGCGCCAGCCCCTCGATGAGCACCTGCATGCCGAGGTAGGGCATGTCCCAGCGCGAGTCGCTGAGGGTGTCGTCCAGCAGGGACTTGAGGTACTTGTTGATCGGGTAGGCGATGCCGACCTTCTCCTGCAGGAACCGGGCGTAGGTCTCGGCGTGGCGGGCCTCGTCCATGGTCTGCGTGGCGGCGTAGAACTTGGAGTCCAGGTCGGGCACCGACTCGACGATGCGGGCCGAGCAGATCATCGCGCCCTGCTCGCCGTGCAGGAACTGGGAGAACTGCCAGGCGGCGCCGTGGCGGCGCACCTCTTTGCGCGTCTTATCGTCCATGCGGTGCCACAGCGGGGTGTCGTAGATGGCGATGGACTGGTCGGGGATCCCCAGCACGTTGTAAGGGTCGACCTCAAGGCCCCAGTCGATGCGCCTGACCGAGTCCCACTGCTTGTCCTTGCCCTTCTGGTACAGAGCGAGCATGCGGTCGCGGCCCTCGTCGTACTCCCAGGTGAACCGAGTGGACCCCTTCATCTCCACGTCCCAGGTGGAGAGTTCGGCGGGGATGGTGTAGAGCTCGTGGGTCGACACAGGGGCCTCCAGGGGGGCGTACACCGTACGTCTCTGGAGCGTGGCACGTACGCTGTACGTACGTCAATCGCCCCGGTAAGAATGCTCACATGCCGCCTCTCACCCGTCCCCGCATCGTCGCCGCCGCCATCGACCTGATCGAGCGGGAGGGCGCCGACGCCGTCTCGATGCGGCGCATCGCGGCCGATCTGGGCGTCGGCGCCATGTCCCTGTACAACCACGTCAGCAGCAAGGCGGCGCTCCTGGACGCAGTCGCCGAGTTCGTGCTGTCGCAGATCTCCTTCACCGACGATCCCGGGGACGCGTGGACCGAGCGGGTCCGGGTGCAGGCGCGCGCGGTCCGGCAGATCGCCCACGACTACCCGCGCTCCACCATGCTGGTGATGAGCCGCCCGGTCCGCTCGCCCGCCGGGATGTTCCCCCTGGAGCGGGCGCTGGCGACGTTGCGCGAGGCCGGCTTCTCCGGCGAGGACGCCGTCAGGGTCGTGCGCACGTTCATCGCCTACCTCGTCGGTTCGCTGATGCGCGAGGTCGGCGTCACCCCGGCCTTCGCCCCCGTGCACGACTCTGAGGACGGGCACCTGGCCGAGGTGGACGCCACGCTGTTCCCGCAGGTGGGCGCCCTCGCGCCTCTGCTGGTCGCGCGCGACCACGAGGAGGCCTTCGAGTACGGGCTGGACCTGCTGATCAGGGCGATCGCCCTGCAACTCCAGGACCCGGCGCGACTCCAGGACCCGGCGCGACTCCAGGACCCGGTCGCCACGCGGCCGAAGGAGTCCACGGCCGCCAAGGAGGGAAGCGCCCGGGGGTGAGCCTCCCCGGGCGCGGAGTGCGCCCTTCCCCTGGGCACTCCCGTCGGCTCAGTACCAGTTGTGCGAGCGGAAGTGACCCCAGGCGCCGCACGGTGAGCCGTACCGGCCCTTGATGTAGTTCAGGCCCCACCTGATCTGGGTGGCGGGGTTGACCCGCCAGTCGTGCCCGATGCCGACCATCTTGCGCCCCGGCAGCGCCTGCGGGATTCCGTAGGCCCCCGACGAGGGGTTCTGCGCCCGGTGGTTCCAGTTGCTCTCTCTGGTCCACAGGCTGTCCAGGCAGCGGAACTGGGTCACCGGCCAGGCCCGCTGGGTGAGCAGCCGGTAGGCGATCGCCTTGTTCCTGCCCTTGGGCGTCGTGGGCGCCCACGCGCGGATCTGTGGTCGCGCGGAGGTCCGCCAGGTCCCGCGGTGCACGACGGCGGCCTTGCGCGCCGTCCCGCTCGCGGCCCTCGCCCTGGCCGTCGTGGCGGCTTCGGCCGCTCCGGCCTTCTTGACCGCTCCCGCCTTCTTGGCGGCGCCGGCCGTCGCGGCGGCTGTGGCCGCCCTGCCCGCCTTGGCGGGCCGGGCCGCCTCGACGAGGCCGGTGGTGAGTCCCGCCCGGGTCCAGACCGGCACCCGGGGCCGGCTCAGGGACCAGGCCGAGTTCCCCGGCCAGGCGGTGGTGGTGTGCGACCGGGCGCCGTCCGGCGCCGCCGAGACCGGCTCGGCCGGTCCGGTGTCAGGAACGGCCCGCTCCGCCGCTCCGACGGTGGTGGAGCCGGGGGTCGCCTCCGACTCCGCGATGGCCTGGGCCGCTCCGGCCGTCCCGTTCAGGACGGTGGCGGCGATGACGGCCGCGACTGCGCCACGAAAAGCGCGGTTACTGTCCAACTCGGTCCTATTCGTCGGGTCGCGTGCGGCAGGCGGCCGCACGCGGCGGCCGCCGTCGTCCCCCGCCCATGGCTCGGGCGGCAGGACGTCCGCGTGGCCGTTCCGGAATCGGTTGAGACACACCTGGTGTCCCCGGAAGGCGCCGCGACGGGTTCTAGGGCGGTTTCTAGTAGCCGCCGCGCCCGCCGCCGGCGATCCGCGACACGCCTCGGACGGTTGTTTGCGATCGGCGCGGCACATCTCTGCCGTCTCGCGGGGCCCGGTTGCCCCGTGAGGCGCCCGCCGTGATCCGCGGATGACGCGGAAATGCCGCACAGTTGAGGTTTCGGGCGACACCACCCGCGAATACCGGACTACCGCGACATCCCGCCCGGCGAGCCGCGTCCGCGGTGCATGCCGTTTTCCGGAAGGTTTCGTGGGATTGGCGGTGGTACGTGAGGGGGCGATGCCCGGAACATGACCCGGACGCCCGGCGGGTCAGCGGCGAGGGCCGCAGCTCGCGCGGACGATCAGCTCGGTGGGCAGGGTCACCGTGCGCGCGCGCCGGCCCTCGCGCAGGACCAGCTCGGCGGCGCGGTAGCCCATGTCCTGCGCTGGCTGGGAGATGACGGTGAGCGGGGGATGGCACAGCTCGGCCCACGGCACGTCGTCGAACATGATCAGCGACACGTCGCGCGGCACGCGCACGTCCAGCTCGCGCGCCGCCAGGACGGCCGCCTCGCCGAGCAGGTTGCCGCCCGCCACCAGGGCGGTGATGTCGGAGCGGTGCTGCAGCAGCCCGGCGGCGGCGGCGTAGGCGGAGTCGCGCGTCGCGTGGGCGTGCACGATCAGCTCCTCGTCGACGGGCACGGCCCGCGCGGCCAGCGCCTCGCGGAACGCGCGCACGCGCTGCGCCTGGCCGTGCCGGGCCAGCAGGGCGATGCGCCGGTGCCCGAGCCCGGCCAGGTACTCCACCGCCGTGCGCACGCCGGTGCGGTCGTCGGTGACCACCGAGGGGACGTGCTCGGCGCCCCGCACCGGGCGTTCGGCGAAGACCACGCCGAGCCCGGAGCGCAGGGCCGGCACCCACATCTCGCCGTCGCCGGAGGGCACGGCGATCACCCGGTCCAGGCCCTCCTCGATGAGCGTGCCGATGAGGTGGGCCTCGCGCTCGGGGTCGTCGCCGGTGGTGCCGATCATCACCGGCTCACCCGCCGACCGGGCGCAGGACAGGACGCCGTCGGCCAGCCGTCCGTAGAAGACGTCGGTGATGTCGGGGACGAGCAGGCCGATGCCGCCCGTGCGGCGCCGGCGCAGGTTGCGCCCGAGCGCGCTCGGCCGGTAGTCGAGCCGTGCCGCGGCGGCCAGGACCTTCTCCCTGGTCTCGTGGCTGGCCGACCCCGTGCCCGACAGCACCCGCGACACGGTGGCGACGCCCACCTCGGCCGCCTCGGCCACGTCCTTGATGGTCGTGCGACGCTGCCCGATCGGTCTCATGGAAACGATTCCATCATGAGTTCCACCGGCAAGCCAAGCCAGGGGGCCCATCCGAAGAGTGTGAGAAGCCACTATTCCGGAAGGGCTTGACAGAGATGTCCGGTTCCGGTGAGATTCATGAAAACGTATCCACATCCGGCGGCACCCCGGACGCACGAAGGACGGCCATGGCAAATATCGTTCTGCGCAACGTCGACAAGATCTACGCCGGCGGTGTCAAGGCCGTGAACGGCCTCAACCTCGAGATCCGCGACGGCGAGTTCATGGTCCTCGTCGGCCCGTCCGGTTGCGGCAAGTCGACGGCCCTGCGCATGATCGCCGGTCTTGAGGACATCAGCGGCGGCGAGATCGCCATCGGCGACCGCGTGGTCAACCACCTGCCGCCGAAGGACCGCGACATCGCGATGGTCTTCCAGAACTACGCCCTCTACCCGCACATGACGGTCGAGGAGAACCTCGCCTTCGGCCTCAAGCTTCGCAAGATGCCCAAGGCGGACATCTCCAAGCGGGTGCAGGAAGCCGCCAAGATGCTCGGCCTCGAGCAGTATCTCAAGCGCAAGCCGGCCGCCCTGTCCGGTGGTCAGCGCCAGCGTGTCGCCATGGGCCGCGCCATCGTCCGCGAGCCGCAGGCCTTCCTCATGGACGAGCCGCTGTCCAACCTGGACGCCAAGCTCCGCGTCTCCATGCGCGCCTCGCTCAACACCCTGCACGAGCGCCTCGGCGTCACCACCGTCTACGTCACCCACGACCAGGTCGAGGCCATGACGCTGGGCGACCGGGTCTGCGTGCTGCGCGACGGCATCCTCCAGCAGGTGGACACCCCGCAGAACCTGTTCGAAGCCCCGGTCAACCTCTTCGTCGCCGGCTTCATGGGCTCCCCGTCCATGAACTTCGTCAACGCCGAGCTGGTGCGCGACGACGGCGGCGCCGCCGTCGTCTTCGGCGGATACAAGCTCCCGGTGCCCGACTCCAGCTTCGCCGAGAAGCCGGGCCTGGACCAGTACCTGGGCAAGAAGCTGATCCTCGGCATCCGCCCCTCCGACTTCGAGGACGCCGCCTCCGCCTCGGGCCACTCCAACGGCTGGGCGCACATCCCGACCCGCGTCGAGGTCACCGAGGAGCTGGGCAGCGAGATCAACGTGCTGTTCCTCATCGACGCCCCGCCCGTGGAGCACCGCGACACCGTGGCCGCCCAGGACACCGGCGACGACGACGACGCGGCCCTGCCCCTGGTCGGCGACAAGTCGCTGTGGACGGCCCGCGTCAACTCCCGCAGCCACGCCCGCTCCGGTCAGAACATCGAGCTCGTGGTGGACACCCACAACTTCCACTTCTTCGACACCGACAGCGGTCTGGCCATCGGCCACGCCGCCAACGTCGGCCGCTGAGCCCGCCGGTCCGGCCCCTCGGGCCGGACCGCCGGACCGGTCCGTCCTCCGGGGCGGCCCGGCCCGGAAACGGGAAGAACCGGACACCTTCCCCGACAGGAAAGCCCCCGCCGTGCACCCCTCCCACGGCGGGGGCTTTTCCTGTCCGGCAAAGGGGGGGAATACCGGGATCGATCTTTCCGTAATAGGCGTGCGGCGGCGCACGGCCATTCGGCCCAAGTGGATACAACGGGATGCATCGACATGTCGCCCTGCTGATGGGCGATGTCTCTATGGCCCGAATCATTGTCCATCGGGGAGTCCTGAATGGCCCGGAAATATGCGGTACCTATTCTTCTGGCAGCGGTGCTCACGGGTGGGGCCGCGACCGGATCGGTCGCGATGGCGGCCGTGGAGACCCACTCGTCCGCACTGAAACTCGCCGCGCAGGCGGCACCCGACACCCAGCCGCCGACCGCGCCGAGAAACCTGCGGCTGTTCGAGAGGATTCCCGGGATCATCATCCTGAGGTGGGATCCCTCCACGGACCCGCCGTTCTACCCGCCGCCGAGCGGCGTGGTCGCCTACGACATCTATGCCAGCACCTCGCCGTTCCGGCTCATCGGCAGCGTGCCGGGCAACGTGACCACCTTCATCGACCGGCGCCGCCTGTGCGAGAGGGTGTCCTATTTCGTGCGGGCGAGGGATGCCGCGGGAAACGTCTCGCCGCCGAGCAATGTCGTCACGCGTCACCCGCACCGATTCTGCGGTCACCATGACGAGGAAATCGAGACGACGCCGAATTCCGTCGACGACATCGACCGGAATGTGGACGACCACCAGCACCACTCCGACGACCACAACGAGATCATCAAGGCCGACAAGCTCTTCCACGTCGAGGGCGCCGACGACCACGGCGGCGGCCACCGTGACTGGTCCGGCCACGACGGCTACGGCGGCCACGAGTTCGGCGGCCCCGGCCACGAGGGCGCCGAGTCCGAGGCCGGCGGCGACCACGGCGGCGGTGACCACGGCGACCACGGCGGCGGGCAGGGCGGCGGCGGCCAGGAGCACGCCGCGGCGCAGCCGGCCGGCCGGAGCCTGCCCTTCACCGGCGCGCCCGTGGCCGCGGTGGCCGGGGCGGGCGTGGTCCTGCTCGTGGCGGGCGCGGCCGGTGTGGTGATCTCCAAGCGGCGCCGCCGAACCGCTGGTGCGCGCTAGCCGGCGACGCCGGCTCATCCTCGCCGGCTCGGTGTTCTCCGCACTGGCCCTGGTCTCGTCCGCGGGATGGTCGGCACACCTGGGACTCGGCGTCCGCGACCACCTGCAGGCGACCAGGGACTCCCTGGTGCACCTCCGCGCGGTGATGAGCGCCCGCGACCTCGACCGGATCGCCGTGACGCTGGCGCAGGCCCGCCGTCACGCGGCCGAGGCGCGGCGCCTCACCAGCGGGCCCGACTGGACGCTGCTCACCCACCTGCCCGTGGTGGGTGAGGGCGCCACGACGGTGCGGGGGCTGGCCGAGAGCGCCGCCGAGATCACCGAGGCGCTGACCGGGGTGCAGCGGACCGGCACGTCGTTCTTCACGGCCGCGCCGGGCTCCACCGACGACATGCGCCAGTTGCTGGACGGGCTCACGGCGGCGGCACCGGTTCTCGACGGCGCCGCCGCCCGGCTCGCCCGGGCGCACGCCCGGCTGGCCGCCACCCCGGCGCGCACCGGCGCGGCCTCGGTGGACCAGGCGCGCGGCGCCGCTCTGTACGAGCTGGACCGCCTGCGCCGCTGGATCGGCGGCGCGGCCACGGCGGCCGCGCTGATCCCGCCGATGCTCGGCAACGACGGGCCGCGCCGCTACTTCCTGGCCTTCCAGACCAACGCCGAGTCGCGGGGGACCGGCGGGCTGGTCGGCGCCTTCGGCATCCTGTCCGCCGACCGCGGCCGGACCCGCGTCACGCGCCTGGCCGCCAACACCGGCATGGGCCCCGGCCCCGGCCCCGTCGCCGACCACGGCCGCGCCTTCCGCGCCCGCTACGGCCCGGGCGCGCTGGAGATGCTGTCCATTTCCAACCTCTCCCCGCACTTCCCCTACGCCGCCAGGACCTGGACCGCGCTGTGGGAGCGCCGGACCGGCCGGCGGCTGGACGGCGCGATCGCCATCGACCCGGTCGGCCTGTCCTACATCCTCGGTCTCATCGGGCCGGTCACGCTGCCGGGCGGCGAGAAGGTGACCGCGGCCAACGTCGTCGACCTGACCGAGCGCGCGGCCTACGCCCGCTACCCCGACCCCCTGGAGCGCAAGCGCTACCTCATCTCGATCGCCAGGGCCGTCGGTCAGGCGCTGCCCCGCTCGTTCGCCGAGCCGGCCCAGGTGCTGCCCGTGCTGAAGCCCATGGTCGAGGACCGCAGGATCCAGGTTTGGAGCCGGCACGACGCCGAGCAGCGCCGCCTGTCCTCCTCGGCGATCGGCGGCGTGCTGCCCCGGCGGCCCGGACCGTACGCGGGGCTGGTGGTCAACAACTCGGCCGGAGGCAAGCTCGACTACTACCTCGACCGCTCGCTTTCGTACGAGCTCGGCCCGTGCCGCGACGGGCGGCGGACGAGCAGCGTGCAGGTCCGGCTGACCAACAACGTGCCGGCCGTGACGCTGCCCACCTACGTGACCGGCAGGCTGGACCGCGGCCCGGACACCCACCCCGTGGGGTCCAACCTGCTGTGGGTGTCGCTGTACGCCGGGGTCGGCGCCGAGCTGAGCGGCGCGTCGGTCGACGGCGTGCCCGTGCAGATGTCCACCGACGTCGAGCGCTCGCATCCGGTCTACTCGACGCTGCTGGAACTCGGGCCCCGCCAGACCCGCACCGTGCGCCTGGACCTGGTCGAGCCGGCCTCCGCCGAGCCGCCGCTGACCCCGGTGCAGCCGCTGGCCCGCCCGCAGCGGACCAGCGTCACGACCGCCCCGGGCGGCTGCACCTCCTAGAGCCGGCTCCCGCCGCGCCTCCTAGAGCCGGCTCCGGGCGGCCGCGCATCCTAGGGCCGCCATCGCGCCGCGCGCGGCCCGCCGCGTGCGGCGTCCGGCCGCCGGCGCGAGGTCCCCGCGGCAGGAAAGACCCAAGGACGGCGCGTCGGCTCCGGCCGCCGCGCGGGGCCGATCTAGCGTCGCCTCATGGGGCATTCGGCGGCGGTGAGCGGCGGCAGCGGCGGCGGGGCGGCGGGTGTCGTGCCGCCCGGGCACGAGGGGTGCGGGCGGCGGTGCTGGAGGGACCTCGGCGCTCCGCCGGACCCGGCCGGCCTGACGCGGTTCCGCATCCTGTTCGTGTGCACGGGGAACATCTGCCGCTCCCCGCTCGCCGAGCGGCTCACCCGGTCGGCCCTCGGCCCCTGTCCGGCGCTGGAGGTCGCCAGCGCGGGCAGCCATGCCCTGGCGGGGGAGCCGATGACCGGGCACGCCGCGCGGGTCCTCGCCGAGCTCGGCGGCGACCACGCGGGATTCCGCGCCCGGCGACTGACGGCCGAGATGGTGGAGGCGGCGGACCTGGTACTGGCCGCCGCGCGCGAGCACCGGGCGGCGGCGGTGGCGATGTGCCCGGCCGCCGCGGGACGGGCCTTCACGATCGCCGAGTTCGGCGTGCTGACGGGGGCCGTGCCCGCCGGGGCGGTGGACCGCCACCTGGATCTCGGGCCGCGTGCCCGCGCGCTGGTCGCCGAGGCCCGGACGCGGCGCGGGCTGGTCCGGGTGGACCAGCCCGACATCGGCGACCCCTACGGCCGCTCTCTGCGCGCCTACCGGGCGGCGGGACGGCTGATCGCCGGAGCGCTCGCCGTCCCGTTCTGGCTGCTCACACCTTGACCGGCGTCCTGATCTCGCGCGGCGCGGTCTCGGCCCCGTAGCCGTATCCGTAGCCGTAGTACCCGCCGCGCCTGCCCGGAGCGAAGTTCAGCACCGTGCCGACCAGGCGGGCGTTGACCGACGCCAGCGTCTCCACGGCGCGGGCGATGTGCTCGCGGCGGGTCTTGCCGTAGCGCGCGAGCAGCAGCGTGCCGTCGCAGACGGCGGCCAGCGCAGCGGCGTCGGTGATCGGCAGCAGCGGCGGCGCGTCGACGATGACCAGGTCGTAGTCCGCGACGAGCTCGGCCAGCACCGCGCGCATCCCTTTGGAGCCGAGCAGCTCGCTGGGGTTGGGCGGGATCTGGCCGCCCGGGAGCACCGACAGGCCGCTCGGGCCCCACGGCTGGATGACGTCCTTGAGGGCCGCCTTGTCGATCAGCACGTCGGTGAGCCCGGCAGAGCCCTCGATGCCCAGGTAGTGGGGGATGCGCGGGCTGCGCAGGTCGCCCTCCACCAGGATCACCCGCCAGCCTGCCTGGGCCAGGGTGATCGCCAGGTTGGCCGAGGTGGAGGACTTGCCCTCGTTCGGCAGGCAACTGGTGACGACCAGCGACTTCGGCCGCCGGTCGACGCCGATGAACTGCAGGTTGGTGCGCAGCGAGCGGAAGGCCTCCGAGCGCGTGGACCGGCCGTTCTCCCGGACGATCAGCGGGTGGTGCCGCGCGTCCTTCTCGTAGCCGATCACGCCCAGCACCGAGCTTCCGGCGCTCTCCTGCAGCGCCTCGGAGGACTTCACCGTGGTGTCCAGCCGGTCGCGCAGCACGAGCGTGCTGAAGGCGACCAGCAGCCCGATGAGCAGGGCGAGGCCGAGGTTGACCAGCGGCCGGGGGGTGACCGGCACCTTCGGGACGTCGGCGCTGTCCACCACCGTGACCCGCACGGCCGGGCGGCTGTCGCGGGTGGGCCGCTCGATCTGGTCGATCACCCGGGTGAACCTGGCCCCCAGGGTGTTGGCCAGGCGCGCGGCGCGCACGGGGTCGGCGTCGGTGACGGTGGCGCGCAGCAGCATGGTGGCCGGGATGGCCTCCGCCTTGATGGCCTCCTGCAGGCGCGTGACCTGCTCGCCGCCGGCGAGCTGGCCCACCACGCGGCGGCTGGTGAGCAGGTTGGCGTAGGACTGGACGCGCTGCGTCGACAGCATCCCGGCCTGGTAGGCGGTGGTCAGGCTGCCCACCTTGTCGTAGCCGGAGACCATCATGGTGATCGTCGCGACGTACTTCGGCGGTGTCCGCGCGGTCAGGACGAGCGCGGCGGTCACCGACAGGACCAGCGACAGCACGAGCACCATCCAGCCTCTGCGCGCAAGTCGTACGAAGTAGAGCAGATCCACCTGGTCATCGCCGCCTTTCGGTGATTTTTGCGAGGTTGTCGGCAGGACCGGCCGGCGCGTAGGCGGGCACGCCCTGCAGCAGGCCGATCAGGAGGGTGGCGACGCCGCCGGTGACGATGGCCGCGGCGAGCGCGGGCACCCATCCCACGGCGATCGCCAGGCACAGCGCGCCGGGCACCGCCGCGACCGCGCCGAGGGCCGCGGGCACGGCACGGGAGCCGAGCCCCATGCGGCGCAGCCGGTGGGACAGGTGGTCGGTGCCGCCCGACAGCGGGGAGCGCCCCGCGCGGATCCGCGACACCAGCACCACGCCGGTGTCCACCACGGCGACGAAGGTCCACAGCAGCAGCCCGGCGGCGGTCGTGCCGGCCGCCCGGCCGGTCTCCACGGCGACCGAGGAGCACGTGAGGGTGAAGCCGATGAACAGCGACCCCGAGTCGCCCATGAAGATCCTCGCGGGCGGCCAGTTGTGCGCCAGGAAGCCCAGGCACGACAGCGCCAGCGCGCCGAGGAGCACCGCGAACGCCGGCCGGTCGCTCATGAGGGCGGCCGCGGCCAGGAAGGCCGCGGTGACCGCGGTGACCGTCCCGAGGGCGCCGTCCATGTTGTCCAGCAGGTTGAAGGAGTTGGTCATCACGACGATCCACATCACCGTGATCAACCCGTCCACCCATTGCCCGGTCACGGTGACGTGCACGCCGGACAGCACGACGCCGCCCGCGGCGACCGACTCCACCGTCAGGCGGGTCACGACGGGCAGCGAGGCGATGTCGTCGATCAGGCCGAGCGCGGCGATCGCCGTCGCGGCCAGGACGATCGCGGTGATCCGCAGGTCGGCCAGGCCGAGCGCGGCGGCCGTCGGCACGACGGTGCCGAGGACGATCGCCGGGCCGCCCAGGTAGGGGGTCGGGTGGTCGTGGGCCTTGTGGCCGCCGGGACGGTCGCTGAGGTTCCAGCGCAGCGCGAGCCGCCTCAGCGCCGGGGTGGCCGCCGCGCTCAGCACGCAGGCGCTCGCCATGGAGGCCAGGCCGATCGCCGCGTTCACCGCGCGGACACCGCGAGGTCCTCGCGGGCCTCGGCGATGATCTCGGAGAGGATCTCGTCCAGGTCGCGGCGCGGCGTCCAGCCGGTGAGCGCGCGGAGCTTGCCGGTGTCGGGCACGCGGCGCGTCATGTCCTCGAAGCCCTGCTCGTAGGCCTCGTGGTAGGGGATCAGGTCGATCCCCGACGTGGAGCCGACGTGCTCGATGATCAGCTTGGCCAGCTCCAGCATGCTGATCTCGTCGGCGGAGCCGACGTTGAAGGTCTGCCCGATCGCCGCCTCGTGGTCCAGCAGCCGCAGCAGCGCGTCGACCGCGTCGGCCACGTGGGCGAAGCAGCGCGTCTGGGTGCCGTCGCCGTAGACGGTGAGCGGATCGCCGCTGAGCGCCTGGCGGACCAGGCGCGGGATGACCATGCCGTAGGCCGGGCTCTGCCGGGGTCCGACGGTGTTGAACAGCCGCACGATGATCGTCGGCAGGCCGCGCTCCTTGTGGTAGGCGTTGGCCAGGATCTCGTCGACGGCCTTGGCGGTGCTGTAGGCCCACCGGACCACGGCCGGACTGCCCAGGATGCGGTCGGAGTCCTCCCGCAGCGGGCCGTAGGAGTTCTTGCCGTAGATCTCGCTGGTGCTGGTGACCAGGATCTTGCGGCGGTACCGGTGCGCGGCCTCGATGACGATCTCCGAGCCGCGGATGTTGGTGGTCAGTGACCGCAACGGCTGCTCGACGATCAGTTTGACGCCGACCGCGGCCGCCAGGTGTACCACGATGTCGCACTGGTGGACCAGCTCGTCGACCACGAGCTCGTCAAGGACCGAGCCCTGGACGAAGCGCAGGTCGGGGTGCGGGCGCAGGTTCGCCAGCCGCCCGGTGGACAGGTTGTCCAAGATCACGACACGGTCGCCGCGGGCGAGCAGCGCGTCGGCCAGATGCGAGCCGACGAAACCGCTGCCTCCGGTGATCAAGTAGGTGTTCCTTGTCAGGGTGCTCACCGACTTCTCCCATTACATGTGAGACGCAGATTGGGATCTCATGGCTTGTTCGAACCAGCTCACGGTCATGCGGAGCCCGTCGGCCAGCGACATGGGACGCACGCCCGGGAACAGGTCGCGAAGCAGGCGGGGAGAGGCCTGTGACTCGCGGATGTCGCCCGTCCTCGCCGGGAGGAAGGCCGTCTCGACGGGCTCGCCGAGCACCGCGGACAGGATGTCGCGCAGCTCCAGCAGCGACACCCGGGTGCCGAAGGCGAGGTTCACCGGCGTCGCGCTGGTGACGCGGCGCTGGGTCGCCTGCACGATGACGTCGGTCACCGACCCCACGTAGGTGAAGTCCCGCGCCTGGCGGCCGTCGCCGTGCACGGGCACCGCCCTGCCGTCCAGGGCGGCCGACACGAACGTGGGGATGACCGCCGCGTAGGCGTGGTCGGCCGCCTGCAGCGGGCCGTACACGTTGAAGAAGCGGAACGGCAGCACCGGCAGGCCGAAGCTGCGTCCGTAGGCCAGCGCGTACGCCTCGGTGGCCAGCTTGCTCGCGCCGTACGGGCTGAGCGGGCGGGCCGGCAGGTCCTCGTGCTTGCGCGGTTCCAGGCAGTCGCCGTAGACCGAGGAGGACGAGGCGACGATCACGTGCGGCCTGGCCGCGCGGCACGCCTCCAGCACCTGCAGCGTCCCGGTGGCGTTGACGTTGTGCGAGGCCAGCGGGTCCTCCAGGGAGCGCGGCACCGAGGGCCGCGCGGCCAGGTGGACCACGGTCGTGGCCTCGCCCGCCAGCGGGGCCAGCAGGTCGGCGTCCAGGATGCTGCCCTGGACGAAGTCGACGTCCAGGCCCGCGAGGTTGCTCAGGCGGCCGGTGCTCAGGTCGTCCAGCACCGTCACGCGCCGCACCTCGGGCAGGGCGGTGAGCGCGCGGCACAGATTGGCGCCGACGAAGCCGGCGCCTCCGGTCACAAGGATTCTCATGGGGTGCTCGTCTCCGGGGTCGAGCGGCGGTGGTCGGACGCGCCGTGCAGCGATCGGTACAGGGTCTCGGTGTCGGCGACCAGCCGCTCCACGGCGAACGCGGAGGTCGTCCACGCCTGGGCCGCCCGGCCCATGCGGCGGGCCAGCTCCTGGTCCGACAGCAGCCGCACGGTGTGCGCCGCCAGCTCCCCGGCGTCCGGGGCGGCGAGCAGGCCGGTGCGCCCGTCGCGGACGACCTCGGCGACGCTGCCGACCCGCGTCGCGACGACGGGCGTGCCCGTCATGCCCGCCTCGATCAGGCTCAGCGGGGTGCCCTCGCTGTCGGAGGTCAGCAGCACCACGTCGGCGGCGGCGTACACCGTCTCCACGTCGCGGCGCCAGCCCAGCAGGTCCACCGGGCCGGGCAGGGAGCGGGCCTCGCGCTCCACCTGCTCGCGCAGCTCGCCGCCTCCGCAGACGACGAACCGGCAGCCGGGCACGCGGGCGAGCACCTCGCGGGCGACCTCGAGGAGCCGGTCGGGACGCTTGATCCTGGTCAGCCGGCCGACGTAGGCGACGACGGGCGCGCCGGGCGGCAGCCCGAGCGCCGTGCGCGCCGCGGCGCGGTCGGGCACCGGGCCGAGGCGCACGCCGGGCGGGATCACCACGTACTGCTCCGGGCGGCCGATGCGGTTGCGCAGCAGGTCGTCGCGGACGCGCGCGCCGACGGTCACCAGCCGGTCCGACAGGGTGGCGAGGAAGCGCTCGGCGTTTACGTAGACGGCCCGCTTCGGCGGCGAGAAGTAGCCCTCGAGCAGGTGGCCGTGGAAGACGTGCACCCGCGCGGCGCCGACCCCCGACAGCGAGACCGCGAGCCGTCCGAGCGCGCCGGCCTTGGCGGTGCGGGTGTGGACGATGTGCGGGCGGAAGGACCGCATCGTGCCGGCCAGCCGGTACAGGGCGCGCAGGTCGCCGGCCGGGTTGACCGACCTGCCGAGGCCGGGCACGCGGTGCACGGCGAGGCCGGCGTCGCCGAAGACCAGGCGGTCGCCCTCGCCGTCGTCGACGTGGCCGGTGTACAGGCGGTGGTCGAACTCCTCGGCGTCCAGCAGCTTGCACAGCCCCGACACCTGGGTGGCCGGGCCGCCCACGTTCATCCGGGCGATGATTTCCATGACACGTATCCGACTGGTCACCTCCGAGAAGCTAGCTGGCCGTTTGCTCTGTTCGCCGACACCGTCATGGTGGTGGCGAAATGTTTTCCCTATCCCTACCTGCGCATGATCGATCGGCATTCCCGGCACCGTATGCGTGTGGCGGGCGCCGGCGGGTGGCGGCTCGTGTTGGCGCATTGTCGCTGGTGACAGCGGTGAACGGTGGCCCGGGGCGGCGCGGGGAATCCCCTGAATTACCGCGAAAGCGGGTCGTGACCCCGGAAATCCCATGCATGGCCGTCGAAAGCGGCGCGGCCCCGAATTCGGCGCACCAGGGTGAGCGAAAAGAGTCCGCAAACCAAGGTAATGGTCGAACCGCCGACGTCCGCCGGGCACGGCGCCCCGTATTCACGGCGGCTAGCGTCGCCTCGCGGAGTCCGTGCCCGGCGGCCCGTCGCGGGCGACCGGACGGCCGCGGCGTGATCTCGAACTGAGGGTGCCCTTCCATGGAATATGTCATCGTTGCCGCCGCGGCGTTGCTGCTCATCGGCACGATCCAGACGAGCGTCGATGCCGAGGCGGCCCGGCGGGTGCTGCCGGTGCTGCTCCTCGCCTTCGCCGTCCGGCTGGCGGTGCAGATCCTGGTGATGCAGAACCACGTCATCCCCTACGGCGGCGACAACATCACCTACGAGTCCAGGGCGCTCGAGGTCGTGGCCTTCTGGAAGCGCGAGGGCTTCCAGTTCGTCACCTCCGACGACATCCCGTCGTTGTACGCGGCGGCCATCCCGTGCAACGCCTTCGCCCTGGTGCTGTACGTGTGCGGCGGCCCCGCCCCGCTGGCCTGCACGGCGCTGGTCGCGTTCCTGGCCTGCGCGCTGTGCCTGGTCATGTACCGCTTCGCCCTGCTCGTGGGCGCCGACCGCCGCGCCGCGTTCCAGCTGATGGTGCTGACCGCCTTCATGCCGGCGTTCGTCCTGCACACCTCCGACATGTTCAAGGACGGCTTCAACGCCCTGCTCGTCGTCGCCTGCCTGGGCCTGGGCGCCTGGAACCTGCGGCGGTTCGACATGCGCAAGGTGGCGCTGCTCGCCGTGGCGCTGTGGGCCCTGTGGTATGTGCGCCCGTACATGGTGTTCATGTGCGCGATGCCGGTCGCCCTGGGTTTCGCGGGACTGCGCAGGGTGCTGTCGGTGCGCTCTCTGCTCATCGTCGCCGCGCTGCTGATGGTGCTGCCGTTCGCCGATCTCGCCGAGACCCCGCCGGTCGAGGCGATGCAGGAGCAGCTCGACTACGGGCAGTCGGAGCTGGTGCGCCGCGGCAACGCCGTCGGCGGCTCGGGCGTGATCTTCGACGACGGCGGCAACCCGTGGAACCGGCTCGGGCCGAAGCTGATGTACACGCTGCTGTCCCCCTTCCCGTGGACCGGGGGCAGCCTGACCCTGCAGCTCGGGAAGATCGAGGTGCTGGTCTGGTACTTCCTGCTCTTCTGGGCGGTGCGCGGAGTCGTGTGGCTGTGGCGCGAGGACCGGGCGACCGCCTGCTTCCTGCTGCTGTTCATCGTGCCGAGCACCATCGTCTATGCGACCACGATGGCCAACGTGGGGCTGATCTTCCGCCAGCGCATGCCGATCGTCATGGTCACCAGCCTGCTGGCCGCGGTCGCCTGGTCCGGGCATGTGCGGGACGCGCGCAAGGCCGCGCGGGCCGGGGCGGGCCCGGGCGCCCACCGGCCGGTGCCCGAAGGGTCGCCGCGATGAGCGGGCGGCCCGCCCGGCGCGCCCTGCGCGTGTGCGAGGTGGTCAAGACGCTGGACGTGGGCGGCGTCGAGACGCTCCTGGTCGAACGGCTCCGCCGCGCCGCGAGCGGCGGCACCGCCTACACGGTGGTGTGCCTGCGCGCCTCGACCGCCGAGCTGATCGGCCAGTTGCGCGACGCCGGCGTGCCCGTGGTGAACCTCGGGCACGGCCCGCGCCCGCTGGCCGTCGCGCGCCTGGTCGTCACGGTGCGCCGCCTGGCCCCCGACGTGCTGAACGTCCACTCGCCGATGCCCGCCGTCGTCCTGCGGCCGTTCGTGCGGCTCAGCCGCCGCCGGCCGATCCTGGTGTCCACCGTGCACTACAGCCGCCGGACCGGCACGGTGTTCGCCGAGCGCGTCACCTCGGCGGTCAGCACCGCGCTGGACCGCCTGACCCGGTGGCTGGACGACGGGACGGTCGCGGTCTCCTCGCAGGTGGCGCGCTCGCCGTCCACGCGGGGCGCCAGACGCGTGCTGACCCGCCTGCACGGGGTGGACGTGGAGGAGCTGCGGCACTGGGCGGCGCGGCGGGAGGCCACCCGCCGGGAGTTCGCCGTGCCGCCGGAGGCGTTCCTCATCGCCTGCGTCGCCAACTTCCGCCCGGAGAAGGACCACGCCCTGCTCGTCCGCGCCGCCGCCGAGGTGCTGCGGGCCCGGCCGGACGCGGTGTTCCTGCTGGCCGGCGAGGGCCCCCTGCGCGACCAGGTCGCCCGCGACGTCGAACGGCACGGGGTGGCGGGCGCCGTGCGCATCCTCGGCCGGGTGCCGGGCGCGAGGAGGCTGGCCGCGGCGGCCGACCTGGTCGTGCTCAGCTCCGCCCACGAGGCGCTGCCCGTCGTGGTCATGGAGGCGCTGGCGGCCGGGGTCCCGGTGGTCTCCACCGAGGTCGGCGGCATCGCCGAGCTGGTCCACTCCGGCCGGAACGGCATCTTGACCAGGCCCGGCTCCGCCCGCGACCTGGCGCGAGGGCTGCTGCGGGCCATGGACCCGGTGGTGCACCGCCGCCTGCGCGACGGCGCGTCGGCCAGCGCGCACAGCGTCGACATGGCGGGCACCGCCGAGTGGTTCGAAGACCTGTACCAGCACCTGGCGCTCACCCGCCACCCCTGACGCGGGCCCCCGCCCGCGCGCCCGGCGCCCGCGCATCTCCAGGCGGCTGCCTTCGAAGCTTCCAGATGGCGGGGACGGACGCTCAGGGGGAGGTCAGGGCCGGGGGGCGTTCCGCCGCGGGCTCGCGGCGGGCGGCCGAGATCCGCCGGAGCAGGGCCGCCCATACCGCGGCCCCGGCGACCGCGGCGGCCAGCGTCCCCCAGGCGAAGCACAGCGCGGTGCCCATCGGGCCGGGGAAGGCCCACCGGGCGAGCAGCAGCATCCCGAGCAGCGCCGCGCCCTCGCCCGCCAGGTAGGCGAGCCGCCAGCCCGGCCGGCCGAGTGCGAGCGGCAGCACGTTCGACCAGCACACCAGCCCCTTGACGGTGGCCGCGGCGACCAGCACCGCGGCCACCGGGCCGATGGGCGCGTACCCGGCCCCGTAGACCACGCGCAGCACGTCGTCGATCAGCGGCAGCGCCGCGGCCAGCGTCAGGACCCCGGCGGCGGCCAGCGGGACGCTGGCGCGCGCGATGTCCCGGCGGGCGAGCGTCCGCTCCCGCCCCGCCGCCGCGGCGCGGGCCAGCCGCGGGTACAGCATGGACGCGACCGGCATCACCATCGTCGCGTAGAGCCGCCCGGGCGCCGAGGCGATCTTCAGGACGGTCACCAGCGTCGAGCCGCCGAGCACGCCCGCGACGGTGAGGATGCCGGACTCGGAGACCTCCGCCAGCGCCGTGCCGCCGGAGGCCTTGAGGGTGAAGGAGACCAGGCCGGCCGGCATGGGCGCGCTCCCGGTGGCCGGGCCGAGCCGGGCGAGCAGCGCCCGCGTGCCGAGCGCGCCGACCACCAGGCCGGCCAGCATCGCGCCGAGCGCCTGCCCGGCCAGATAGGCCAGCGGGCCGCCGGCCAGTAGCCCGCCCACTGACAGCGCGAACGCGAGGACCGCGCAGCCCAGGCGCAGCAGGCCGAGCTCGTGCAGCCGGTCGGCCAGGGAGAACGACGCGCGCACCGCACCGTTGGCGGCGAGCGCCGCGCGCCCGGCGAACGCGAGCACCAGCATGCGGGCCAGGTCGTCGCCGGCCAGGCCGAGCAGCCAGGCCGCGAGGACGCCCGCGCAGCAGAGCGCGGCCGCGAGGGCGCGCACGCCCACGTCCCAGCGCACCAGCCGCCGGTACAGCGCGAACCCCCGTCCGCCGCGGCACTGCTCGATGGGCACATACCGCTGGACGGTGTTGTCCAGCCGGGGGTCGAGGGCGAGGAAGCAGACGCTCGCCATCGACTGGGCGAAGATGACCCGTCCCGAGGTCTCGGCGCCGGTCACCCGCACCAGCGCGACCAGGCTGAGCGAGGACAGGACGGCCTCGGCCAGCCCGGCGGCGGCCAGCGAGGAGAAGGTCCGCAGGTGGCCGCCGCCGGGCCGGGGCAGACCGGCCACCCGATCGCGCACGCCCGCCACGGCTACTCGCGCCTCCCGCAGCGCGGGCCTTCTGGAGCGCCGCTCCGCGACCGCCGCCGCACCGGCCGGACCCTCGGGCCGCACGGGCGGGATGACGGCGCCGCCATGGGACGCTCGCCGGGGGACGGCATCTCTATAGGGCGCTCGTCCGGAGGTGGGACCGCCATGCGGTGAACGCCTCGGCGCGGTCATGGAGTGCTCGCCGGGAGGCGAGGCACGCCGGAGAGCAGCTCCGCGTACCGGTCCTCCACGCGCGCGGCCACCGACGCCCAGTCCAGGGCCGACGTCGCCCGCAGGCCGCGTTCGACGGTCCCGGCGAGCGAGGGATCGGAATCCAGCACCGCGCGCAGCCGGTCCACCAGGTCAGGCGCCGAGCCGCTGCGGAAGGTCTGGTACGCGCCCGGCTCGACGACCGGGTCCAGGGTGGTGTCCGAGGACAGGATGACCGGGGTGCCCAGCGCGAGGGCCTCCAGCGCGGCGGTGGGGATGCCCTCCCCGATGGTGGACAATCTGCGAGAGGCCAGGACGAACACCTGCGCCCGGCCCACCAGCGCGTACACCTCGCTCTCCGGCAGGTGCCCGGCCAGGCGGACACCGCGGCCGGTGCCGGCGAGCCGCTCCAGCTCGCCGCGCTCGCCGCCCTCGCCGGCGATGACCAGGCGTGCGCCGGGATGGGAGGCGCGCAGGTCGTGGAAGGCCTCGATGGTCAGCGCGTGGTTCTTCACCTTCTCCAGCGAGCCGACGCTCACGATGAGACCCGGCTCGACCGGCTGTCCGCGGTACCGGGCGATGTGACCGAGATCCAGGCCGCTCGACATGGTGACGATCCTGGCCGCCGGCACGCCGGCCTGACGCAGATCCCGCGCGGGCCGGGTGCCGAAGGCGATGAAGTCGCCGACGTGGCGGAAGGCGAGCGGCATGACCGGCAGGTGGCGCATCGTCATCGCGCCGTGGACGCTCAGCACGAGCGGGACGCCGAGCCGCCGCGCGACCGGGCCGAGCGCGAGAGTCTCGCGGTGGTCGCCGTGGACGTGCACGATGTCCGGCTCCTCGGCGACGCGCAGCGCGCGGGCGCACTCCAGCGCGAACGCCAGCACGTCGGACCGCCTCCGGGCGAGCCTGCTCATCCGGGTCGAAGTGAGTGGCAGGACCCGCGTGCCGTCCGGCGCCCGGCCGTGACGGTGGGCCACGACGACCTCGTGCCCGCGGGCGACCTGCTCGCGGGACAGACGCGCGATGTGACGCTCCAGACCGCCCTGCTCGGGCGGCAGCCGGTATCCGACCTGCAAGATCCGCATGGTGACCTCTTCCGTGCTCAGAGGGCGTGGGCCGCGAAGGCGTGGAGGGTTCGGGCCGTGAGTGTGGTCGAAGAGCGTGGGCCGCGAACGCCCGGAGCGCCCGGGCGGCGCGTGTGGTCAAAGTGCATGGCCGGTGAGTGCGGCCAGGTCGTAGATCGCGTAGTCCCCGGAGCGGAACACCGGCCGGGCGTACCCGTCGATGCCGAGGCGCGTCAGATGCGTGTCCGCGAACAGCCACCGCACGTGGTGGCGGTCGCGCAGCTCCCTGAGGATCTCCGGGGAGGGGGCGGTGAACGCCGCGTCGTTCAGCGCGAGCCGCCGGCCGTCCCAGAACGCGATGTACTCCGGCAGCCCCCGCGAGACCCAGCGGCTCATGTTCGTCGCGGTGTACGTCCACCCCTCCACCAGCATGCGCCGTTCGGTCAGGGCGGTGACCCAGAATTGCTGCGAGGCGCAGGGATGCTCTCTTCCCCACGCGCAGTGGGTGTTCGTCGCCACCAGATCGTCCGGGCGGGAGTGGGCGCGCAGCCACCGGGCGGCCACGAGGGTCCCGTCGGGGATCCGGACGGCCGGCACGACCGTGGTGACCCGCCCGTTCTCGGCCAGGCGGCCGGCGCTCGTGAGCACCCGCGCGTGCAGGTCCGCCGGCAGGCCGATGGCCGCCAGCATGACCGTCACCAGCGCCCACGCGCGCAGGGCTCCCGCCCGGGCCGCCAGCACCACGCTCACCGCCACGACGACGGCCGTGAGAGCGATGTAGGGCCGGTACAGGAGGGTGACGGACGCTCCCGGGCTCAGCGGGACGGTCACCCGGCACAGCAGGGGGATGACGTACGCCAGGGCCGTCCCCGCCGCGGCGGCGAGCACCGTCGCCCTCAGCGGCACACCCGACCGGCGCAGCAGCAGGAGCATCCCGTGCACCGTGACGATCACCAGGTACGGGTAGGCGCCCCACAGGAAGAAGAGCTGGCTGCGGCCCGGATGCCCGAGCAGCGCCATCGTGCCGAGCCCCGCGGCGCCCATGCCCAGCATCAGCGGCACACCCGGGCGGGCCAGGGCGTCGGCCCGGCTGAGCAGGCCGAGTGCCCCGCCGCACACCACCAGCCAGCCCAGCAGGTAGATCACGGTGACACCGAGCACCGCCCCCACCGGCGGCAGGGCCCCCCAGCCCAGGCCGGTCAGCTCGCCCAGCGTCGTGCGCATCGTGAACAAGGGCGAGATGATCAGCCCTTGGCGGGCACCGCTGAAGAGGACGACCTGGGCGAACAGGCACAGTGCGCCGGTCATGCCGAGCGCCGCGAGCGCCGTCCAGGGCGGGCGGCGGCGCCTCAGCGCGACGGCTACGACGACGACCACCAGGCCGGTGCCGAGCAGGGGCAGATAGGAAGCCTTCGCCCCCGTCACGGCCAGCAGCAGGACGCCCAGCATGACCCACCGGCCGGCGCCGCGTCCGTCCTCCAGCAGCTCGGCGAGCAGGAGGACCACTGGGGTGAACAGCATGGCGCCGAAGGTCTGGGTGGGGCTCGTCCACGCCAGATCGGGGATGCCTCCCCAGGTGAACGACCCGTTGATGCCGAGGTACAGGCTGGGCACCGCCACGAAGACGGTGCCCGCGGCGGCGAGCGCCGCCCCCGCCCAAGAACCCGTGACACGCCGTCCTGTCATGCCGACCAGAACCACGGTCACGGCGAGCATGGGCAGCGCGCCCAGGCGGCACAGCAGCACCAGCGGTTCCACCCCGGTGACCCAGCTCGCCGCCGCGTAGTGCGCGTAGACGAACCAGTGGTAGAGCAGTGGCTCGCCCGCGACCATGGGGGAGGTGGGCGGCATGTGGTGCTTCAGCTCGCCGATCAGTGCCAGGTGGAACGGCATGTCGATGGACGCCGCGCCGAGCCCCGGCCAGGTCAGGGCGTGGGTACGGAAGAAGTTCAGCGCGCTCCAGGCGAGCAGGAACGTCATCACCAGAGCGAGTGACCATGACGCCCACAGCGGCGCCCGCTCCAGCACGGCCGGGGAGCGCCAGTGGCGGCGCAGGCGCGGGACGGCGAGGAACGCCGCCACGACGGCGACCGGCCAGGCGAGCACCAGCAGAGGCATTCCCGCGGCGCGGGCGCCCATGTAGCACAGGATCTCGGCGGCGTAGCCCAGCGTCAGCCCCAGCGCGATCTCCTCGGCGCGGGTGCGCGCCCCGCCGTACAGGGCCCGCACCAGCAACGTGCCGGGAACCGCCAGCCCGGCCGCCACATAGGCGCCGAACACCGCCATGTCGGTGGCGGACACCCCGTAGCGGCTCAACGTCGCCGCGGTCAGGACGATCAGGGTCAAGCTCGGAAGCCACGGCGACCGGTGCGGCCGCCACCTGGGCGGCCTAGGCGCCGGAACGACCGGCGTCATCTCCATCAGGGCGCCTGCGCGGTCCTCGACGGACGGTGTGTGCGTCATGCGTGCAAGCTTGGCGAGACGAAGGCCGGTCGCCGGGCGTGGACGCCCGTGCCCGGCGATGTCCTTGTCACTCCTTTATGTACGCCAGGGAGGAGTCCGGGCACCCGGTGCGGGCCAGGGCGATGCCGCCCGGGACGGCATGAGCCCGGTGCCACAGCTCGAACTGCAGCAGCGTCCACAGCCGGGGTCCGTGGTCACTGCCGTTCATGTGCCGCTGCAGCAGGTCGCGCACCGCCGCCGGCCGGAACAGGCCCCTGACCCGGGCGGTGTGGTCGGTGAGCACGTCGAAGGCCAGCTCGCGCAGCTCGCCGCGCAGCCAGGCGGCGAGCGGCACGCCGAACCCCTGCTTGGGCAGGTGCGCCAGCCCCGGCGGCAGCCAGGGGGCGACGGCCCGTTTGAGCAGCACCTTGGTGTGGTTGCCGCGCACCTTGCACGAGTCGGGCAGCCGGGCCGCCCACTCCATCAGGTGGTGGTCCAGGAACGGCGAGCGGGCCTCCAGCGAGTTGGCCATCGTCGTGATGTCCACCTTGACCAGCAGGTCGTCCGGCAGGTAGGTGAGGGTGTCCACGTCGAGCACCCGGCCGAGGTCGGAACCCGCCGCCGAGGAGTCGAAGGCGTCGCGCAGCAGCGCGTGGCTGTCCACGCCCGCGAGCCGCTCGCGCAGCCCATCGCCGTAGATCCGCCACTTCTGCTCGGGGGTGAAGCACGACATCAGCCGCGGATACCGCTCGGCGGGGGGCGTCGCGGCGAACTGCATGAGCCGGCCGAGCCGCCGGGGGAGCCCGCCGAACTCGCTGCGCTCGGACACCAGCGCCCCGGCCCGCCCGCACGGCCCGGCGACGGCGCGCGGCAGGGACGGGATGCGCCCCGCCCGGGCCATCAGCGCGTGCCGCCGGTACCCGCCGAAGCACTCGTCCCCGCCGTCCCCGTTGAGCGCGACGGTGACGTGCCGCCGGCTCATCCGCGCGACGTAGAAGCTCGGGATGGCCGAGGAGTCGGCGAACGGCTCGTCGAAGTGCCACGCGAGCCGGGGCAGCACCTCCAGCAGGTCGGGCGTCACGACCAGCTCGTGATGGTCGGTGGCGTACCGCTCGGCGACCATGCGGGCCTTGTGCCGCTCGTCGTAGCGGTCGTCCTCGAAGCCGATGCAGAACGTCTTGACCGGCTCGGTGCTCTGCATGGCCATCGCGGCCACCACCGCCGAGGAGTCGACCCCGCCGGACAGGAACGCCCCGATGGGGCGCTCGCTCACCATGCGCAGCCGGGTCGCCTCCAGCAGCAGCTCGCGCAGCCGCTCCTCGGCCTCGCGCTCGTCCACCGGGGGCCCGGGCGTGCGGTCGGGCCGCCAGTAGCGGCGCACGCTCACCCGGCCGTCCTCCCACACCGCAAGGTGCGCGGGCGGCAGCTTGTGCACGCCCTGGAAGATCGACCACGGCGCCGGGACGTACTGGTAGCTCAGGTAGTGGTGCAGCGCGACCGGGTCGATCTCGCGGCGCAGCGCCGGGTCCTGGGCGAGGGACTTCAGCTCCGAGGCGAACCGGATCGCGCCGGCGTCCGCCCACCAGTACAGCGGCTTCTTGCCGGCGCGGTCGCGGGCCAGCAGCAGCCGCCGCCGGTCGCGGTCCCACACCGCGAAGGCGAACATGCCGCGCAGCCGGTGCACCATCTCGTCCCCGTACTGCTCATAAAGGTGCACCAGGCACTCGGAGTCGCCGGCGCCGCGCAGCCGGTGCCCCTGCCGCGCCAGCTCCTCGCGCAACTCGGCGAAGTTGTAGATCTCGCCGTTGAACACCGCGACGACCCGGTCGTCCTCGCCGTAGACCGGCTGGTCGCCGTGCGCGACGTCGATGATCGCCAGCCTGCGCATGCCCAGCGACGCGTGCTCGTCGTCGTGGAACCCCTCGCCGTCGGGGCCCCGGTGGGAGATCACGTCGCACATGCGGCGCACCAGCGCCGGGTCGGGCCGGGACAGGGACGCCGTGCCGGCGATGCCGCACATCTACTTGACGCCGCCGATCACGTACAGACCCCGGTCGCGCCGGATGGAGAACTCCCGCAGGCCGAGCTCCCGCGCCCACCGCGCGAGGCGGCGGCGCGGCTGAGGCCGCTCGTAGCGCGGCGCGAGCCAGTCGAAGGTGTCCAGCACCGACCAGTTGCGGATCATCTCGGGGTCGGTCAGGCCCAGGTGGCGGTGGCTGGCCACCGGGACCAGGCGCGCCAGGTACGGGCCGGCCTTGGGCACCGCGCCCAGCGCCATGGACAGCGGCAGCAGGCGTGGCACGGCCCTGTCCACCACGGAGTACAGCCTGGCGGGCGGGATGCGCCTGGTGACCGGGCGCAGCAGCCGGCGCGGGTGGGGATAGGCGACCATCGCCGCGTACACGTCGATGCAGAACCGGCCGCCGGGACGCAGATAGCGGAACAGCGTCTTGAAGGTGCGCTCGACGTCGGGCGTGTGCTGGATGACCCCGAAGCAGAACAGGTAGTCGAACGACTCCTCGGGGAACGGCGCCTCGTACACGCTGGCCTGCACCAGCCGCAGGTTGGGGAAGTGGCCGTTGGAGGCGGCGTTGGCCTGGACGGCACTGGAGATGTCGAAGGAGGTCACCTGGGCGCCGGTCTGGCACAGCACCTCGGTGAAGCGCCCGGCGCCGCTGCCGCACTCGAGCAGCGTCCGGCCGCGCAGGTCCTCCGGGGACCAGCCGCTCGCGCGCAGCAGCCGGTCGCGGGTGATGGACAGGCCGGAGTGGGAGTCGAGCTGGGTGAGCCGGTGGCGGTTCCACTGGTATCCGAAGCCCTCCGCGTAGTTGTCGGGCGGGACGAAGCGCGGCACCCCGTTCTCGACGGGGTAGGTGACCGCGCAGGAGTCGCAGCGCAGGTCGCCCTCGTCGCGGAGCCGGCCCCGGCAGCGGGGGCAGCGCAGCGCGTGGCACCAGGAGATCCCGGCGCTCGCGCCGTCGGACACGTGTTTGGGAAGCGTCATCTGAGCGCCAATCCAGCGAGGTGAAGGATGGCCGGACCCGGCGCGGGTCCCGCGGTTACCCAGGACATATTACGGAGCGTGACCAGCTCGGCGCGGTCATGGCCCGGCGTGTCCCGCGATGCGGCGGCGCGTGGGGCGGTGCCCGGGAGGCCAAGCTCGCGAACAGGGCAAAGCGCGGCAACGATAGAGCTTGACCGGTGCGTCCAGTCTGCTCAGCGGGTGCGCCCCTTGTCACGCTTGCGCGCATGAGCATCACGTCACCTATGCACGGCCGTTCGCTGGGCTCGGACGCACTTGTGATGGTTGACCGGGTGGCGACGCCGCCCCGGTGGACGTGGACCCGCCGGATCACGTTCATGACCTGCGTCGCGGCCATTCTGACGACCGCCGGCCCCTGTGGCCTGGCGTCGGCGGCGGGACTGCCGTCCGTGACCTTCGGCCAGGCGGCGGTCTCCGACCGGCGCGATGTACAGCCCATTCCCGGCGGCGAGGCGGCCCCGGCACCGGGTTCCGGCCCGGCGGACGGCGCCGCGAGCGTGGACGATCCGTCGGAAGCCGACGAGCCGCGCGAGCCCGACGCGCCTGCCGGCGATCCCCCGCCCGAGGAAGATGCGGGGCCCGCCCCCGCGCCCGAGCGGGGGAGGAGCACCGCCCAGCAGGCGCCCGGGACCAAGACGCGTACCGGCACCGGGGGGGACGCCGGCCCGGCGGCGCGGCCCGGCGGCGCGGGCGAAACCGGCGTCGGTCTGGAGGATGCGGCCGCCCGGCTGCGGCGGATACGGGGACCGCAGGACGGCGATGTCGGGTTCGGCACGGCGCAGAAGGCGCCGGACGCCAAGGCGGCGCACAAGGCGGCGGCGCGGCGTGCGGCGTGCCCGCCGAGCTCCGTCATCTGCATCGAGAACAGCCTGCCCGGCAGCCCGCCCAGCCAGTGGGACATCACCGGTGCGGGGGACCCCAGCATCCAGGGCTACGCGACCGCGATGAGCGTGAACGTCGGCGAGACCGTGCAGTTCAAGGTGAACACCCCGGCCACGGCCTACCGGATGGACATCTACCGTTACGGCTACTACGGCGGCCTGGGGGCACGGCTGATCACCACGGTCAACCCGTCGGCGTCACTTCCGCAGGCACAGCCGAATTGCCTGACCGACGCCTCCACCGGCCTGGTCGACTGCGGCAACTGGGCCGTGTCCGGCTCGTGGGCCGTGCCGCCCACCGCCGTGTCCGGCGTGTACTTCGCCAAGCTGGTCCGCACGGACGGGACCGCCGGCGCCAGCCACATCACGTTCGTGGTCCGTGACGACGCGCGGCAGTCGGAGCTGCTGTTCAAGACCGCCGACACCACCTGGCAGGCTTACAACACCTACGGTGGCAACAGCCTGTACAGCGGCAGCCCGGCGGGCCGGGCGTACAAGGTCAGCTACAACCGCCCCGTCACGACCGCCTGCTGCGTCTGCTGCCAGGGCTCGAACCTGTCGTGGTTCTCCTCGGCCGAGTACCCGATGGTCCGGTGGCTGGAGGCAAACGCCTACGACGTCAGCTATTTCTCCAGCGTCGACGTCTCGGCCCGCCCGGCGGAACTGCTGGAGCACAAGGTGTTCCTGTCGGTCGGCCACGACGAGTACTGGTCCGACGACATGCGGACCAACGTCACCAACGCCCGGGACAACGGGGTGAACCTCGCGTTCTTCTCCGGCAACGAGGTCTTCTGGAAGACCAGGTGGGAACCCAGCATCGACGGGACGTCCACGCAGTTCCGCACCCTGGTGTGCTACAAGGAGACCATCGCCAACGCGAAGATCGACCCCAGCCCGCAATGGACCGGCAGCTGGCGCGACCCGCGCTTCTCGCCGCCGTCCAACGGCGGCCGGCCGGAGAACAGCATGACCGGCACGCTGTTCATGGTCAACGGCACCGTCAACGACCCGATGGTCGTGACGTCGCAGTACTCCCAGATGCGGTTCTGGCGCAACACCGCGGTGGCCAACCTCCAGCCCGGCCAGAGCGTGACCTTCGCGAACGGGGTGCTCGGCTATGAGTGGGACGTGGTGCCCGACAACGGCGTCGAGCCGCCCGGTCCGGCGAAGTACTCCAGCACGACGATCCCCACCTCGACCCAGTATCTGCTCAACTATGGCAGCAGCTACGGCGCGGGCGTGCCCACCCACAGCCTCGTGCTGTACAAGGCGGCGAGCGGGGCGCTGGTCTTCGGCGCCGGGACCGTCCAGTGGTCGTGGGGGCTGGACGCCACCCACGCCAACCCCGGCACCCCGGCCAACATCAACATGCAGCAGGCGACGGTCAATCTGTTCGCCGACATGGGCTCCCAGCCGGTCACCCTGCAGCCCGGACTCGTCCCCGCCACCCCGTCCACCGACACCGCCCCGCCCACGTCCACGATCACAAGCCCGTCGAGCGGCTCGACCGTGGCGAGCGGCGTACCGATCACCGTGCAGGGCACCGCGTCCGACACGGGGGGCGGCGTCGTGGCCGGGGTCGAGATCTCCTTCGACGGCGTCCGATGGTTTCAGGCCAACGGGACCACGAGCTGGCAGTACACCTGGGCGCCGTCCGCGTCCCAGCAGACGGCCACGATCAGGGTCCGGGCGGTCGACGACATCGGCAACCTGCAGGTGGTGCCCACCAGCGTCACCGTGAACGTGGACACCCGGTGTCCCTGCACGATCTGGCCGTCGACCACCGTGCCGACGACCGAGAACTCCAGCGACGCCAACCCCGTCGAGGTCGGCGTGAAGTTCCGGGTCACCAGCGCGGGCTACATCAAGAGCGTCCGGTTCTACAAGGGGCCGCTGAACACCGGGACGCACGTCGGCAACCTGTGGACCTCGACCGGACAGCTGCTCGCCAGCGCGACGTTCACCGCGGAATCGGCGTCGGGCTGGCAGCAGGTCGACTTCCCGGTGCCCGTCGCGGTCGACATCAACACCACCTACGTCGCCTCGTACTACGCGCCGAACGGCAGGTACGCCGTCAACTCGCCCTACTTCACCACCAGCGTGGTGAACGGCCCGCTCACGGCGCTCGCCAGCGGCGTGTCCGGCGGCAACGGCGTCTACCGGTACGGGGCGGCGGGCGGCTTCCCGACCAGCAGCTTCCAGTCGAGCAACTACTGGGTCGACGTGGTGTTCACGTCGATGAGCAGCCTGTGGGACGACGGGGACACCCCGGCGGTGGCGGCCAACCCCGAGACCAATCCGCTCACGCTGGGCGTCAGGTTCACGGCGAGCACGACCGGGGAGATCAGGGGCATCCGCTTCTACAAGGGGACCGAGAACACGGGCACGCACATCGGAAGCCTGTGGACCACCGCAGGCCAGTTGCTGGCGAGCGCGACCTTCAGCAACGAAACGGTCTCAGGCTGGCAGCAGGTGAACTTCGCCGCGCCCGTGAAGATCGACGCCGGTACCACCTACATCGCCTCCACCTTCATGGCCTCCGGGCACTTCCCGTACACCACGCAGTACTTCACCACGGCGCATGTCAGCCCGCCGCTCACCGCGCCGGCCAACGGACCCGGGGGAGGAAACGGGCTCTACGTCTACGCCCCGTCCAGCACCTTCCCGCCGAACACCTACCTGGCCAGGAACTACTGGGTCGACGTGGTGTTCGCGCCGTCCCAGAGCCTGTGGAACGACTCGGCCGTGCCGGCCGTCGTGTCCCATCCCTCGTCCGATCCGGTGGTGCTGGGCGTGAAGTTCCAGGCCACCACCAACGGGACGATCAGGGGCCTTCGGTTCTACAAGAGCGCGGAGAACACCGGGCAGCACATCGGGAGCCTGTGGACGACCGGCGGTCAGCTGCTGGCCAGCGCGACGTTCACCAACGAGACCGCCTCCGGCTGGCAGGAGGTGTACTTCGCGACCCCGGTGCCGGTCACCGCGGGGACGACGTACATCGCCTCCTACAACACGACCACGGGGCACTTCTCGTACACGCTGCAGTACTTCACCGGCCAGTACACGAACTTCCCGCTCCTCGCGCCGGCGACCGGCGCGGCCGGGGGGAACGGCGTGTACATCTACAGCCCGACCAACACCTTCCCGCAGTTCACCTACCAGGCCACCAACTACTGGGTGGACGTGCTGTTCGACACCGGTGGCGGGGGCGGTCTCCGCGCCGGCCGGCATACCGACCGGCGCGCCTGACCTGGCCGCTCCACTCCACCGAAGTGGCCCCGCTCGCACCTCGCGAGCGGGGCCACTTGGTCTCCGGCCGGGTTCGCTGTTCCCGGCGGCCCCGGACCCGCGGCGTTCGCGGGGGCACGCCTTCGCGCCGGACCCGCGGCGTTCGCCGCGAGCCGGAGTCAGCGGGATGCGGGCCGGCGCGCCCTGGCGATGAGGGAGACTCCGGGCAGCGAGCCCACCGGCAGGTACCGCTCCGCGGCGATGACGGCGGACAGCGCCATGTTCAGCGCGGGAGGTATCTCCTCCAGACCGGACACCAAGGTCTGCCGCCTACGGTGTGCCGCGATCGGCCGGAGCAGGACGTTCCAGCTCCGCATTCGCTCCATCACCAGGCCCTCCCGCGTGATGACGGAGCGCAGCCCGTCGCGGGTGTAGCGGCGGACGTGCCCGGAGGCGACGTCGTGCGACGACCACAGCGCCATGTCGCACGGCACCGTGATCAGCGCGGTCCCGCCCGGCCGCATCACGCGCAGGATCTCGCGGACGGCGAGCTGGTCCTCCTGGATGTGCTCCAGCACGTCGAACGCCAGGACCAGGTCGAAGTGACCGTCAGGCAGGGGAAGGTTGCGCGCGTCGGCGTGGATGGCCTGCAGCCCGCGCTCGCGTGCCAGGTCCACGGCCGTCTGCGAGAAGTCGGCGACCAGCGCGTCCCAGCCGTGCTCGACCAGGACGCGGGTGTTGCCGCCGCCCGCGGCCCCGATGTCCAGCGCCCGCCCGGGCGAGCCGAGCCGGCGCAGCTCGCGGGCGAGGATGGCGCGGCGTTCGCGAAACCACCAGTGGCGGTCCTCGATCTCGACCGTGCGGCGAATCTCCGTGGCCTCCATGGCTCCTCCTAGTGACCCTCTTGACCCGATGTCTTCAACGGCCGCCACCAGTCCTGGTGGTCGCGGTACCAGCGGACGACCTCGGCCAGCCCGCGCTCGAAGTCGACCTCCGGCGCGAACCCGAGCGCCTGGATCTTCCCGCTGTCCACCGAGTACCGCCGGTCGTGGCCGCGACGGTCGGCGACGGGGACGACCAAGTCCCAACCGGCTCCGAACGCGGCCAGCAGCCGCTCGGTCAGTGCGAGATTGGTCAGCTCGACCCCGCCGCCGATGTTGTAGACCTCGCCGCCGCAGCCCTTGTCGAGCACGAGCTGGACGGCGCGGCAGTGGTCGTCCACGTGCAGCCACTCGCGCACGTTGCCGCCGTCGCCGTAAAGGGGGACGGGCAGCCCGTCGATCAGGTTGGTGACGAACAGCGGAATGACCTTCTCGGGGTACTGGTACGGCCCGTAGTTGTTGGAGCAGCGGGTGACCCGCACGTCCAGCCCGTAGGTCCGGTGGTAGGCCCGGCAGAGCAGGTCGCCCCCCGCCTTGGCGGCCGAGTAGGGGGAGTTGGGCAGCAGCGGCGCCGACTCCTCCCACGACCCGGTGGAGATCGACCCGTACACCTCGTCGGTCGACACCTGCACGACCGTGCGCACGCCGGCCGCCAGCGCCGCGTCCAGCAGCCGCTGGGTGCCCTGCACGTTGGTCGTCACGAAGTCCGCCGCGCCGGTGATCGACCGGTCGACGTGCGTCTCGGCGGCGAAGTTCACGATCACGTCGTGGCCGGGCACCACCGCGGCGAGCAGCCCGGCGTCGGCGATGTCCCCGTGGACGAACGCATACCCCGGGTGGCCGGCGACCGGCCGCAGGTTGGCCGGGTTGCCGGCGTAGGTCAGCTTGTCCAGCACCGTGACCCGCGCGTCCGCGCAGGAGGGATAGGCGCCCGCGAGCACCGAGCGCACGTAGTTCGACCCGATGAAACCGGCCCCGCCGGTGACCAGCAGCTTCATGCCCGCACCTGCACCCTGCTGTGGTCGCCCACCATCAGCTGCAGCGCGTTCGGCACGCCCTGCGCCCGCACCACCTCGACGTTGCGGCCGATCAGCGAGTAGGTCAGCCGGGAGACGCCCCGCACCGTCGACTCCTCGCAGACGATGGCGTACTCCACCTCGGCGTCCTCCAGCACGCAGCGGTCGCCGATCGAGGTGTACGGGCCGATGTAGGACCCGCTGATGCGCGCTCCCGCGCCGATCACCGCCGGCCCGCGGATCACCGACCCGCGCACCGAGGCTCCGGCCTCGATGACCACCCGGCCGGACACCTCCGAGGACCCGTCGACGGTGCCGCGGATGCGCGGCTCGAGGCCCTCCAGCACGATGCGGTTGCACTCCAGCATGTCCTGTAGTCGCCCGGTGTCGCGCCAGTAGCCGTTGACCAGGTGCGAGTGGACGCGAAAGCCGTTGCCGATCAGCCAGCTCACCGCGTCGGTGATCTCCAGCTCGCCGCGCGCCGAGGGCCGGATCGCCCGGACCGCCTCATGGATCGCGGGGGAGAAGGTGTAGACGCCCACGATCGCCAGATCGCCGCGCGGGCGGGCCGGCTTCTCCTCAAGGCTCAGGATCTCCCCGGAGGGCCCCAGCTCCGCGACGCCGTAGAACTGCGGCTCGGCCACCTTGGTGAGCAGCAGCTGCGCGTCGTGGCCGGCGTCGCGGAAGGCGTCCACCAGGTCCCGGATGCCGCCCACCAGGAAGTTGTCGCCCAGGTACATGACAAAAGGGTCGTCGCCCAGGAACTCGCGGGCGATCAGCACGCAGTGGGCCAGCCCGAGCGGGGCCTCCTGGGGGATGTAAGTGATGTCCAGGCCGAACGCCGAACCGTCCCCGACGGCCTCGCAGACCTCACGGCCGGTGTCGCCGATGATCACGCCGACCTCGGTGATGCCGGCGTCGCGGATGGCCTCCAGGCCGTAGAACAGCACCGGCCTGTTCGCGACGGGGACCAACTGCTTGGCCGAGGTGTGGGTCAGCGGGCGCAGCCTCGTGCCCCTTCCACCTGCCAGAACGAGCGCTTTCATCGCTCACTTGCCTTCCCGCGAGAACACATGGCCGATCGACGGGCCCGAATCTATGGGCGCTCGGACCACCTGGCCCCCCGACGTCCGCGGCTTTGCCGAACAATGGGCCCCCGGTTGCCGCCGCCGGAGGTCGGGTCACGCGGCCGCCGACGCCCGCGCCTGGTCCGTCCCCGTCCGTGCCCCCCTTCCCGCCCCGTCCGCTCGCGCAAACGGCTCCTCACGATCGGCAAAAGCCGGGCGGGCCCGTACCCGGCACGCGGCAACGCCGCGCCAAGGACACCGCCACGAGCCGCAGCGGTCCTGGCGTCCACCTGCGGCGATGTGGTCGGCTGCGGGCGAGAGATGATCGGGGGATCAATGTCGGTGTCGGTGGTCATTCCGTGTTACCGCTCCGCCCGGGTGCTTGCCACGCTGGTGGCAAGGCTGCTGCCGGTCCTGCGTGAGGTGTCGGTCCGGCACGAGGTGATCCTCGTCGTCGACGGCAGCCCCGACGACACCTGGCGGACCGCCGCGGACCTCGCGGCACGCTTCGACGTCGTCCGCGCGATCCACCTGTCGCGCAACTACGGCCAGCACAACGCCCTGGTCGCCGGGATCAGGGAGGCCGCGTTCGACGTCGTGGTGACGATGGACGACGACCTGCAGCACCTGCCCGAGCAGATCCCGCAACTGCTGGCCGCGTTGGAGGGCGACCGCCTGGACCTGGTGTACGGCGTCCCGCACAAGGAGGAGCACGGGCTGCTCCGCAGCCTCGCCTCCCGGTCGGTCAAGGCCGCCATGGCGCTCGCGCTCGGCGTGCGCACGGCCCGGGCCATCAGCGCCTTCCGCGCCTTCCGCACGCCGCTGCGCGAGGGCTTCCACGACCTGTCCGGCCCGCACGCCTCCCTGGACGTCGCCTTCTCCTGGGCCACCACCCGCGTCGGCTCGGTCAAGGTGCACATGAACGAGCGCGGCCACGGCCGCTCGGCCTACACGCCGCGGCTGCTGGTCCGGCACGCCATGAACATGCTCCTCGGCTACAGCACCACGCCGCTGCGCGTGGCCAGCTACCTGGGCTTCCTCGTGGGCGTCATCGGGCTGCTGCTGGGCGGCTCGGTGCTGTGGAGCTTCATCGCCGGCGACACCACGGTGGCCGGGTTCACCACCATCGCCTCGATGGTCGCCCTGTTCTCCGCCGCCCAGCTCATGTCCATCGGCGTCCTGGGCGAGTACGTCGGCCGCATCCACGGCAGCGGCATGGGCCGCCCCACCTACGTCATCCGCGAACGCGCCGGCGCCCACGTCCCCCCCGACCTCTCCTACCGCCCCACCCCCAAGCCCTACCGCCCCGGCGGCGTGAACTGACCCGGGCATCCCGGCACCTGAAGGCCATGGGCGCAGCCGACGCACCTTGAGCGCTGATCATCTTGTGGCCTCTGCCGCCTACCGGTGAGGTCTGGTGCCCCACCCCATCGCCTGATTGACTGGCGCTGTGCTGACCTCCCGGTACTCGACTCGGCCCTCTGGACGAGCTTTGGCGAAGTTGGTCCTGGTAACGCTACTGACGGGCGTAGTGCTCGCCTTGGGCGTGTGGTGGCTGCTGGCAGAGGGATGGGACGCCCTACTGGACGCCCTGCCGATATGGCTGCCTCATACCCGTTGACAGCACGAGCCGAGGCTGGCACGCCGACTTTCCCCCGCTGTTCATCTCGTACGGAAGGCCATGGCGCCCGCCCTGAAATGGCGCCTTCGGCGCTGTATCTTCCGGGCGACCCTGCTCTCCCTCTCCTCCCGCCGCCGCGCGGGAGGCCGGCGAGAGTCCAGGGCCGCCCGCCCGGTCCGCCTTGATCCCGTAGCCGAGGCGCTATCTGGCCGTGCAGGTGATGGGCGACGGAGCCGCGACAGTGCCGCCGGACCAGCCGATCGCGAATGGCACCGTCACCGAATCGCCCGGCAGGAGTACGCCGTTCTGGGTGACGATCACCGTGGATCCTGGCGGGTTGAGGCCGTTCCACTGCAGGTAGGTCAGCCCGTTGGGAACCTTGAAGACGACGGTCCACGAGGTGATGGGCGACGTTCCCGTGTTGCGCACCGTCAGTTCGCCCCAGGAGGCCGTCGTCCACTGGAGAAAGAACCGGATCGTCGCTTCGCAGGAGCGTGTGCCCGTGGACGGCGACGGGCTGGGTGACGGCGACGGCGACGGGCTGGGCGTTGGCGACGGCGACGGGCTGGGCGTTGGCGACGGCGACGGGCTGGGCGTTGGCGAGGGGCACGGTGAAGGACTGGGCGAAGGTGAAGGACTGGGCGAAGGTGAGGGACTGGGCGAGGGCGAGACGCTGGGTGAGGGCGAGACGCTGGGGGACACTGACGGGCTGGGTGAGGGCGACGGTGAAGGGCTGAACGAAGGGGTGGGGCACGGTGAAGGGCTGGGCGCGGGGGATGGGCTGGCCGACGGGGAGACCCCCGGGCCGGATGGTGAGGGCGACGGGCCGGATTGGCCGACGGGCGGGATCCGGATGATCATGTCGTCGTTGGGGCCCGCCGTCCCCCTGCCGTCGCGGTTGCTCGTCGTCACCCAGAGCCAGCCGTCCGGACCGACCGCCACGGTGCGCAGCCGGCCCAGCGTTACTCGCAGCTCGGCCACCGGAGTGCCCGCTATGTTGCCGCCGCTGACCGGCACCGTCCACAGACGCTTACCGGCGAGGGCCGCGGCGAACAGCGTGCTGTTGGCGTACGCCAGGCCGCTGGGGGACGCCTCGGTATCGCTCCAGGTCACCAGGGGGTTGGCGTAGCTCGGGTTACCGCACATGCCCTCGCAGGCGGGCCAGCCGTAGTTGTGACCCGGCCGGATGTAGTTGATCTCGTCTGTGGAGTTCTGACCGAATTCCGTGGCGTACAGCCGGCCGGCCTCGTCCCAGGCGAGCCCCTGAACATTGCTGTGGCCGTAGCTGTAGACCGGTGAGCCGGAGAACGGGTTGTCCGTGGGGACCGCGCCGTCGCGGGTGATGCGCAGGATCTTGCCGCCGAGGCTCGAGCTCTGGGCGTACCCGGGGTTGCCTGCGTCGCCCGTGGCCACGTACAGCATGCCGTCGGGGCCGAACGCGATGCGCCCGCCGTTGCGGAACTGGCCCCGGGGGATGCCGGCGAGGATGACCTGCTGGGTCAGCGGGGCGCTGAGCCGGAACCGGACCACCCGGTTGTCGGAGGCGGAGCTGATGTACGCGTAGACCAACTGGTCCTGCGTGAACGTGGGGGAGAGCGCGATGCCGAGCAGGCCCCCGTCACCTGAGGGGTACACGTTCGGGACCGTGGCCACCTGTACGGGCGAAGAGCCGGGACGCACCCGCACGATGGTCGCGGTGTCACGTTCGGAGACGAGGGCGCTGCCGTCGGGGAGGAAAGCCATGCCCCAGGGCACCCGCAGTCCCGAAGTGGCGACCTGTGCCCGGGTGAAGTCGAACCCGCCCGTCCCCGTGCCCGCGGCGGCAGACCGGGTCACGACGAGCGCCGTGGCGGCGATCATGGCGCAAAGGACGATGGAGAGTGCCGAGTACAGGTGCTTGGGCATCACACGCTCCGGGGCGGGATGGAGGCTACCGGCTCCTCCCCATCGAAAGCGCCGGCCGCGCCCAGGGCAATCACCGGTCAGGCACCCGCTCGCCGATCTGCGCATACGCCGCCGGCCGCGCCCCGGGACGGGAAACTTTCACGACCCGGCGCGAGGCGCCGTGGATCGGCGGGCGTTCTCCGGCTCGGTCCACCGAGCAGGCCGGACGGGAAGCTTGTGGCGTTGCACGGACCTGGCGGCGGAACACATCTTCCAGTCCGGCGAGCGCCTGGTGCACAGAGTCCGGATGGCTGCGGCGGTCAGCGCGCCGATCTTTGCGTCGTGGATAAGCGGCCACGTCGGCCATCGCGGTTCGGCGGGCGGCAGTTGATCGACGGGATCGCCGGTGTGATCGGTGCTAGGACTTACACTCCTCGAAGAACCACATCTGGTTCTGCCCCTCCCATCTTCCCCATACCGCTATCCGCGTTCCGGGGTCGGAGGACCCACGGTTCGTGACTTCGAGATCTTTCTTGCAGTTGGGGACACACACGCGGCAGGACAGCGCGACCGCCTCCTCCTCCCACACGTGCCACTCGAACGAGGATTCCCGCAGAAGGGCGCCGTCGTCATTCTTCGGCTGTAGATTGGTACTGAGATATGTACCTGTTCCGACGTTCCGCAGGGTCCACCCACCCCCGATCCGGTTGAGCTGCCACATCTGGGTGTCACTGTCGTTCAAAGGATTTCCGACGGCATGGACCGAGCCGCCGTCCTCGGCGATATCGATATAGGTGCCGGACTTCGCGTTCCGTATTCTATAGACTTTTCCTGATTCGATGTCCGTCAAGTTGCCCGTCCTTTCCCGGTGCCGGCAACGGCTCTGAACCTCCTTGCTCCTTGAGTTATCTTGCCGCACATGTTCTTTCCCGACCACTTACCAGGCGGCAACGTTCGACAGGTGATCCCTGCGGATCCGAGCCCGCTCGACGCCGGATCGCGCCAGATCGCCCTCCCGCGCGATCCGACACCGGCCGCCCTCCCAGCCGCGACCTTACGGGCTTGGCTCGCTCAGCCGTCCAGCGTGCGGGCCTTGAGGCCGGTCACGAATGCCGACCACTCGGCCGGCGTGAAGGCCAGTTGGGGGCCGCCTGGGTTCTTGCTGTCCCGGACTCCGACCAAGCCGGGCAGGTTTGACGCGACCTCGACGCAGTTGCCCTGGTCTGCGCTGAAGGTGCTCTTGCGCCACTGTGCGTTCCGGAGGTCACCCGTCACGTTGGTTCACCACTTCCCTGATGAGCTTGACCGACTGCTTGAACGGTAGAGCCTCGGCCCTAATCGCGTCATATCTAGCAGTTAGTTGGCCGATGACCTGACGGTCATCTATAGTCCGCCCGAAGGGCTGGCCCTCCGCATAGGCGGCGTAAGCCGACCCGTTCCGTTCAGCGATGATGAACCCACCTGCCAGCCCGCAGTGCGCCTCGGCCTCGTAAGGGACGACCTGAATCGTCACCGTTGGACGCTCAGCGGCTTCGAGTACGAGTTGTAGCTGCTCCCGCATCACTTCGGCCCCACCAATGGACCGATGAAGTACCGACTCGTCCATGACAATGCTGATCATCGGGGGTTTGTTCTGGTGAAAGATGGACTGTCGCCGCATCCTGCCCGCTAGACGCTCCTCCACCTCCTCGCCAGTGATGCCTGGAGATGCCGCGAACATTTCGCGGGCGTACGCCTCCGTCTGTAGGAGCCCTGGGATGAGGACCGGCTCCCAGCTGTGAAGTGCCGTGGCCTCCGCCTCTTCGTCGAGCCACGGCCTGATGTACTCCGGAGCCCGCTCCCAGGTGGTGGCGGCGTACAGGCGCATCATGGCGCCGTCCAGCTTCAAGACCTGGTCGCACAGCTCGGCGAACTTCTTGGTTGGTGGCCGCTTCAGGGTCTCGACCATCGCCACATGGCTGTCCGAGTATCCGAGCTGCGCGGCCAGCCGGTGTTGCGTGAGCCCCGCCTCACTTCTGTGTTTGCGTAGCTCGAAGGCGAAAAGTGCTCGCGGTGACTCGTGTGGATCGATCTCTTGCACGGGGGAGAAGGCTGCCTTTCGGACTAAATTGGGGTGTTACTACTAACTCACATCCATGCTCTCAGGACTTGCGGTGAAGCCGAGAGGGAAAATCGCTACCGATGATATCCCCGTTTCGTCACTCTGGTCAGGCGAAAGTCATCTGCGACCCGCACCTCCCCAGTGCGAAAGGCTGACAAATGAGGGCAGGAAGTCTGCTAGGCGTCATAGATTTGGTTGGAGCTCCTGAGTCGGTGTCGATCGCGCGGGAGTTCGTGAAGGCGAAGCTCGGCGAGGATCATCCGGCTTTGGACGACGTGACGCTGCTGGTTTCCGAGCTTGTCACCAATTCCGTACTTCACTCGAATTCGAGGAACGGCGGGAGGATCACCCTCGCTCTGGCCGACTGCCGCGACCTCATCCACGTGGACGTGGTGGACGCCGGGGGTGAGACGGCCCCCGAGGTCCGTGGCGACATGTACGCCGAGGGCGGCCGGGGCCTCATGCTCGTGGAGACGCTGTCCTACCGGTGGGCCGTCCACGACGACGCCGCCGGCAGGACGGTGTGGTGCCAGGTCAAGTACAAGCCGGCGTAGGACACACCGTCATGCCCCCGGCATCGGCGCCTCGGTGATCACGTCGGCTCGTCCAAGGTGGCGGCATGCGCCGCTCCCCACCACGTCGTGCGCGCGGGGAGCGGGGGCGGCGCGGGCCCGTAGCGGAGTCGTACACTTCCCGCGCAGGGACGGGTGCGCGATCCGCCCGCGTGGCCGGCGATCCGTCATGGCAGTGCAGAGGGGGGTGACCAGCGTGGCCGTGTCAGTTCGTCCGAGTGGTGGCGAGGCCGGTTCCGCGTCCGGCATCCTGCGGCTGCGGATTCTCGGTCCGTTGCGGCTCTGGCGTGGCGATGTCGAGCTGGACGCCGGACCCCGGCAGCGGGCGTATCTGCTCGCGCTGCTCCTGGCCCGTGAGGGCAGGCTGATCAGCACGAACGAGCTGGTCGATGTGATCTGGGACGGCGACGCCCCGGCCAGCGCGGTCAACCTCGTCCACAAGCACGTCGGCGCGCTGCGGCGCCTGCTGGAGCCCACGCTCCCGATCCGCGGGACCGGCTCATACCTGCACCGCAGGGGCGACGGCTATGTGTTCGCGGCCGGGCCCGGCATGCTCGACCTGGCCGTCTTCCGGGACCTCGTGCAGCGCGCCGAGGCGGACCTCGCCGGGCGGCGTAGCGAGGCGGCGCTGGACCGCTATGTGGAGGCATTACGGCTCTGGCAGGGTTCCGCGGGCGAAGGGCTGGCCTACGGACCGGCCGCGATGTCGCTCTTCGCGGGGCTGGACGGCGAGTTCTTCGCCGCGTGCGAGGCGGCGGCCGACCTGGCGGTGTCCCTTGGCCGCCCGGAGCGGGTGCTGTCACCGTTGCATCTGGCCGCCTCGATGGCGCCATTGCACGAGCCTGTGCAGGCCGGCCTCATCTCCGCCCTGGACGCCGCCGGGCAGCAGGCGCAGGCGCTGTCGGTGTTCCGGACGGCCCGCAGCCGTCTGGCCGAGGAGCTCGGCGTCCATCCCGGCCCGGCATTGCAGGCCGCGCATCGGCGGGTGCTGAGCAGGACCCCGCCGCCGCCCGCCGGGACGCGGCCCGCCGACAGCCTGGTCGGCCGGGTCGAGGAACTGGCGACGCTGCGGCAGGCGGCGGAGTCCGCACTCACCGGCGGTGCGGGGCTCGTCATCGTGGAGGGCGAGCCGGGGGTGGGCAAGACCCGCCTGCTGGAGGAGACCGCCGCCGAGGCGGGCCGGCGCGGAGCGCTCGTCGTCTGGGGCCGCTGCCTGGAAGGGGACGCGACCCCGTCCATGTGGCCGTGGGTCCAGGTGCTCGGTACGGTGCTGGGCGCTCTGCCCGCCGCGGCGCGCGAGAGGTGGCTCGCCGGTGACCTCGGCCGTCTCGTCGCCGCGCGCGACGACGGCCTGGCCGCGCCCGCGTTGCCGGACGGCGGCGTCCAGTTTCGCCTGTTCCAGCAGGTCGCGGCCGCCGTCGGCGAGCTCTCGGGGTCGCGGCCGGCGCTGCTCGTCCTCGACGACCTTCAGTGGGCCGACGTCGCCTCGTTGCGGTTGTTCAGCCATCTGGCGGCCCAGCCGCCCCGCGGCACGGTGATCATCGGCGCCCTCCGCGACCGCGCGCCCGCGCCCGGTACCGAGCTGTCACGGATGCTCGCCGCGGCCAGCCGTGTCCCCGGCCACCGTCGCCTTCACCTCGGTCCGCTCGCCCTGGACGAGGTGGCCGAGATCGTCCGTGGCGAGACCGGCCAGGCCCCAGGACGGGAGGCCGCCCGCGGCATCCACGCCCGCACCGGCGGCAACCCGTTCTTCGTCCGGGAACTGTCACGGATGCTGGCCGACGGGGGCGGGCTCACCGGGGACGACGTGGCGCGGGCAGGGGTGCCGTTCACCGTGCGGGACATCGTGCGCGACCGGATGGCCGGCCTCGACGACGACGCCCGAGACCTGCTCCAGGTCGCCGCGCTCATCGGCCGGAACGTCTGCCTCAACCTGCTCGCCCACACCGCCGAGATCGACCTCGCGACCTGCCTCGATCGCCTCGAACCCCTGGACGCGCTCGGCCTGCTCGCGCCGGTTCCCGGTGACCCGTACAACTTCCGTTTCTCGCACGACCTGGTCCGTGAGTCGGTCGCCGAGACCACCCCGCGGCGGCGGGCGCCCCGGCTGCACCTGCGCGTCGCGGAGGCGCTGGAGAGCCTCGACAGGGAGGATGAGTCCGTCGCCGAGAGTCTCGCCTATCACCTGTGCGCCGCCGGTCCGCTCGCGGACCCGGCCCGCACCGCGCGGTCTCTCGTGCGCGCGGGTCGCAGCGCGGCGGCCAAGTCCGCGTTCGAGGCCGCCGAGCGGCACCTGCGGATGGCCGCGCGGATCGCGCGGACGGCGGGGCTGACGGAGCTGGAACTGTCCGCGCTGTCACGGCTCACCGCGGTCGCCGGGATGCGCTCGATGTACGGGACCTCGGCGGACCTGCTGGAACGCGCCGAGCGACTGGCCCGCGACCTCGGCCGGGAGGTGGAGGCCGCCGACTTCCTCTTCTCCCGCTGGGTTCTGCACGCTCAGGCCGTCCAGCTCGACCGCAGCGGCCCGCTGGCGCGCCGGCTGCTCGAACTGGGCGAGGCGTCCGGCGACCCGATCGTGCGCTCGTATGGCCTGCGCGCCTGGGGTATCCAGCAGTGGGACGTCGGCAACATCGGCGAGGCCTTCCGGTTTCTGAACCAGGCCGACCGGATCATGCCCCGCGACCTCGCCCGCCGCGAGGGGAACCCGGTCCGGCACGACCTGCAACTGCTCTCGGCCGGATTGCTGGCGGAGACGACCGCAGTGCACGGCGACGTCGAAGCGGCACAGGCACTGCTCGGCACGCTGCAGACCGACGCGGGCGACAGCCTCTACGCGGTCACGATCTGGGCCACCATCGCGGTGAGGATCGCCGTGGTCGTCGGCGACCCCGTCTCGGCGCTTCACGCGGCGGAGCGGGGAATCGCCGTGGATCCCGAGTGGTCCTTCGTCTTCCTCGGCACCTACCAGCGGCTGGCCCGGTGCTGGGCGCTGGCCATGACCGGCCGGGACCCGGCCGGCGCCGCGGCGGAGGCTGAACGGATCATCGCCGCGAACCTCCTCGACCCGCCGCGCTCGTGCGTGGCCACCTGGTACGGCCTGCTCGGCGAGATGTGGCTCATGGCCGGATCGCCGGCCGAGGCCGCCACCGCTCTGGACCGGGCCGGCCATTACCTCGACACCTATGGCCAGCGCTACTCAGAGGGCCTGCTCCTGCTGCTGCGGGCGAGGGTGCTACGGGCTCTCGGCGAGCCCGCCGCGGTCGTCCGGGCCGCCGCGGAAAAGGCCCGGACCCTGTCGGCCGAACGCGAGGCCCACCTTTTCGCCCGCCGCGCCGCGGCGTTCCTGGCGGACCTCGGCGAGGAGCCGGACGGCCACCGCCGCCCGGATTTCGGCGTCAACTGCCGGCGGCCGCCTGCTTGATCAGGTCGGCGACGGCCTGCGGCTGGGAGATGTAGATGGCGTGGCTGCCGGAGGCCTCCACCACCGTGGCGCCCGCGCGCTCGGCCATCGTGCGCTGAAGGGCCGGCGGGATCGTCCGGTCACCGGTGGAGACCAGGTACCAGGTGGGCTTGCTGCGCCAGGCGGGCTCGGTGACCATGCCGCCGGCCGCGCCGAGGCCCCAGGGCACCTGCGAGTCGGCCATGAACGCGGCCAGCTCCGCGGGCAGGTCGCCGGCGAAGGCGCCGTGGAACTCCTCGCGGTCCAGGACCAGGAAGTTGTCGCCCACGGGGACGATCGGCGGCGCGGGCGTGCCGGGCGGGGAGTCGGCGAGCAGCGTCTGCACCGACTCTCCCTTGTCGGGCGCGAACGCGGTGACGTAGACCAGCGCCGACACCCGCGGATGGGTACCGGCCTCACTGATGATCGAGCCGCCGTAGGAGTGCCCGACGAGCACGGTGGGACCGTCCTGAAGGTCGAGCACCTGCCGGACCGCCTCGACGTCCCCCTCCAGCGTCAGCCCCGGGTTCTGGGTGACGCTGACCCGGTAGCCGTCCCGTGTGAGCAGGCCGTGGACGCCCTGCCATCCTGACCCGTCGACGAAGGCGCCGTGCACGAGCACGACGTTGACCGCGGTGGAACTCATGATGCCTTCTCCTCGCGTACTGGAGTGTGCGAACGCAAAGGAGGCGCGTTGCCTCGTGTCCAAAGCGTACGAGCGTGTACTTCCTCAACACTGAGCGGAAAGTGACCGCGCCGCGCCGGCGAGGTAGGGGCGGCCGTACGCGGGATGCGGAGTGGTCGAGCGCATGCGGCACATCGGCGTTGACGTGACGCACGCCGCCGAAGCCGTGTCCGCCCGGTAGGCGGTCACGGCGGAGGCATCTTCGCCCGCCGTCGCTCCAGGGGACCGCCGAGGCCGGTCTCCCAGAGGTGTGCGGTGGCGGTCCGCAGGCGGTTCCTGCCGGCTCCGCCTGCGGACTGGATGTGAGCTACCAGGGCGCGTACGCCCAGCCGAGCGGCCTTTGGAAGTATGAGATCGGTTCTATTCCAATCCGCCCATTGGCACTACTGGAGTAAACATTGCCTCCACCGATGCTGATGGCGACGTGGCCGGCCGAGCTGGTGTCGTAGAAGACCAGGCTGCCGCGTGGGGCGTTCGTGTAAGGCTGCTGCTGGGCCCGGGCGTTCCAGTTCGCCCGCGCCGTCGCGTAGCGGCCGCTGGTGCCGAAGGCGTTCTCCACGGCCAGCTCGCACTTGCCTTCATAGTCGGTGCGGCCGGTGTTGTTGTAGAACCATTGGATGGCGCGTTCGCCTGGATCTTTGCTCGCCCAGATCGGGCTTGAGCCATACAGGACCAAGTTGCCGTCGGTCTGCATGACCAGCCGGTTGCCGCCGCGGTTCTGGGTGTTGGTGGTGAACAACACCCCGGAGTCAGCGTAGATGACAAGGTTGCCATCGGACTGCATGACGAGCCGGGCGTTCGTGCCGTGGGTGTTGCTGGACCACAGTGGGCCGTTGGGTCCGTAGACGACGAAATTGCCGTCGCTTTGCATGCGCGCCTCGTAGGTTCCGCCCGGCGAGAAGATGCCTTGGTTCTGGGCCCCGTAGAGCGTCTCGTTGGTGCTGCCGTAGAGCGTGTCGGATCCGGCTCCGGCGAGTGCGGAGGCGGCTCCGGTGACCTGTGTGGCGGTGCATAGGGCAAGTAAGAGAAATAGATGGGTGAGTATCCGGCGCGGTCGCCGGATCAATGGATTGACTGGCATGGGGGTACCTTTTCGGTGGTTGACAGGAATCAGACGAGGCCGGCGTAACTCGAGGTGCCCGATGAGTGAGGCGCCGCCGGCGGCCATGTTGCGCCGGTGACCCTTTGGCTTGGGTGGCGCGGAGCGAGGCGGCCATCGGGGCCTGTAGAAGGTTATGAGGTACGGGTCCTCGCCTCCTCACGCTCCGATCAGGGGGACATATGAAGTCGGGCGGCTCGGAACGTAGCTGTGAGATGACCGCGGGATCCCGGCGTGGTGGGGATTTCTCCTTTCACTGGTATTGGGTGTAGGAGTTCTGGTACATCCGGATCCAGTCGATGTCCTGGCGGGCGGCGCGCATCGGGCCGGTGGCCGGGATCATGTCGAGCTGGGCGCCGCCGTTGGTGACGTTGAAGTACGGGACAGCGGCATTGACCGTGCAAACGAGGTTGCCATCGACGTACCACGTGACCGAGTTCGGCTGCCAGTCGATCGCGTAATTGTGAAACTGCGTTGAATCGATCGCCAGCGGGCAGTAGGTCTGGGTTCCGTCGTGATGCACGAAGAGGTCGATCTCCGGGTCACCGACCGGGCGCTCGGCGAAGTCGATCTCCGCGCTCTGCCAGTTGTTGTCGTCGGCCGGCCAGAGCAGTGGCACCGCGCCGTACCGGCCGCCGGACGTCGAGAGTTGGACTGCTCGCTCTCGGACCTCGATGCGCCCGTACTTGAAGGGCCTGGTCCTGGCGTAGAGGCCGCCCGTCACACCATCCGCGGTACCGGATACCGACAGGAAACCGCCCGACTCGGTGGTCTGCGCCGCGCAGCGCCGGCCGTGGCCGTTGAAGCCGGGCGTGCAACCGGTCCGCTGGCCGGGATCGGCGCCGAACAGTCCCCACTTGGTGAGGTCGACGCTGGTCGCGTTGTACTCATCGGACTGGCCGGCGACGGCGGAACCCCACCCGTAGCGGACCGCGGCCGAGTCGCTGGGCGATGTGGTGGCGAGTTGGTAGTTGCAGACGGTGGCCTTGAAGTCCGTGCCGGTGGCCGAGCCGAAGTCGCCGATCTGCAGGACGTGGGCGAAGGCCGCACCGCTGGGCACGGTGAAGGTCGCCGACACGAGCACCCAGGTGCCCGCCGACGCCGTTGAGGCCGGCAGTGTGACCGATGGCGCTTGCTGTTCGCCCAGATAGTCGCCGGTCGAGCTGAACCAATCGACGGCGATCTTCGCCGACCCGGAGCCGAACACGACCGCGTCTTTCGCGGAGACCGTCCAGCTCTGGCCGGGGGTGACGGAGAGCGAGGGCATGTAGAACTCGCGGCCGCCGGTGTCGAACGCCCAGCTCGCGCCGATCGGTTCACCGACCGGGTCACGGCTGACCGAGGCGCCGTCGAGTGAGCCCCAGCCGTTCAGATCGGACGCCAGCACGGGATTGCTGCAAGCGTTCGTGTCAGCGGCGGCCGGACTGCCGTCAATGGTGACCAGGGTGGTTGCCGCGAGCGTGGCCACAGCGATCAGCCTTGCCCAGGAACAGGTGGCCATCGTGCTCCTTCACGTCGATACCGCAGAGGGGTCTGGACCACGACAGCCTCTATCCAGCAATCACGACTAGTGAAGGGGTTTTATGCTCCTGGTAACGTTTCATAGGGTTCGCGCAGGCCGTACGGGGGCAACCTGAAACGTTACCGATGCGAGGGCTGATGGATCGAACTCCGCCGCGCCGCAGAAAGCCCGGCCCGATGGCCGAACTTCCGCCCGATGTCCCGCCACGGCGGCGAGCCTTGATCGACGAGATGCGTCGTGGCCGTGACCAAACCGCTCGCAGCATGCAAGAACTGGCCACCCAGATGTACGCGTCGAAGGCGACCATAAGCCGATGGCTCGCCGGCAAGGCGCAACCTACGCGCGAGCAAGCACAACAATGGGCTGAGCTATGCGGAACGGACCCGGACCTCATTGGCAATCTGTGGGACGACGCGCATAACGCTGCCGCACCGCTTGAACCATCCGAGCCACTTGTACGGGTGGAATCAGCGCCGGCTGCCGCAAGGCGGCGTCGCTGGGCCGCGCCGTTGGCCATCCTCGCAACCGTTGTTGTCGCTGCCGCCGGGGGCGCCATCTGGTGGACGTCCAATCGTAATGACCAGCCGACACCGGTCTGCGCGGGTAAGGCGACCGGACCGGCCATGGTCCAGCCCACACCTGACCACGCCGCAGGGGTAACCTTCTGCCCCGTAGAGATCAACGAGGGACGATTACCCATCACCGGGCCGTTCCGGCTCTCCGGTCAAGTCCTGGGCCCACTGACCATCCGCCAACGCATGGTCTTGCTGGTCTCCAGCGATCCGAACACCTGCGACGCATTGGGCAACGCCGCTCCCGACGCCCGCATGTATCTCCATGAAGCTCAGATCGGATCATCGGACGGCAGTTGGTCCTACATCGACACCCTCGGCTATGAAGAAGCCGTCACCTACGCCCGCAACTTCGTGTACGTGCTGGCGCCCAGCAACGACGTGCTCAATGAGATCTACAATGACCGAGATCATTACCTCGCGAACGGCGGCGACGAAGGCTCCTACGCCGGCCTGACCCGACTACCGGCGGGGGCAGAGATTCTCGCCCACTTCGACGTTCCGGCCGGGCTCTATCACGGTAAACCTGGCACGTGTCACAAATGACTCAGACACGCTATGGCGTCTCCCCTCCGGCCCGGGTGCTGGGCGTGTCGCGCCAGGGCTACTACGCCCGCCCGTAGAGCGAGGGAGGCGGCATGGACGCGCTTCCCCTCGTCGGGGATCGTCAGCGCCAGGTCGCGTTTCGTCGCCTTCGCGCGCGTCGCTCGCCAGCCCCAGCCTCGCATCGAACCCTGAAAGTCTGGTCCCATGTTCCGCCCCCCGAAGGTCGCGGAGCGTCCGGCCCGGGTGGAAATCCGCATGCGAGGCGGTGCAGGCGTTCCGTACGCTGCGGGAGTGTTGCCGGAGCTGGCGTGGCCTGCGATGACCCATCGAGAGGCCACGGCCGAGTTGGTGCTGGCGGGGTGGACGCCGTGCGGCGTCGGGGACTGGGCGGTCGGGCTGCGCTCTCCCGACGGCATGTGGGTGGCCAGGGTGTGCCCGTTCGACCCGGCCTATGCCGCCTTCCTCGCACTGTGCCGCCGCCGGCCCGGCAACCCCTACCTGCCGCGCGTCGCCTTCGACACCCCGCTGGACGGCGGCGGCACGCTGGCCGTGCTGGAGTTCCTGGCCCCACTCGACGCGGCGCGGGCCAAGGAGGTCGCCCGCCAGTGGCGGGACGGCGAGGGCGATGCGCCCCTCGCCGAGGTACGGCAGGCCGCCGCGGAGGTCGACGCGGAGTTCCGGGCCCGAACGCCCTGGTGGGACGGCATCGACCTGAACGCCGGCAACGTGCGGCGGGCGCTCGACGGGCGGGTGGCGGTCATCGACGTGTTCTGCATGGACGGCGCCTCCCTCTACGGGCAGGTCCTCCGGGACGCCGATGTCGTCCGCGCCCGGTTCCCCGGCAGTCGTCACATCCTCGACATTCCCTACATCGCTCGCGAGAGCACGCCCGAGGAGATCGAGACCCTGCGCACGGCCTGGCGGAGCGCGCCGTAGGGCGCGGTCGTATGCCGCCGCCCGCCGGTCGGGGGTCAGTCGCAGTACGGGTGGCCCGGGGACAGGGCCGCGAATCTGATGGGCAGGGTGTATCCGAGTTCGGCCTTGACCGCGAAGCACCCGTTCTTGGCGTAGGCCTCGGTGAGGCGCTTCCTGGCGTTGTTGTAGGGAAGGACCAGCGCGACCGCGCAGCCGAGCGCGACCAGGCGGTTGGGGATGCGGGCGCAGATGATGTCGGCGGCCGGTCCGCTGAGCCAGCCGGCCCGGTCGGCCGCCCTCTTCATCGTGGCCGTCGTCGCGGGGGAGAAGGAGAAGGTGCAGCTCAGCCCCGAGCACCTGGCACGCACGGCCGACGCGGTGGCGGCCTGGGCGGGGGTGGCGGCGACCAGAGCGGTGAGCAGTGCGGCCGAGGCCGCGGTGGTGGTGAACAGTGAAGCGCGCATGGGGCGACTCCTCGACGGAGGTTTCGTGGTCGGGACCACGGTCGGGGAGCGTGCGCGCGTCCGGCGAGCGGACCGGACGCCTTCGTGTGGACGGTGCCGTCCGGGCTGCTCAGAGGCGCGGCGGCGTCGGTGGACGGGTGTCCGGCGGCACCGGACACCTCAGGGGCAGGTCGCGGTGTACGGCTCGCCGCCGGGCAGGAACTGGCTCAGCTCCTGCCAGGTCAGCGACCGCCCGGCCACCGCGCACATCGCCCGGTACGGGTCGGCCGGCAGCCGCAGAGGCCACCGTCCTACGCTTCCGTCGCGCGCGACGGCCAGCACGGCGGCGCCGTCCGGAGTGAACGTCAGGCTCGCCGGCCGCTCGGTGCGGCCGGCGGGCGGCGCGACCGCGATCTGGCGCCGCGACCTGACGTCCCACAGGCGCAGTGTGCCGTCGGAGTCGCCGGTCGCCAGGTAGGCGCCGTCTCCGCTGACGGTCATGGCGGTGACGGAGGCGGGGGCGGGGAAGGGGTTGCCGATCTGCGCCAGGTCGCTGGTGCGCAGTACGCGGATGGAAGCGCCGGTGTCGGCGCCGTTGGTCTCCGCCGTCATGATGGCCCTGCCGTCGGGGGTGAAGGCCATGGCTTCGGCGCCGGAGCTCAAGGGGGGCGAGGCGGCGATCTGCCGCAGGGTGGCCGCGCCGCGCAGCGTGATCCTCTCGCCGGACGTGGCGATCACGCTGTCGTCCCGGCTGATGGCGATGGCCCTGAACGAGTCGGGGAGGCGGTCGATGGCGCTCACCGCGCGATGGTTGGCGAGATCCGTGACGACGAGCCGGGTGCCGTCGATGGTCACGTCCTCCTCGCCCTGCGTGAGGCGGGGAACACCGGCCACCAGGAGGCGGCCGTCACGGCTCAGGGCGATGTCGTTGTAGATCGAGAACGAATCGGTCGATCCAAGACCCACCGGGTCGCCGAAAGGGCGGCCGGTGGTCGCGTCCAGCAGGCGGACCGTGCCCCGCAGGCGCCGGTCGGACGTCCACCCGCGGACGGCCAGGACACGGCCGTCGCCGCTGATCGCGGCCCCGCTGACGGACTCGACGGTGGGCGTGGGCCCGGGGACCTGGGCCCAGACGGTGGTGTCCCAGACGCGGGCGTTCCGCTCTCCGGCGGTGGTCACCAGGCGGGAGCCGTCGGCGGAGTAGGCGAGATCGACGATGAAGGTGTCATGACCGCGCAGGACGGCACCCGCCGGTCGCCGGGTGCGGGCGTCGAGGAAGCGGACGACGCCGTCGCCGCCGCCGACCGCGACGGTCCGGCCGTCCGGACTGTAGGTCATCGCGTACACCGAGGTGCCGGCGCGCACGGCTTCGCCGATCTTGCGGTGGGTGGTCAGATCCCACTGCTGGATCAGGCCGCCGTCCTCGCCGAGGTTGTCGTTCGAGGTCATGATGGTCCGCCCGTCCGGGCTGAAAGCCATCTCCCCGGCCGGGATCGGCGGCCCGTACGGCCGACGGGTGGCCAGGTCCCAGACCTGCCAGCGGGACGTGGACCGGGAGTGGTCGGTCTGGACGGCCAGGGCGGAGCCGTCCGGGCTCAGCCGGGTCCACCCCTCCCGGCCCTTCCGGAGCGGGCCGAGAGCGGGCCCGACGTGGCGCCACGTCCTGGTGTCCCAGCGCTGGACGATCTGGTCCCCGTCGGCCGTGGTCAGCGTCGCCCCGTCGCGGCTGAAGACGATGGCGCTCAGCGCGTCCTTGTGGCCGGTGAGCGGTGTGGTCAGCGGCCGCCCGGTGGCGGCGTCCCTGATCAGGACCACGCCGTCGTGCTCCTCGTCGCCGTCGCCCGAGGCGATGACCGACCCGTCAGGGCTGAAGGCGATGGGGTAGACGCCGGAGGCGTGGCCGGTGAGCGGCGCGCCCTTGGGACGGCCGGCGGCGTCCCACAGCCGCACCTTCCCCTCCATGTCCCCGGTGGCGATGGTCCGGCCGTCCGGGCTGACGGCGACCGCGGTGACCTCGGCGGACGGGCTGTTCAGCACGGCGTCCAGCGGTGTGGCCAGCGCCGCCAGCATGCCGTACCTGGCCTCGTCGGTCGGCGTGTAGCGCCACGCCGCCGCCGAGAGCAGGCCGGACAGGATCGGGTCGGCCGTGCGCATCACCTCACCGCGCGCCGTCAGCAGCCGCGACACCGCCTCGCGGCGCTGCGCCTCGGCCCGGCCGGCGCTGCGCGTCGCGAGCACTCCGGCGGCCGTGGCGGTCAGGGTCAGGACCGTCAGCATGACCACCGCCGCCCGGCCCACCCATCGCAGGCGCGCGGCGGCGCGCCTGGCCTCGGCGGTGGCCCGTTCCGAGGCGGCCAGGAAGGCGTGGGTCCTGGCGTCGGACGCCGGGTGCGCCCACGACGCCGCGTCGTAGGCGTCCCGCGCGGTCTGCAGCCGATTGCCGCTGTACAGGTACGCGGCGTCGCGCCCGCCCTCGTCCCATGCCGCCGCGTCGAGGTCGAGGCGCTGCAGCACCACCAGGTCCGCGCGGTCCTCCTCCACCCAGGTCCGCAGCCGGGGCCAGCCGCGGATCAACGCCTCGTGGGTGATCTGCACCGTCGAGGCGTCGACGGTGACCAGCCGGGCCTGCGCGAGACGGTCCAGGACCTCCTGGTGGAGCGGGTCGGCGGGCAGTTCGGCCAGCGGCATCCGCCGCGCGGTGTCGGCGGTGTCGGCGCCCAGGTGGACCAGCCGGGTCAGCAGCCTGCGGGCCGTCCGGCGGGAGGCCGGTTCCAGGGCGTTGACGGTGGCGTCGGCCGTCTGGGCCAGCGACCGGACGATGCCCCCCGACGCCCGGTATCCGGCGAGCGTCAGATTCGTGCCTTCGCGATGCGCCCAGGTCTCGCGCAGCGCGTGCGACAGCAGCGGCAGCACGCCGACCGCGCCGGCGTGGTCGCGGTCGCTGCGCAGGTCTTCCAGCAGCAGCTCGGCGAGGCCGTCCTGCAGGGTCAGACCGGCCACTCGCGCCGGGCCCCGGATGACCTCCAGCAGGTTCTCCCGCGTCATCGGCGTGACCGCCACCGGGCGCTCGACCGCCGCGACGAGTTCCGGGTACCGGGTGCAGTGGCCCAGGAAGTCGGCCCGCACGCCGAGGACGACCACGAGCGGGCCGCCCGCGTCGGCGCCCAGCGCCGTCACGACCTCGACGAACTTCCCGCGCCCGCTCTCCTGGCCGCCGGTGAACACCTCCTCGAACTGGTCGACGATGACGGCCCTGCCGGACCACAGGCTCCCGAGACGCCTGGCCAGGGACTCCGGGTCGACGTCGTGACCGGTTCCGGCGAGTTCGCACAAGGTCGGCCACGCGTCGGCGCCCGGGGTGAACACCACGGGGGCGGTGGCGGCGTCGCGGGTGAGCGCCGGCACCAGGCCGGCCCGCAGCAGGGACGACTTGCCCGACCCCGACGGCCCCATGATGATCAGCACGCCGCCGGCGCCGGCGATCCGGTCGAGCAGCGCGGCCGTCAACTCGTCACGGCCGAAGAAGTACGCGGCGTCGGCCGGGCCGAAGGCTTCGAGGCCGCGGTACGGCGGTGGTGGCGCGGCGGAGCGAGGGGCGGCGCGGGCCGCGTCGCGGAGGTGCTCGCGGTCGTCGGTCGCTTCGCGGAGCGCCCGGTAGGCCGCGTCCCAGGCGTCACGGTCGCCGAGCCCCTCCGGCAGGACGCGGGCCTCCTCGGCGGCCACCCTGATGCAGGTGTCGACGAAGACCTCGAAATTGTGCCGCTCGGGCCGGACGGGCCGGCTCTGGCTGATCATCCCGTCGATCGTGCTGCGCCGCAGCCGTATCGGTTCCTGGCCCGCGCGGCGCCGGGGCGTCCGGGCGCTGGCGATCGTCAGCGCCCGCACGGAGAGCCCCGAGGCGTCCTTCAACGCCCGTAATCGCAGGGCGAACCGTGCCCTGGCCTCCTCCACACCGCGAGTGTAGGCCGGGTACCCGCGCCGTGTCCGACGCACAGGTGACCGTCCCCGGACGCTTGGTGACCGCGATCCCGGCGTGACGGCGGGCGGGGCGCTATCGGAGCAGGTGCACGGTCAGGACCGTGCGGACGGGTTCGAAGCCGTAGCGGGCCCAGGCGCGCTGGACGCGGACGTTGTGGGCCTGGGTGGAGATGACGACCCGCGCCGCGCCGTGGGCGACCGCACGGTCCTCGACGCCCTTGAGCAGGTGCGCGTACAGCCCGCGCCCCTGGGCCGAGGGGACCACGCCGGCGAGCAGGATCTCGGTGGCGGGGCCGTCCTCGTCCAGGGTGGCCAGGCCGAGCAGGGCTTGGCCGCCGAGGTCGTGCAGCCCGAGGCAGCGCCCCTCCTCGGCGGAGCGCAGCGCCCACTCGCGGTACCCCGCGACCGCCTGGACGGTCGTGAACAGCGGGTTGGCCGCGTAATGGTTGGCGTAGCCGGAGAAGATGGCGCCGACGAGGTCCTCGACCTCGGCGGCGCGGCCGATCGGCCTGGTGCCGAGGCCGGGCGACGGCTCGGGTGGGCGTCCGCGCCCGGCGTCCAGCCGCCAGTACACGAGCGCGTCGGCGAAGACCGCCGTGCGGCCGAGCCCGGTCAGCTCTGCGAACCACGTGACGTGCTCGGCGGGGTACCGCAGGACGAGGACCTCGGCGGTCGAGGCGAGGATCGCCTCCCGCACGCCGGGCAGGGTGACGGGGGACTCGGCCGTGACGGTGAGACGTTCCACCGTCCGGCCGAACCGTGCCGTCTCCAGAGGGGAGGGCACGGCGCGCGGCCGCCGGGGCCGGGCCCGCGTCCGGGTCGGCGCGTCGGCTGCGGGGTCCGCCGTCGTGGGCGCCGCCGCGGGTGGGGGAGGCGCCGGTCCCCGGCCGGCGCCGCTCTCGGTGTCGCGGGAGGTCACGGCGTGCGGGGGGTGTAGGAGCGGACGGCTTCGACGACGCGGGCGACCTCGGGTTCGGCCAGGCCGGCGAACAGGGGCAGCCGGACGAGGCGGTCGGCGACGTCCTCGGTGACCGGGCAGCCGCCCTCGGCCGTGCGCCCGTAGCGCAGGCCCGCGGGGGCGGCGTGCAGCGGCTGGTAGTGGAACGCGGCCCGCACGCCCCTGTCCGCCAGGTGGGCGATGATGCCCTGGCGGGAGCGCAGGTCGGGCATCAGCAGGTAGTACAGGTGCGCGGGGTGGGCGCAGCCGTCCGGGACCGCGGGCCGGGCGACCCCGTGTCCGGTCGCCCAGTCGGCCAGTTCCTCGTGGTACCCGCGCCACACCCGGTGCCGGAGCGCCTGGATGTCGCCGAAGGACTCCAACTGGGCGGTGAGCTGCGCGGCCAGCACGTCGGAGGGCAGGTAGCTGGACCCGATCTCGACCCAGCGGTACTTGTCCACCTGGCCGCGGAAGAACCGGCTGCGGTCGGTCCCCTTCTCGCGGACGATCTCGGCGCGCGCGGCGAGTTCGTCGTCGTTGAGCAGCAGTGCTCCACCCTCCCCGCACTGCACGTTCTTGGTGACGTGGAAGCTCTGCGCGGCCATGCGGCCGAACGACCCGAGGGGCCGTCCGCGGTAGGAGCCGCCCAGGCCGTGGGCGTTGTCCTCGATCAGGGCCAGGCCGTGGCGGTCGGCGACGGCGCACAGGGCGTCCATCTCGCACGCCACCCCCGCGTAGTGGACGACGACGATCGCGCGGGTCCGCTCGGTGATCGCGCCCTCGACCAGGCGCTCGTCCAGGTTCAGCGTGTCGGGCCTGCAGTCGGCGAAGACCGGCACGGCACCGCGCAGTGCGTAGGCGTTCGCCGTGGACACGAAGGTGAACGACGGCATGACCACCTCGTCGCCGGGGCGCAGGTCCAGCAGGATCGCCGACATCTCCAGCGCGTGGGTGCAGGAGGTGGTCAGCAGCGCCTGGCGGGCCCCGGTCACCTCGCGCAGCAGCGCGGTGGCGCGCCGGGTGAACGGGCCGTCGCCGGAGGTGAGCCCGCCGCGCACCGCCTCGGCGAGGTAGTCCAGCTCGTTCGCCGCGAGGTGGGGATGGTTGAAGGGGATCGCGCCCAGATCGATCATGCTCACCCGGGCAGTGAACAGACGGCCGCCCGGTCGGCGGGCGCGACGCCCCGTCGTGTTGGCGAGCCCTGGACGAACCCTTACTCCCACGTCGACGAATGCGGTCTTTGCCGTGTGGGGCGGGCCGGCGATCTCGGCGATCCACGTTGCGAGGCCGTCCGCGCGGAACGGCGATGCGGCGGCCGGATTCGGGAGGGTATTAGGTGGTTCGCCGTCGGCGCTCCAGAGGGCAGGCGCCGGCCTCCGGGGGAGGCGCGGCGCCTGCGGTGGGGATGGGGTCGGTGGGTCAGGTGACGGTGAACACGACGTCCACCCAGTAGTTGGAGCTCTGGAAGGTGTTGGTGGGGAAGACGTTGCCGGAGTTGTAGGCGTAGACGCCGTTTCCGCCTTGCTGGCCGTCGAGCAGGGCGATGAGGGAGCCGCTGGTGTACTGCGAGGTGAAGTACGGGGCGGTCTTCGAGAAGGATCCGGAGGTCGTGTGGTACGACGCCACGTACGTCGTGTCCGCGCTGATCGGCACCGGCGTCGCGAAGTTCACCTGCTGCCAGCCGGACGCCGACTCACCGCTGGAGACGGCGCCGGCCAGCAGCGTGCCGCCGGTGGTCCACAGGCTCACGGTGTGGGTGCCGGTGTTCAGCGATCCCTTGTAGAACCGGATGCCTTCGATGACGCCGCCCGTGGTGGCCTGGAACTTCACGCCCAGCACGACCGGCCGTGTGTCGGGGTCGTTGGGCAGCGCCGGAACCGCCGTGGGCGCCCACATGCTCTTGGCGGGCACGAAGAGCACGTCGACCCAGTAGTTCGCGGACTGGAACGAGTTGGAGGGGAAGGTGTTGGCGGCGCCGTAGGCGTAGACGCCGTTGCCGCCCTGGGCGCCGTCCGCGGGAGCGCTCAGGGGGTAGTTGTCGTACGGCGCGCCGAAGTAGTTCAGCGTGTAGGAAAAGTGCCCGGAGCTGGTGAAGTACGTGGCGACGTAGGTCGTCCCGGCGGTGACGGCGACGGGGGTGGAGAAGGTGACCTGCTGCCACCCGGAGGAGGATTCGCCGCTGAAGGTCGCGCTGGCGAGCTGGGTTCCGCCGGTGGTCCACAAAGAACCGACATGGGTGCCGGTGTTCAGTGACCCCTTGTGGAACCGGATGCCCCTGATCGTGCCGTTGGCCGCCGGCGTGAACTTCACGCCGAGGGTGACGGCCCGGTCGTCGGCGGACGACGCCACGGCCGGCGTCGCGGAGTTGTCCCAGAGCGAGGCCCGCACGGTCTGGACGATCTGGTTGGACGTGCTGGGCGCGAAGTGGATGACGGCCTCGCCGCTGGAGGTGTCGCCGCCCAGATAGACCCCGGTGATCGGGTGCTGCCCCGGCGGGAGGGAGGTGGTGCTGAACGTGGCCACGCCGGAGGAGTTGACGAAGTCCGTCCCGATGACGGTGTCGCCGTCCTTGAACGCTACCTGCCCCTGTGGGATGAGGGTGCCGGAGACCGGGCTGACCGTGGCGGTGAAGGTGACCGACTGACCTTCCGCTGTCGGGTTCACCGAGGTGGTCAGGGCGGTGGTGGTCGGCGGGTCGTTGGGAACGCTGATCCGGGTACTCGGCCCGGTGGTCGTGCCCTGCAGGACGGCGGTGCCGTTCATGGGAATGATCCGGCCGAACACAGCGGCGCCGCTGCTCACCGTGACGTTGCTCCCGGCCAGCACATTGCCGCGGAAGGTGGACATGGTGCCCAGGGTGGCCGACCCGCTGATCTGCCAGAACACGTTGTCGGCCTGGGCGCCGTTGATCAGTGCGACGTTCGCGACATTGGCGGTGGTGAGCGTGGTGGCGCGGAAGACGAACAGGGCGCTTGGGTCCATCTGGGCGTCCAGCGTCAGGGTCCCGGTCATCTGGAAGGTGCCGCCGATGGGCGTGTAGACGCCGGGGCCCTTGGTCGTGGCGCCGAGCTGGGCGGCCACGGTGACGACCGGGGTCCTGGACGCGGCATCGCTGTTCGCGGCGATGGCGTCGGCCATGGCGGCGGCGGCCGCGGCGTCGCCGGCGTGCGTGGCTCCGCTGACGGTGCCCGGAGGGAAGCCGAGCACCGAGCTGCCCGGGCTCACCCCGAGGTCACCGGTGACGGCGGTCTGGTTGGTGTTGTTGACGGAGTTGCTGGCGAGCACGCCGTACGTGGCGGCGTCGCCCAGGGTGATCGGCGGAACGGCCGCCGCGGCTGCGCGGGGGACGGCCACGGAGGCGGCCACGGTGAGGACGGCGGACACGGCCGCGACCAGACAGGCGCGGCCGAAGCCCCGCCGCGGGGCGCCGGGGCGCGGGCCACGGCGGAGCGAGGTGCGGGATGAGGGGAGAGGAGGTCCGGGTGGGAGGGGGGAGTTGTTCATGACACTCAACTTCTCGGTGATCTCGGCGCCTGGCGGGCGACCGATGGGCACGCGTCGAGGCCGCTTTCATGATGAGCCGCGAAACGGCGCCCGGATGACCGTGGCGGCCGGAAATGCGGCGGGACGGTTCACCAGGGCTGATGAAATTTCATGAGATGTGCGGATAATGGCACCTGGAACCGGTGCCAAGTGGGGTGGTGGAGATCACGGCTGCCTCGATAACGCTTTGTATTGCCGACTTTACGATCCCGGGTCCTTATTTGCAATAGTTGCCCGATCCCTAGCTGCTTTACCGTTGTGCATATGCTGATTTGAATATATTTATCGCTCCAGATGGCCGGCAACCGTAAAGGCTGTCGCCGACATGCTCAGGACCCGTGCCCGAGTTCCGGCGCGGCACGCTCAGCTCTGCACCTGTTGGACGAGGACGGGGGAGACGCTCGGTGCGAAGTAGACCCACTTCTCGTACACGGCGGTTCCGTTGGGCACATAGGTGGCCGTCATCTGGCGCGCCCCGAGAGGTAGCGAGGAGGTCGTGAACGTGGCCACCGCCGAGGTGTTCAGCATCGCCGACCCGATGACCGCCGAGCCGTCCTTGAACAGCACCGTCCCCGTGGGCCGGAATCCCTGGTCGCTGCCCAGCACCGTGGCGGTGAAGGTCACCGGCTGGTTGGTGTGCGAGGGGTTCGGCGAGGAGGACAGCGTCGTGGACGTCGGCGGGTTGTCCGGCACGGTGACGTGGGTCGGCGGCCCGTCCGTGGTGCCGATGAGCTGCACCGCCGAGTTGATCCCCATGGCGCGGCCGAACATCGCCGTCCCCGCCTGCACGGTGACGGACTTGTACGCCATCAGGTTGCCGCGGAAGGTGGACAGTTTGCCGAGGGTCGCGGAGTCGCGGACCTCCCAGAACACGTTGTCCGCCTGCGCCCCGTTGAGCAGGTCGATGTTGCTGACCCGTTCCGTGACCAGCGTCGTCGCCTGGAAGATGAAGACCGCCCCGGGGTCCCCCTGCGCGTCCAGCTTGAGCGTCCCGCTCAGGGTGAAGACGCCGCCCGGCGTGTTGTAGACCCCGGCGGTCAGCACGGCGTTGCCGCCCAGGTTCGGCGGGATGGTCGCCGTGGGCGTTCGCGAGGCGGCCTCGTGATAGGCGGCGACCGCGGCGGCCTTCTCGCGCCTGGCCTCGGCGTTGTCCACGTCGATGCTCCCTCTCACCGCGCCGGGCGGGAACCCGCTGACCGTGTCGCCGGGCGTCACGTTGACGTCGCCGGTGACCAGGCTCATGTTCGTATTGGTCACCGCGGCGCCCGCGAGGACGGCGCAGTCGGCCGCCTCACCCAGCTGGACCGGCGGCACGATCACGCGGGCCTTCCCGGGCGCGGCCGGTGCGCCCGGCACCCCGGGTGCCGCGGATGCTCCCGGCCTCCCGGGTGCGCTCGGCGCGGTTCGTACGGCCGCCACGGCCTGCGGAGCGGTCGCGGCGTGCGCGGCCGAGGGCGCGGCGAGGACGGAGGCCGCGAGGACCATGGCCGGCCGGAGACGGTGGGGTGGCCGCCGTCCGGAAAAAAGCAGATAAAAGAGGTTGGGCACAATTCATCCATTCGGGTCGATACCGCTCGGATCGATGTCCGGCCTCACTATCGCCCGCCAAGTCATGGCCCGCGGAACGACACGCCCGGAGGGCCGCCGGATCGGCGGTATAACAAGGGCGGCCTTTTACAGTCGTGCATATCGTTTCCGAAGACGCGGGGGTCTGGACATGCGTGAAAAGCTGGTCGTCGTCGGGCAGGGATATGTGGGCCTGCCACTGGCCATGAGAGCGGTCGAGGCCGGATTCGACGTCGTCGGCATCGACGTGGACGAATGGCGGGTCAAGCGCCTGAACGCCTTCGAGTCCTACGTCGAGGACATCGGCGGCGAGGAACTCGAGGCCGCGCACCGTTCGGGCCGCTACCTGGCCAGCGCCGACTACGCCGACGCGGAGGCGTTCGACGTCTGTGTGATCACCGTGCCGACGCCGCTGCGGGACGGCGTGCCCGACCTGCGCCACATCGGCTCCGCCGGCGCGGCCATCGCGCCGCTGGTGCGGCCGGGCGCCACGGTGGTCCTGGAGTCCACGACCTACCCGGGGACCACCGAGGAGTACCTGCGCCCCCTGCTGGAGGAGGGCTCGGGCCTGCGCACGCCCGAGGACTTCCACCTCGGCTACAGCCCCGAGCGCATCGACCCGGGCAACACGCGGTGGCGCCTGGACAACACCCCGAAGGTCGTTTCGGGCATCGACGATGCCTCGCTGGAGCGCATCCGCGCCTTCTACGGGCGCATCGTGCGCGAGGTCGTCCCGGTGTCCTCGCTCCAGGTCGCCGAGTTGTGCAAGCTGCTGGAGAACACCTTCAGGCACGTCAACATCGCGCTGGTCAACGAGCTGTCGATCTTCGCCCAGCAGTTGCGCATCGACGTCTGGGAGGCCATCGACGCCGCCTCGACCAAGCCGTTCGGCTACATGCGCTTCACCCCGGGGCCCGGCGTCGGCGGGCACTGCCTGCCGATCGACCCCTCGTACCTGTCGTGGCGGGTCAAGCGCAGCCTCGGGCACAACTTCCGGTTCGTGGAGCTGGCCAACGACATCAACGACCACATGCCCGACCACGTCGTGCAGCGGCTCGCCCTGGCGCTGAACCAGCGGGGCAAGCCGGTCAAGGGCAGCCGCGTCCTGGTGCTCGGCCTGTCCTACAAGAAGAACGCCGGCGACTGCCGCGAGTCGCCGGCCATCGAGGTGACCAAGGCGCTGTGCAAGCTCGGCGCGCGGGTGAGCGTCGCCGACCCGCACGTGGACACCTTCCTGCTGCCCACCGACTTCGACATGGTGCGGCTGACCGAGGCCGAGCTGTCGCGCGCGGACGCCGTCGTGGTGCTCACCGACCACGACTGCTTCGACTACGAGCTGGTCCAGAGGGCGAGCGCCTTCGTCTTCGACGCGCGCAACCGCTGCCGGGGGGACAACGTCGAGCGGCTGTGACCCCCGGGACGCCCGGCGGCGCCGGCTTGGGCGGCCCGGGGAACGCCTGGGCCGCTCAGCGGCCGGCGCGGCGGGACAACCGGCCGAGCACGCCGCGCGGGACGTACCTGCCCACCGCGGCGATCAGTTTGTAGCGGGGGTCGGGCACGCTCACCGGCACGCCGCGGGCAAGGTCGCGCATGGCGGCGTCCACCACGCGGTCGGCCGACAGCCACAGGTAGGCCGGGATCGCCGAGGCGTCGATCGAGGCCCGCTCGTGGAACTCGGTGCGCACGAACCCCGGGCACAGCGCCATCACCCGCACCCGCGGCTCGGGGATCTGCGCGGCCAGTGACTCGCTGAAGTTCACCACCCACGCCTTGGACGCGCTGTAGGTGCCGTAGGGGAAGAAGGCCGCGACCGAGGCGACGTTGATCACGCCGCCGCGTCCCCGGGCGCGCAGCCCCGGAAGGGCGGCCAGCGTCAGGCGCAGCACCGCCTCGCAGTGCACGCGCAGCATGACCAGCTCGTCGGCGACCGGGACGTCCAGGGCCTCGCCCGGGTGGCCGAAGCCGGCGTTGTTCACCAGCAGGTCGACGCCCTCGCGCAGCCGTTCCTCCACCGCCGCGATGCCCTTGTCGGTGGCGAGGTCGGCGGGCAGCGTCTGGCAGGACATGCCGTAGCGCCGGTGCAGCTCCGACGCCGAAGCGGCCAGGCGCTTCTCGTCGCGGGCGACCAGGACCAGCGAGAAGCCGTCGGCGGCGAGCCTGCGGCAGAAGGCGGCGCCGATGCCGGCGGTCGCGCCCGTGATCAGTGCGGTGGGCATGCGGAAAGACTAGCGAGAAGCGCCGTCCGGTCGTCGGCCGCCCGGCGGCAGGCGCGGGGTCGCGCCCTGCCGCCGGGGTCCGACGAAATCCGACGGGTCCACCGGGGTCCGCCAGGGGGCCGGTGGGAGCCGGTGGGTCAGCCCTGGGGTCCGCCCTCGGACATCCCGTGCACGGCCGGGATCGTTCCCAGCCGCCCCGCCTGGAAGTCCTCGAACGCCTGCTGCAGCTCTCGCTGGGTGTTCATGACGAACGGCCCGTAATGCGCCATCGGCTCGCGGATGGGGCGGCCTCCGAGCAGGACCACCTCCAGGTCGGGCGTGTGGGAGTCCTGCCTGTCGTCCGCGCGGACGGTCAGCGAGGAACCCTCGCCGAAGACGGCGGTCTGGCCGAGGTGGACCGGGCGGCGCTCGGCGCCGGCCGTGCCGCGGCCCGCGAGCACGTACGCCAGGCCGTTGAAGTCCTCGCGCCACGGCAGGGTGACCTCCGCGCCCGGCGCCAGCGTCGCGTGGATCATCGTGATCGGCGTGTGGGTGATGCCGGGACCCGCGTGGCCGTCCAGCTCGCCGGCGATGACGCGCAGCAGCGCGCCGCCGTCGGGGGAGGTGAGCAACTGGACGCTGCCGCCGCGGATGTCCTGGTAGCGGGGCGCCATCATCTTGTCCTTGGCCGGGAGGTTCACCCACAACTGCAGACCGTGGAAGAGCCCGCCGGACACGACCAGGTGCTCCGGCGGCGCCTCGATGTGGAGCAGCCCGCCTCCGGCCGTCATCCACTGGGTGTCGCCGTTGGTGATGGTGCCACCGCCGCCGTTGGAGTCCTGGTGGTCGAAGATGCCGTCGATGATGTAGGTGACGGTCTCGAAGCCCCGGTGCGGGTGCCAGGGGGTTCCCTTGGGCTCTCCGGGCTGGTAGTCCACCTCGCCCATCTGGTCCATCATGATGAACGGGTCCAGGTGACGGTAGTGGATGCCGGCGAAGGCCCGGCGGACCGGGAAGCCCTCGCCCTCGAAGCCGCTCGGCGCGGTCGTGACCCCCCGCACGGGACGGGGCACGGCGTCGGCCGGCGCGGCCACGCGCGGCAGGCTCAAAGGGTTGTCGATGGTTACGGCCGGCATGGGAACCCTTCCTACAGGTCGGCGGCGAGGAGCCGCCAGGGGAGCGACGATACTCCCCCTAACAGAAGTTTAGATTTCAACTATTCCCGGAGCGGTGGCGGGGTCGCCGAACGTCCGGGTATGTAACAAGTTGAGCTAACTTGCGGCAAGATTTGGTCAAGATTTCCCCAGTCGGGGAAGGGGAGGAGCTCCGAAAAGCGGGCACAGTTACCGTGTTGGCCCGCAAAGCGGAGGTATGGCCCCTGTGGAGAGAACGCGGGTGGGGGCACGGCTGGTCGTGGCGGCGGCGATCGCCGTCCTGGTCGGGGCGTCGGCCGGCTGTGGTGGTGCGGATTTCACCTATGTGATGGGCGGCGACGGGCAGAGCTACTTCAAGGTGCCCGCGTCGTGGCGCAAAGTGGACCAGAAGTCCCTCGACGAGAAGATCTTCGGCGACATGAGCTCCGCGCTCGCGCAGGCCGAGAAGAAGCTGTCATGGACGGTCGCCTATGACGGGTTCGGCACCCCGTCCGCCGACCACCTGCTCGCCCCGGCTGCCGTACCCGACGAGCCCTTCGCTTTCGCCATGGTGTCCGACCTGACCGAGGCGCAACGCGACCAGGTCTCCCTGAACGGGCTGCGCAACGCCGGGATGCTGCCGGTCGTGGTCACCGACGAGCTCCGCAAGCAGATGGAGGAGTCGGCCGCCTACCCCTTCAAAGGTTTCGAGCTCCTGCACGACGAGGTGCTGCCGTCCGACAACGGCGTCCGGGGCGTCCACGTGGTCTACAACTTCAAGGTCCTCGGAGGACCGGTGCAGACCTTCGATCAGACCGCCTACCTGGCCGCCGACGGCACGCGCGTATCGGTCCTGCTCATCCGCTGCTCGGCCACCTGCTACCGGGAGCGCGCCGGGGAGATCGGGAAGATCGCGCAGTCCTTCAAGGTCAAGCGAATTCCCGGGTGACCGGGTGAGGAGCCCCGATGAACCAAGCCCCCGCCCCTGACCGGCCCATGGGCCTTCGCGCTCCGGACTCCGGCCCCGCCGACCTCGGCAGGGGCACCATGCCGTTCTGGGACCGCGTCAAGTTCCTGTTCGTGCTGACGCTCGCCTTCTTCGTCCTGGTGTGGCACACCATGGCGGAGTACGAGGGAATCATGCCGTTCGGCGATGCCGTGCGGGTCATGGCGGCGGACCGCACCGGTCAGATCATCATGGCCCTGATGGGCCTGGAGGTCCTGCGCCAGGTGCACTTCCTGGTCAGCGAGCGCTCTCCCCGCTACCACCGCCTGTGGACGGTGCGGGTCTTCGGCGGGTTCGACCGGTGGAGCCGCCGCCGGTTCAGCGACTGGAACCGCTACCGCATCGCCCGGGCGCTGAAGTGGCTGTTCTGGATCGCGGTCCTGGCATTGGTGCTCGGCCAGGTGCTCGACGTCTCGCCCGCCCTGGCCCTGTTCCAGGCCCCCGCCCTGCTGTGGCAGGTGCTTCCCTACGGGCTGCAGCTCGCGTTCGGGTTCTTCTTCGTCATCGTCCAGTTCGTCGGCCTGTTCTGGTTCATGTCCAGAGGCGGCGTCGAGACCTACTTCCCCGACGACATCAAGACCCGCTTCTCCGACGTGTGGGGACAGGACCACGTCGTCGAGCGGGTCAAGGAGAACATCGTCTTCCTGGAGAAGCCCGACGAGATCGAGGCCAAGGGAGGCTACGTGCCGAGCGGCCTGCTGCTGTGGGGACCGCCCGGCACCGGCAAGACCCTGATGGCCGAGGCGGTCGCCGGCGAGACCGGCCGGCCCTACGTCTTCGTCGACCCGGGCGCCTTCATCAACATGTTCATGGGCATCGGCATCCTGAAGGTGAAGTCGCTGTTCCGCAAGCTGCGCAAGCTCGCCCTGCGGTACGGCGGCGTCATCGTCTTCTTCGACGAGGCCGACTCGCTCGGACGGCGCGGCGCGCTCGCCCAGCAGGGGCCTCCCGGGTCGGCCGGCTTCTCGCCCGCGGCGCCGTTCCGCACCGACGGCTGCCACGGGTTCGGCTACCTGTCGGAGAACACCCGCGCGGAGCTGACCCGCCAGGCGCTCGGGCCGTCCCGCGCCGAGGCGCCCGGACCCGGCCGCGACCGGGTCGTCAGCCCCATGGGCGGCATGATGGGCAGCGGCGACCAGGGCACCCTGCAGGCGCTGCTGACCGAGCTGTCGGGTCTGAAGAAGCCGCGCGGCTTCCTCAACCGCTACGTGCGGCGGCTGCTCGGCATGCGGCCCAAGCCGCCGCCCAAGTACCGCATCCTGGTCATGATGGCCACCAACATGCCCAACTCGCTGGACGAGGCGCTGCTGCGGCCCGGCCGCATCGACCGCATCTACAAGGTCGGCTATCCCTCCAAAGCCGGGCGCGTGCGCACCTACCAGGGCTACTTCGACAAGGTCCGGCACGAGCTCACCGCCGAACAGCTCGACAAGCTCGCCACGATCACCCCCTACGCCACCGGCGCCACCATCAAGGACCTGGTCAACGAGTCCCTGATCACCGCCATCCGGGGCGGGCGCGAGGTCATCACCTGGGCCGACGTCCTGACGGCCAAGCGCCTCAAGCAGCTCGGCCCGCCCGAGGACGTCGAGTACATCGAGCGCGAACGCCACGCCGTCGCGGTGCACGAGGCCTGCCACGCCGTGGCCGCCTACCGCACCCGCCAGCACCTGGAGATCGACCTGGCCACCATCGAGAAGGGCTCGGACTACCTCGGCATGGTGTCCAGCATCAAGCCCGAGGACCAGTTCACCCGATGGCGCAGCGAGTACGAGGCCGACATCATGGTCTCGCTCGCCTCGCTGGCCGGAGAGCGCATGTTCTTCGGGGAGGACAATTCCTCGGGCGTCTCCGGGGACCTCGAGAGCGCCACCATGGTCACCGGGCTCATGGAGGCGTACTGGGGCATGGGCGTCGGCGTGGCCTCCCTGCCCGCGCTCCAGCAGCTCGGCATCCGCGACGGCAAGGCCGCGCCGCCCGCCGGCGGCGGAGGCGGCATCGGCTACACCCAGGAGCCCGGCGGGCGCCGCGACCACCTCACCCCCGACATGCTCGCCGAGCGCATCGAGTTCAACCTGGCCAGGCTGCTGAAGAAGACCGAGGACCTGCTGCGGGCCAACCGCCGCGAGATCCTGTGCGTCGCCCACGCCCTCGAGCAGCACAAGACCCTCAACGGCGACGACGTCGTCGCGGTCATCGAGTGCACCCGGGGGCCGCTGATCGACGGCGCGGACTACGGCTCCGACGCGTTCTTCGAGGAGATCGAGGCCTACCATGAGGTGGCCGCCGACGCGCACCGCACGCACAGCCGCGTCACCACGGCGCTGCCCCGCCCCCGCGTGCCCGAACCGCCCGTGCCGGTCATCGCCGGCCGGCTGCTCCCGTACACCGGCACCGCGACGCCCACCCTGATGCCGCACGCTCCGGGCGAGGGGCACGGGCCCGCCGGGCCGGGGACCGGCGACGGCCCGGGTGCGGTGACCGGTGAGGGAACGGGGCTGATCGCGGCACCCGGCAACGGCTCGGGAACGGGCAACGGCTCGGCGGCCGGAAACGGTTCGGCGCGCGCACCCGGGGGTCAGGCAGTGCCCGGGGGTCAGGCAGTGCCCGGGGGTCAGGCAGTGCCCGGTGGTCAGGCAGTGCCCGGCTCGGCCGGGTCGCCGGAGTTCATCCCCTGGAGCCCCGACCGCCCGCGCTCCGGCCCGGGCCCGGGGCCGCAGCCCGGCATGGAACCGCCCGCCGTCAAGGCCCGGCGGCTGCGTCCCGTCCTCATCGCGCTGGCCGCCGCCATCGCCCTGGTGGTGTTCGTCCTGGCCGGCCTGGCCCTGTTCGGCGGCGCGCCCGCGATGGGCGCGGACGTCTCCGCGCTCTCCTCCACCAACCTGGTGGCCGGGCTGATCGTCCTGATCGGCCTGCTGATCGTCTGCGGGGTGCTCGCGTTCATCATGCTCAGGGCCCAGCAGACGACCCGGGCCAGGGCCGAGGAGGCCAGAGACCGGGCCACCGAGCGCGCGCAACTGCTGGCGGCCGCGATGGACCCTGAGACGGCCATGCGCCTGCTCGGCTACGACGGCCGAGGCGGCCCCGGCGGTCCCTGACCCCACCCGCCGACCCTGGACACGCCGTCCGCTGGAGGAGGGCGCCCCCGGCGGTCACTGACGGCACGGCCCGCCACCTCCGCCCACGTGCTGGAGGTGATCGGCGCCGGGTCGGCGGGTCGTGGTGCGGTGGTGGCGGCGCCCCGCTACGGCGCCCGAGCCGGTGAACGTTCGCAGGACAGCCCGCTAGAGGCGGAACTCCAGGTCGGGGATGATCTCGGCGACGTCCATCTGCGCCTTCTGCAGACGGCCCGAATAGTCCCAGTTCATCGCCTGCCAGCGGGTGAACTGGTCGAGCACCCACTGGCCCGACTGCCGGCTGCCGTTGCCCGACCTGCCGTTGCCGCCGAACGGCAGGTGGGCCTCGGCGCCGGAGGTGGAGTTGTTGACGCTGACCATGCCCGCGCCGATGCCCGACCGGAAGCGGAACGCCGCCGCCGGGTCGGTGGTGTAGATCGACGACGACAGCCCGTACCCCGGCCGGTTGGCCAGTTCGATCGCCTCGTCCAGTCCGCCGAACGCGGTGACGCCGACGATCGGCCCGAAGGTCTCCTCCATGAACAGCCGGTCGCCCGGACGCACCCCGTCCACGACCACCGGGTGGTAGTACAGGCCGCCCGCGCCGTCGAAGCCGCCCCGGGGGTTGTCGGCGGTGATGCGGCCGGTCGGCCCGGTGACCACCGTGTGGTGCGGCTCCACCCAGCCGAGGTAGTGCTCGTAGCGCTCGGCGAACCGGTGGTCGAGCATCGGGCCGTACAGCACCTCACCCGTGGGGTCGCCGACCGTGGCCTTGGCCACGGCCCTGGCGTACCTGCCGACGAACTCCTCGTGCACCGACCGGTGCACCAGGACGGTGCCCAGGGACGTGCAGCGCTGCCCGGCCGTGCCGAACCCCGAGAACAGCGCCCCCTCCACGGCGAGGTCGAGGTCGGCGTCCGGCATGACCACCATGGGGTTCTTGCCGCCCAGCTCCAGGCACGGCGACTGCAGATGCCGCCCGCACAGCGCGCCGATCTCGCGGCCCACGGCCGTCGACCCGGTGAAGCCGACCTTCTGCACCGTGCCCTCCGTCAGTGCCTGGTCGAGCCCGGCGAAGGTCGCCGCCCCGTCGGCGAACACCAGGTTCAGCACCCCGTCGGGCAGGCCCGCCGCCGCGAACAGCCGGTACAGCGCGTGCGCGGAGGCGGAGGCGTACTCGGCGGGCTTCCACACCACGCTGTTGCCGCACAGCAGCGCCGGCACCAGATACCAGCTCGGGACCGCCACCGGGAAGTTGCCGGCCGTGATCACCGCGGCCACCCCCACCGGCGTCCGGAAGGTGAACAGGCTCTTGTCCGGCATCTCGGACGGGACCGTCTGGCCGTACAGCCGCCGGCCCTCGCCGAGGAAGAAGTCGCACGTGTCGACGATCTCGCGGACCTCGCCCATGGCCTCGGCGTACGGCTTGCCGATCTCGTCGGTCACCAGCCTGGCCAGCGTCTCGGCGTTGGCCTCGACCAGTCGGCCGATGGAGGCGATGACCCGCCCCCTGACCGGCGCGGGCACCCGCGCCCACTCGCGCTGCGCCGCCGAGGCGACGCTGCACGCCCACGCGAACGTCGCGGCGCCGGCGAGCCGGACGCTCGCCACGGTCTCGGCCGTCCTGGCGGGGTTCACCGAGTCGTAGGTCGAGGCGTTGGCGTCCTCGGCGGCCTTGCCACCGACGACGGAGACGATCTGGCGGGTCACCGTTGACCTCCTCGCATGGGCGCTTGCCTGCCATTGTTCCGCCTGACCAGTCATTCCCCAACTCGCGCCGCCCTCCCGCGCGGGCCTCGCCGGGCCCGCCGGCCGCGTCCGCGACGTCCTGGAACGCCACCGCCCGCCGCACGAGGACGTACGGCGGGCGGGGCGGTGAGGGTCCGCGGAGACCGCGGGGGACCGGAAGACCTCCCGGCGGCCAAAAATCACCGGGGGACTTCCGGGGTCATCGGGAGGTCCCGGCTCCGTGGAGCGTCGAGGGGATCTCGGGGGTCACCAGGAGCCGTGGGCGGAGTAGAGCTGGCCGCGGACGGCGCCGTCGGGGAACCCGGTGGTGTGCAGGTTGGTGTACCAGTTCTTCGGCGTCTTGACGATGCCCCTGGCGATGTCGCCCTTCACCGGCGCGACGCCCGCGATGCCGTACACGCCCGCGGGCAGGCCGTTGGCGTCGGCGAACAGGTTCACGACCACCGGGCCGTTCTTGCCCTTCTTCCCACGGTGGATGTGCCCGTTAGTGACCGGGTCCAGCTTGTCCCAGATGGTGGCGTAGTACAGCTTGGAGCCCTTGACGCCGACCAGCCACTGCGAGGCGCCGTCGGGGTCGCCGACCTTCTTGCCCGGCTCGCGGACCTCCTGCGCGCCGCTGCCCTCCGAGTGCAGCCGCGTGTGGGTGTCCTGCGCGAGGAGGCCGGCCAGGTCGATCGGGTGTGACACCCGGTGGAGTTGAGCGCGTACCGCGCCGCCGGGGAACTCACCGGTGTGCACGTTCAGGTAGAACTTGGACGGGCTCGCCTTGATCGAGGACAGCAGCCCCCGGTCGGCCTTCACCGTGCCGGCCAGGGCACGGGCGCCGTCCGGCAAAGCCTCCCCGAAGAACGGGATCTTGACGTCGCCGTTGACGCCCGCCTTGCCCTTGTGGATGTGGAACGCGGTGGGGGCGGCGATGCCTTCCCACCGGACGGCGTAGGTGACGCGGTCGCCGCTGATCCGCAGAGCGACGAGAGCGGCGCCGTTCTTGTCCCCGACGGCGGGCCCGCCCTTGACCGGGACCTCGTTGCGGCCGGTCAGATGCCCGACGAAGTAGGCGCCCGACGAGACCGCCGCCGCCGGGGCCGCCGAGGCGGAGGCCGGTGCGGCGGCGGTCGTGGCGCTCGCGGACCGCGGCGCCGCCTGGGCCGCCGACGGCGCGAGGGCCGCCGCCGCCAGCCCGGCGGCCAGGACGACGCCCGGAAGAGCGAGGGTCTTGTTCATTTCCGGTACCTCTCATGTCACTGCTCGGTTGCGGTGCTTGCCCCCTCCATTCGCGGATGAGCCGCTGTTGGATTGCCTGTCGAATGTGCACATTTACTCATTCGCATTACCGAACAAATTGGACATAAGCCGCTACAATCCCGCCCTTGATCAGACCCGCGCGGCCTCGTCGGTGGTCGCGGCGGCATCGGCGTCCTCCACCCCGGCCGGGGCCGCGGGCAGGCCGCGCACGCCGGGAACGGCGAGGACGACGCAGCAGGCGACCGCCTGCCAGACCGCGCCGAAGGCCAGCACGCCGGTCACCCCGGCGGCCGAGGCCACCGGACCCGCGACGGCCAGCCCGACCGGGCCGAGGACGAACGCCCCCACACCGGTCAGAGACGTGACCCGCGCCAGCACCCCCGCCGGCAGGTACCGCTGGTTGGTCGTCGCGTAGAGCGTGCCGCACACCGCGGAGCCGGCCCCCGCGACCAGCGCGCCGGTCGCGATCACCGCGACCGGCGCCCCGGCGGCGATCGCACCCGGCGGCAGAGCCCAGCCGAAGGTGGCGACGGTCGCGACCAGGAGGGGGCGGCGCACCGCCCGTCCGCCCATCATGGCGAGCCCTCCTCCCACGGCCCCGCCGCCGTAACACGCCATGATCAGCCCCCACGCCCCGGCCCCGCCCAGCCGCTCCTGCGCGACGACGGGCCCGAGCACCAGGAACGGCGCCCACACGAGCATGTTGAACAACGTGAACTGCAGGGTCGTGACCCAGAGCCAGGAGTGTGCGCGAAAGTGCCGCCACCCCTCCGCCAGTTCCCCGATCGCCCTCCCTCGCATGGCCGGTACCGGTGGAGGACCGGGGCGGGCCAGGCGGAGGAGCATGAGCGCGACGGCGCTCACCGCGTACGTGCCCGCGTCCAGGGCGACCACCACTCCCGGGCCCAGCACCGCGACGGCGACTCCGGCGAGCGCCGGGCCGCTCACCGACGCCAGGGACTGCGCCAGGCCCGCGAGCGCGTTGGCGTCCCGCAGCTTGCCCGCGTACCGGTCACCGCCGGCGGCGACCCGCGGGATGAGGGCGCCCCGTGCCGGCATGGAGAACGCCTCCCCGGCCCCCCACACCGTGACGAGCGCGACGAAAGCCCACAGGGGCGGACGTCCGGCGAGCAGCAGGACGGCCAGGATCGCCTGGGTGACACAGCGCAGGACGTCCGAGCTCACCATGACGCGCCGCGGGCCCACCCGGTCGGCGACGACTCCGGCGAACGGCATGAGCGCGACCATGGGGACGATGCGGGCGGCCATGACGTACCCCAGCTCCGACTGCGTGCCTCCGCCGCCGAGCACGGCGAAGGCCAGGGCCAGCGACGCCATCGCCGAGCCGAGCAGCGAAGTGGCCTCGCCGACGAAGAACAGCCGCAGATCTCGATGAGCCAGCGCGGCCATGCGCCGCCGAAGCCTTCTCCCGACCATGCCCCTCACCCTGCGTGGTGGGCATCACGCCATGCAATGGTTCGGCTGAGAGAAGTTGAGTCCCTTTACTGCACCATCTTCCAGCGACGCATCCGCTCGCGATGTATCCCCGTTGACCTGATGATCCGTCCGGCTAGACTTCGACCGCCGGCAGTCGTCCGACAGGTCTTTTACTGCGGCAGTGTGAGCCTTGAAGATGCCGATCGGCGATGTTTTACTGCGGTTCAGTTCATTCGACGACGAGGTGGCGAAGCGACGCCACCTCGGCACCGCCCGTGGCGGGCGAGAGAGGCGACACGTCGTGCACCCGAGTACGCACGGTGGCGAGGGCGATGTGACCACCTCCCCGCCGCCCGTCGAGTACGCCGTCGCGATCGACCACTATCTGGCCACGCTGCGGCTGGGAGAGGCATCGCGGCGGGTCTACCGCATCGCGCTGGCCACCTGGGCGTGGGCGCTCGTCGGCAGGACCCCGCCGCGGGGGAGGGCGCGCCGCGGCGCCGTCCCGCCCATCGTGCCGCTGGCCCTGCTGGACGCGCCGGCCACCGCGCTGCGCCTGCGTTCGGCGCTGGACGAGCGCGCCGCGAGCGCCGACCCGCGCACCGTCGGCCGCGAGCTGTCGATCCTGCGCGGAGCCCTCGCGTGGTGGCGCGTGCGCGGCTGGATCGACGGCGATCCGCTGCACGTCGAGGGCGCCCGGCTCCGGTCTCCCGCAGCGCCGGCGGCCGCGCTCGCGGTGCTCACCCCTGAGCAGGTGGCGCAGATCTTCGGCCTGCCGGCCGACCTGCGCGAACAGGCCTGCTGGCGCCTGCTGTACGAGACCTCGGCCACCGTGGAACGCGTGCTCGCCCTCGACGTCGACGACCTCGACCTGGCGCGGCGGCGCGTCAGGGACTCCCCGTCACTGCGCTGGGGCCCCGGCACGGCGCGGCTGCTGCGGCTGCTCGTGCTCGGCCGCACCACAGGCCCGCTGCTGCTGACGCGGCGCCGCGCGGCCCCGGGCACGCCCGAGCACGACCGCTGCCCCGTGACCGGCCGTGGCAGGTTGTCCTACCGGCGCGCGGCCGAGGTGTTCACCGCCGCCACCGTCCCGCTCACCCCCTCCGGCCACGGCTGGACGCTCCGCCGGCTGCGCTCGGCGGGGGCGGCCCACCGGCAGCGGCCCGCGCGCCCACCCTTCAGGCCGGACGGGCACGAGGTCACAGGGCCGTGAAGTCGGCGAAGTCGAAACCGGGAGAGACCACGCAGCTCACCAGCACCTGTTCGGCGCCGGCCGGGCGTGCCGCCTGCCAGGTGCCCGCCGGCACCAAAGCCTGCGGCACCTGACCTCGCTCCACCGCAGGGCCGAGCGTGATCTCCCGCCCGGCCGCCGGCCGGTCACCGTCGCCGCCGAGCACGAGGGTCAGCGGGCCGCCACGGTGCCAGAACCACACCTCGTCCGACCGGACCGCGTGCCACACCGACTCCTCGCCCGGCTGGAGGAGGAAGTAGATGCCGGTCGCGCTCTGCCGCACCGCGCCGTACCCGGCCGGCTCGAAGCCTTCCGAGGTCCGCCACGTCTCGCGGAACCACCCGCCCTCGGGGTGGGGGAGCAGGTCCAGCGCCTCGGCCACCGGCGGGCGCCGCTGCACCGCGACGAACCGCCCCGACACGTCCCGGCGCAGGAACCGCAGCCCGCCGTCGTCGTCCACGGCCACCACCGGCTCCGGACCCTTCAGCCTCGCGTTGGCGACCCGGAGGGCATCGTCGTCATCGGCCGCCTCCAGACCGGGACCATCGGGACAGGCGGCGAGCGTCATCACGAGCACAGCCGGAACTCTAGTGCCCTGCTCAGCTCGCGACACTGGTGCCCTGCTCAGCTCGCGCGTTCGCCGAGGACGCAGAACTCGTTGCCCTCGGGGTCGGCGAGCACGACCCACGGCACCGCCTCCTGCCCCACGTCGGCCCGGCGGGCGCCCAGTGCCAGCAGGCGATCGACCTCGGCCTGCTGGTCGACCGGGCGGAAGTCCAGGTGCAGCCGGTTCTTGCCCGCCTTCTCCTCCGGCACGGGGGCGAAGAGAAGGCCCGGCAGCACGTCCTCGGCCAGCCGGATCTCGTACTCGTCCTCGGCGTCGTTGACCACGACCCAGCCGAGCGCCTTCGCCCACCACTCGCCCAGCGCGACCGGGTCGGCCGAGTCGATGACCACTTGCTCCCAGATAAGACTCATGGTGCTCCCGTACCCCTGGTCCGGGAGGTATTCCGGCCCTTTCGCGCGGCCCGGTTTTTGTCGGAGGCCGTGGCTAATGTGCCTGGTGTGATCGAACGTTGGAGCCGTGAACAAGTGCTCGCGCTCGCCCCCGACGCATCCTCCCAGAAGGGCGCGCAGAGCGTGAGCACGCCGGCGAAGTGGCCGGCGACGGGGGCGACGCCCGACGTGCTCTGGGGTGAGTGCAAGGGCAGCGGCGCCACGCCGTACCGCGCGTGCGTCGACCTCGCCGAGCCCGCCTACCGCTGCACCTGTCCGAGCCGCAAGTTCCCGTGCAAGCACGCGCTCGGCCTGCTCCTGCTGTGGTCCGCCGACGGCGTCCCGTCCGCCGATGCCTCACCCGACTGGGTCACCGAGTGGCTCGAGCAGCGCCGCGCCCGCGCCGCCAAGGCCGCCACGCCACGAAGCGGCACCCCGACCGCCGGCCCAGGGACGGCCGCCCACGCCGACCCCGACTCGGCTGGTCACGCCGGTCCGGGGACGGCCGGTCACGCCGGCTCCGGCTCGGGCCCCGGCCACGCGGCGATCCCGCCCACGGGCGACACCGAAGGCGCGGCCGGTGAGGGCATCGGCGCGCAGGCGGAGCCCGGCGAACCAGGGCTCGGTGACGGGGGGGCGAGGCTCGCGGACGGCGGGCCGGGTGCCGCGGAGGGCGGGCCTGGTGTCGTGGCCGGCGGACCGGGTTCCGCCGACGGCGGCGAGCCCGATCGGCGGGCCGCTCAGCGTGAGCGGCGGGTGGCGGCGGGCCTGTCCGAGCTCGAACGATGGCTGGCCGACCAGATCGGCCAAGGCTTGGCCGGGGCCCGGAAGAGCGCTCCGGCGCAGTGGGAGGAGCTGACCAGGCGGCTGGTCGACGCGCAGGCGCCCGGCGTCGCCGGCGTCGTCTCGCGTCTGCCCCGCGTGCTGGCCGAGGAAGACTGGCCCGCCCGGCTCCTGGGCGAGTACGGCCTGCTCCACCTGCTCGCGGTCGGCTACCGCCGCGCGCCCGAGCTGCCCGCGCCGCTTCGCGACACCGTCCGGTCGCGGGTGGGTTTCCCCACCTCCCGAGAGGAGGTGCTGGCGGGGGCGGCCGTGCGCGACCACTGGCACGTGCTCGGCTCACGCGACGAAGAGCAGGACCGTCTTGTCTCACGCCGGGTCTGGCTGCGCGGGCGCACCAGTGGCCGTTCCGCCCTGGTGCTGTCGTTCGCTCCACCCGGTCAGGCCCTGGACGCCTCGCTGGTCACCGGCACCGTCATGGACGCCGAGCTGGCGTTCTATCCAGGTGCCGCCCCCCTGCGCGCGCTGGTCGCCGTCCGGCACCAGGCGGCGCCGTCCGGGCCCCCACCGGGGACCGGGGCGCGTGCCGCGCTGGACGAGCTGGCCGCCGCGCTCGCCGCCGACCCGTGGCTGGAGTCCTGGCCCGTCGTGCTGACCGATGTCGTCCCCGCCGGACGCGCTGACCGATGGCTCCTCGCCGACCCCACCCCGATCCCGGACGACCGGCACAACCCAGGTGATGACCGGCACGGCTCGGAAGGTAGCCGGCAGCACCTGGGGGGAGACGAGCACGGCCCGGGGGGTGAGCGGCTCGGTTCACAGGGCGAGCGGCATGGCCCGAGGGGTGAGTGGCACGGCCCGGGGGATGACGGGCACGGCTCGCAAAGCGAGCGGCACAGCGCGGAAGGTGACCGGCATGGCCCACAGGACGAGTGGCACGGTCCGGGGGGTGCGCGGCCGGGGCTACTCGGCGGGATGCCGCTGCATGCCTCGGCCGGCGTCCCGTGGCGGCTGCTGGCCGTGTCCGGGGGCAAGCCCGTCACCGTCGCCGCCGAGTGGACGCCACGCGGCCTGCGCCCCCTCACGACATGGGACGAGGAGAACCGGGTGGTGGTCCTGTGAGTACGGCGGAGGAGTGGGGGAGCGGCGGCGTGGCGATCACCGCGGAGGAGTGGGAGCGGTTGGTGTCGGCCGCGCTGGTGGGCACCGATCGGCGGCCCGTGCCCGGTCTGCTGGGCAAGGCGGCGGCGCACACGGCGGGCACGCGGGCGGGACAGCGGCTTCACAGGGGCGAGCCGCTGCCCGTCGCGTCTCCCGAGGAGCAACCACTGGTGCCGCGCGCGGCGGGTGAGCGCGCCGGGCGCATCCTCGGCGGTGAGCATCCCCGGCTACTGCCCGAATGGCTGGAGGCCGCCGCCGCGCGGGGGTACCGCCTGCCGTCGAAGCTCATCCCCTCGGTTCTGGACCAGGGGGCGCGCGACCGCTCCCTGCGCCCTCCCATCGGCGTGCTGGCCGGGGCCAGGGGGCGCTGGCTGGCCTCCCTCAACCCCTCGTGGGCCTACCTCCTCGAAGAGGCCTCCGCCCACCTGCCCGCCACCGGTGGTGGACCTCCGGGCACGGTCGGCTCTCCACCCCCTGGCGGACGTCCGTCAGGTGGCGTCTCTCCGGCCGGTGGCGGGTCGCCGGGCATGGGCGGAGGGCCGGCCGTTGAGGGGACCGGAGGGCCCGCGGAGCCGGGCATGGGAGGCGGCGAGGCGGAGGGGCCGGACGATGTGAGTGTGCCGACGCATCCTCTCTGGGAGTTCGGCACGCGCGGCGATCGACTGTCCTACCTGCGAAGTCTGCGCACGGCCGACCCCGTGGGCGCTCGCGCGCTCTTGCTGCGGAGCTGGGATGAGGAGTCTCCGGAAGACCGGGCCGCGTTCGTCCATGCCCTGGCCGAGGGGTTGTCGATGGCGGACGAGCCGTTCCTCGAGGCCGCGCTCGACGATCGGCGGCGCGAGGTCCGGGGCCAGGCGGCCGACCTGCTCACCCGGCTGCCCGACTCCCGGCTCGGCCGCCGGATGGCCGAGCGGGCCGCCCGGTGCCTGCGGCTGGCCGGTGACCGGCTCGTCGCCGAGCCGCCCGCCTCGTGTGACGCCGCCATGGAACGCGACGGAGTCCGCGCGCGTGCGCCCGGCGGCACGGGCCCGCGCAGCTGGTGGCTCCAGCAGATCGTCGCGCACACCCCGCTCGGCTTCTGGACCGGCCACTTCGGGCGTACGGCCAAGCAGATCGTCGCCCTCAACAACGGTGACTGGTCCAGAGAGGTGAGGCTCGGCTGGGAGCGGGCCGCGGTGCTGCAGAACGACGCCACGTGGGCGCGGGCGCTGTTCGCCGTGGAGCCGCTCACCGACCTGCTGGCCGTCCTGCCTCCCGGCGAGCGCGCCGACAAGGCCGCCGAGCTGGTCCGCGACCAGCCCGTCGACGGCCAGCTGATCATGATGCTCGGTGGCGTCCCCGCTCCGTGGGGCGCGGCGCTGGCGAAGGCCGTCCTGGAGAAGATCCTCGACACGGTCGAACGCCAGCCGTGGAACCTCGGCGAGCTGGTGCGGCTGGCCGGCGAGCGCGTCGACCCGGCCTTCCATCCGATAGCGGCGCGGCTGTCCCTCGAACCGCCGGTCCAGGAGGTCGCCGCCACCCTGCGCTTCCGCTCCGACATGCTCGCCGAACTGGAGGCCGGCGCGTGAATCTCGTCCCGCATCGCCGGCCCGTCACGCGGCCCGGCTTGCCCCGCTTCCCCGAAGGAGGGCATGCCGACCGTCCTTCCGCGATCTCGCCTCCGGGCGAAGCGCGCGTGAGGCGTTCTGATGCGCTCCCGCCTCCAGCGGGCGGGGGCGTCGAGTGCACTCCTTCGATCCTCTTGTCCACGGACGGACGCGGGACGCGTCCACCCGCGAGGTCGCGGCGCGCGGGCGGGCGTGATCCCGTCGGCCCGCCGCGAGGGCCGCGCGGGGGCGCGGTGGCGGCGCGACCGGTTCGTCCTCTGACCCCCATCTTCGATCTGGCCGACTACGCGGAAGCGAGCTGAAGCCGACATGACCGTCCTGCGTCCGCATGCGGAAGACCTTTATGCCGAGGAGCTGGCGATCCTGGCCAAGTCCGACGACCGGCCGAGGCCGCCGGGCTGGCGGCTCTCGCCTTGGGCGGTGACCACCTACCTGCTCGGCGACGGCCGGGAGATCACGCCCAAGTACATCGGGCCGCGCCGCATCGTCGAGGTCGCCGTCGCCACCCTCGCCACCGACCGGGCACTGTTGCTGCTCGGCGTCCCCGGCACCGCCAAGACCTGGCTGTCGGAACACCTGGCGGCCGCGATCAGCGGCGACTCCACGCTCCTGGTACAGGGCACGGCCGGCACCGCCGAGGAGGCGATCAGGTACGGGTGGAACTACGCGCGGCTGCTCGCCGAAGGGCCCTCGCGCGAGGCGTTGACGCCCAGCCCTGTCATGCGCGCCATGGCCGAAGGCCGGCTAGCCCGTGTCGAGGAGCTGACCCGCATGCCCTCAGACGTGCAGGACGCGCTGATCACCGTCCTGTCCGAGAAGACGCTGCCGATCCCGGAGCTGAACCAGGAGGTCCAGGCCGCGCGCGGGTTCAACGTCATCGCCACGGCAAACGACCGCGACCGCGGCGTCAACGAGCTGTCCAGCGCTCTTCGGCGGCGGTTCAACACCGTCGTCCTGCCCGTGCCCAACACGGCCGAGGAGGAGGTGGAGATCGTGTCCCGCCGGGTGGCGCAGCTCGGCCGTTCGCTGGAGCTGCCGCCGACGCCCACCGGGCTCGAAGAGATCCGCCGGGTGGTCACCGTGTTCCGTGAACTGCGCTCAGGGGTGACGGCGGACGGGCGCACGACGGTGAAGTCCCCCAGCGGCACTCTCAGCACCGCCGAGGCGATCTCCGTGGTGACCAGCGGCATCGCGCTGGCCGCCCACTTCGGTGACGGTGTGCTGCGCGCCGGGGACGTGGCGGCGGGCATCGTCGGCGCGGTGATCCAAGATCCGGTGTCCGACCGCGTCGTCTGGAACGAGTACCTGGAGACGGTCGTGCGCGAGCGCGCCGACTGGCGCGACTTCTACCGGGCCTGCCGCGATGCCTCCTGATTCCCCCGCACACGTCATGACGCCCCTGGTCCCGGCCACCGGCGAGCCGGCTCGGCGACCCGCGAAGCCGGCCCCGGCCATCGCCGAGGCGGTCGAGGGGCCCGCCGCGGCGCCCGCGGTCCCCTCCACGGTGTCCGCCCAAGATCCTCCAGTCGCTCCGGCCGAAGGCGGAGTCGCGGGTCGAGCGGAAGACGAAGCCGATGCCGGTCTCGAGGCCGAGGATTCCGGCATCGGCCAGGTGACCGATGGCCGGAGCACCACAGGGCGTTCGTCCGAGGGGCGGGAGGCCGGTGGGCGGCGGGTGGGGGCCGGGGCGGCGGTCACGGTGCTCGGCATCCGTCACCACGGGCCGGGCTCCGCCAAGGCCGTGCTCGCCGAGTTGGGCAGGCTGCGCCCCGACATCGTGCTCATCGAGGGTCCGCCCGAGGCCGACGCGCTGGTCGCCCTGGCGGGCGATCCCGGCATGGAGCCGCCCGTCGCCCTGCTCGCTCACGTGCCGGGCGACCCGGCCAGGGCGGCCTTCTGGCCGTTCGCCGGGTTCTCACCCGAATGGCAGGCCATCCGGTACGCGGCCCGCGCGGGCATCCCCGCCCGCTTCTGCGACCTGCCCGCCGCCCACAGCCTGGCCGAACACCCCGCCCTCCCACAGCCGGACACCGCCCCCGAGGCCGATCGGAGACCGGAGGAGGGGGTGCGGCTGGATCCCGTTGGGGAGTTGGCGCGGGCGGCCGGGTACGACGATCCGGAGCGTTGGTGGGAGGACGCCGTGGAGCACCGCGGCGGTGACACCCCGTTCGAGGTGATCGCCGACGCGATGGCCGCGGTCAGAGAGGGGTACACCCCGCACGAGCACGAGGCCCGGCGCGAGGCGTACATGCGCAGGACGATCCGCGCCGCCTTCAAAGAGGGGCACCGACGCGTCGCCGTGGTCTGCGGCGCCTGGCACGTGCCGGCGCTGCGCGAGCCGGGGCCCGCCGCGCCCGACGACCGCATCCTGCGCGGGCTGCCCAAGGTCAAGGTGGAGATGACCTGGGTTCCGTGGACGCACGGCCGTCTGGCCTCCTGGAGCGGCTACGGCGCGGGCATCACTTCGCCCGGCTGGTACGACCACCTGTTCAGCGCGCCCGACCGCCCGATCGAGCGGTGGCTGGCGGCGGCCGCCCAGGTGCTGCGCGAGGAGGACCTTCCGGTCTCCTCCGCCCACGTCATCGAGGCCGTGCGGCTCGCCGAGAGCCTCGCCGTCGTTCGGGGCCGCCCGCTGGCCGGGCTGAGCGAGGTCACCGAGGCGGTCAGGGCGGTGCTCTGCGAGGGCGACGAACTGCCGGTGGAGCTCATCCAGCGGCGCATGGTCGTCGGCGAACGCCTCGGCCACGTCCCCGACGACACTCCGATGGTGCCGCTCCAACGTGACCTGCGCGACCGGCAGCGGCGGCTGAAGCTCCAGCCCGAGGCGCTCGAACGCGACCTCGACCTCGACCTGCGCAAGCCGCTCGACCTCGACCGCAGCCGCCTGCTGCACCGGCTCGGCCTGGTCGGCGTCCCCTGGGGCGCCTCGCGCGAGGCGCGCGGCAAGGGAACCTTCCGCGAGTCGTGGACACTGCGGTGGCTCCCGGAGTTCGACATCGACCTCATCGAGGCGGGCGCGTACGGCACCACCGTCCCGGCGGCGGCCGCCGCGCGGGTGCGCGAACTGGTCGACCTCGGCACGGTGCGGACGGCCCGGCACGCCGCGCCGAGCGCCGGCTCCGCCGCGCGACCCGCGGTGACGCTGGCCGACCTGACCAGGGTGGCCGAACGGTGTCTGCTCGCCGACCTGCCGGAGGCCCTTCCCGACGTCCTCACGTCCATCTCCACAAGGGCGGCGCTGGACAGTGACGTCACCCACCTGATGGCGGCGCTGCCGGCCCTGGTGCGCGCCCAGCGCTACGGCGATGTCCGCGGCACCCCGGCCGCCGGCCTGTCGGTCATCGTGGAGTCCCTGCTCGGCCGCATCTGCGCGGGACTCCCGGCCGCGGTCACCGGGCTGGACGACGACGCGGCCCGCGAGGTGCTCGGCCATGTGGACGCCGTCCACGCGTCGGTGGGCCTGCTGGAGTCGCGCAGGCAGGGCTGGCTGGCCGCGCTGCGCGGCGTCGCCGAGCGGCGCGACCTGCACGGGCTGATCGCCGGCCGGTTGACCCGCATCTTGCTCGACGCCGGCACGATCGCGACCGAGGAGGTCGCGCGGCGCATGTCCCGTTCGATGTCGGCCGGCAACCCGCCCGCGCGGGCGGCGGCGTGGGTCGAGGGGTTCCTGTCGGGCAGCGGCCTGCTGCTGGTCCACGACCCGGGCCTGCTCGGCCTGATCGACACGTGGCTGACAGGGCTCACCGCGGAGGCGTTCGTGGACGTGCTGCCCTTGCTGCGGCGGACGTTCGCCGCCTTCAGCCCGCCCGAGCGCCGCGCCATCGGCGGGCGCGTGTCCTCCGGCGAGTCCGAGAGGGCGAACACGCCCGAGGCGGACGCGGAGCGCGCCGCCCCGGCCGTGCACACCGTGCTCTCCATCCTGGGGAGCGCCTGATGCGCCGGACGGCGGGCCGGGGTGCCACTTCCCTTGGCACTCCGGCCCGCCGCCGGAGCCGGCGCGGGACGCCCGCCGCCGGAGACGACCGATACGCCGGACGGGTGGAGGGAGATCGGCATGGATGAGCGGTTACGGCGATGGCGGCTGGTGCTGGGCGGCGACGCCGACGGCACCGGATGCGCGCTGGGCGGCGATGACGCCCAGATGGACGCCGCGCTGGCCGCGCTCTACAACGGCGGGCGCGGCTCGGGCGATTCCGGCCGCGGCGGGGGCGGCGACTCCCCGCGCGGTGCGGGGCTGGGCGGCTCGGCGCCGCGGGTGGCCCGCTGGCTGGGCGACATCCGCACCTACTTCCCTTCCACGGTCGTCCAGGTGATGCAGAAGGACGCCATCGAACGGCTCAACCTCACCCGCCTGCTGCTCGAACCCGAGATGCTCGACGCCGTCGAGCCCGATGTGCACCTGGTCGGCACGCTGCTGTCGCTCAACCGGGTCATGCCCGAGACGGCTCGCCAGTCCGCCCGCACGGTCGTGCGCAAGGTCGTCGAGGACCTCGAACGGCGGCTGGCGCAGCGCACCAGGACCGCCGTCGCCGGGGCGCTCGACCGGTCGGCCCGCACGCACCGCCCGCGCCGGGTGGCCGACATCGACTGGAACCGCACGATCCGCGCCAACCTGAAGAACTACCTGCCGGACAGGAACACGGTGGTGCCGTCCCGGCTGGTCGGGTACGCCCGCCGGCAGCGCGCGGTGATCCGCGAGGTGACCCTGTGCATCGACCAGAGCGGTTCGATGGCGGCGTCGGTGGTGTACTCCAGCGTCTTCGGCGCGGTGCTCGCCTCGATGCGGTCGCTGCGCACGTCCCTGGTGGTCTTCGACACCAGCGTGGTGGACCTCACCGAGCAGTTGCACGACCCGGTGGAGCTGCTGTTCGGCACGCAGCTCGGCGGGGGCACCGACATCAACCGGGCCATCGCCTACTGCCAGGGGCTGATCACCCGTCCGGCGAACTCCATCTTCATCCTCATCAGCGACCTGTACGAGGGAGGGGTGCGTGAGGAGATGCTGCGCAGGGTCGCCGCGATGACGGCGGCCGGCGTGCAGGTCATCGTCCTGCTCGCTCTGTCCGACGAGGGTCAGCCGCACTACGACCGCGACAACGCCGAGGCGCTGGCGGCCCTGGGAGTTCCCGCGTTCGCGTGCACGCCGGACGCCTTCCCCGGGCTGATGGCCGCGGCGATCGAACGGCGGGACATCGCCCAGTGGGCCGAACGCACCCTGTCGGTCCGCGCGACCTGACGGCCACCGCGCCGGTTCGACGCCATGCGGTGGTGACGGGCCATGAGGCGGGAGGTGATGTGGCCGTGGCCATGGGGGCGATGAGGGTGGGAAGGGCTTTGCGGGGATGGGAGTGTTTTGGGATGGTATGTGAGTTTTGTTGATCCGCTCGTACAGAATGAGAACCTCAATCATGATCGGGGCCGTGACCGGCGGGCCGTTCCGGAGCCGCCGCACCTCGGGTGACGCGGGCCGGGAGGGCCGGCTTGGGGCGAAAGGCCTAGGTAGGGGGCCGATGTGGCGGACGCGACGGACTCATACGGTGAGCGCGTGTCCTCAGCAGTGATCGAATCTCCGCCCATCTCGCCGTCCGGCGTGTTCAGCCGTCCGTACCGGGGACTCAGCGCCGGCATCGTCGCTCTCGTGCTGCTCATCGCGTTCGAGTACCTCGCGGTGGCGACGGCGATGCCGGTGGTCGCCCGCGCGCTCGACGGGCTGCCGCTCTACGGGCTGGCCTTCAGCGGGTCGATGGCCGCCAGCGTGATCGCCACCGTCGCGGGCGGCCGGTGGAGCGACGTGCGCGGCCCGGTCGCGCCGCTGTGGACGGGGATCGGCGGGTTCACCGTGGGCCTGCTCATCGCAGGGCTGGCTCCCACGATGCACGTGCTCGTCCTGGGCCGGTTCGTGCAGGGCATCGGCGGCGGCCTGTTCTCGGTCGCGCTGTACGTGGTCGTGGCGCAGGTGTACCCGCCGGAGATGCACCCCCGCGTGTTCTCCCTGCTGGCCACGGCATGGGTGCTGCCGTCCATCGTCGGTCCGGCGATCACCGGCACCGTGGTGGAGCACGCCGGCTGGCGGTGGGTCTTCCTGGGGATCCCGCTGCTGGTGGCCCCGGCCGCCGTCGTGCTGTGGCACGGGCTGACCGGACGGTCGGCCGCCGACAGGCCGCAGGACGCACCGCAGGGCGCGTCACCCCAAGCCCCGCCCCAGGACGCGCGGCATGGCGCACCGCAAGCCGCCGCGCCACCTCAGGCCGCGTCCCAGAACGCGCCGCATGGCGCACCGCAGGGCGCGTCACCCCAGTTCGCGCCCCAGAACGCGCCGCATGGCGCGCCCTCCGGCGCCGATTTTCGTGCTCGGCTCGCCTGGGGCGGCGTCGTCGCCGTCGGCGCGGCCCTGCTGCAGTACGGCAGCGGCCTGGGCGGCGACGGCTATGTGCTGCTGGCCGTGGGGCTCGCCGTCCTCGCCGTCGCCCTCCCGCGCCTGCTGCCCCGCGGCACGATGCGCGCGGCGCGCGGGTTCCCGACGGTGGTATTGCTGCGCGGTTTGGCCGCCGGGGCGTCGTTCGCCGCCGATGTGTTCGTGCCGCTGATGCTGACGGGCGAGCGCGGGCTGAGCCCCACGTTCTCGGGCCTGTTCCTCACCGGGTCGGCCCTGACCTGGTCACTCGCCTCCTGGATCCAGGGGCGCCGCCGGTACGACCGCACGCGGTTGCTGCGCGTCGGGACGTTCCTGGTCGCCGTCGGCACCGCCGGCACGGCGTTGCTGGTCTTCGACTCCGTGCCGCTCGCCGCCGGCCTGGTCGCATGGCTGGCCACTGGGTTCGGCATCGGCCTGGTCTACCCGACGCTGTCGGTCCTCACCCTTGAGCTGTCCGCCCCCGGCGAGGAGGGCAGGAACAGCTCCTCGCTCCAGATCGGCGAGTCGGTCTTCTCGGTCGTCGCCATCGCCCTCACGGGTGCGCTGTTCGCGGCGTTCGACACCGCCTGGTGGGTGTACCTCGCCTGCTTCGGCCTGATCGTCGCCCAGGCCGCCCTCGCCACGCCGATCGCCGGCCGCACCGGACGCTGACAGCCGCGCAGCCGCCCCGCGTCCCGGCCAGGCCTGACCGCCGCCCGGTCCGCCGATCACCCGCCGAGCCGTCCCGGCGTCATGACGTGACCAGGACTCATGACCGGTCCAGATCGCCCGAGCGTCGTGATGCGGCCCGGATCCATAACAGCGCGCCGGAGCCGCCCCGTGTCGTGATGTGGCCCGGACTCGTGACGGACCGGGCCTTAGGCGCTCCGTCTTGGGATGTGGCTCGGACCGTGACGGACCCGGACCTAGGGGCCCTGTGTCGTGGTGTGGTCGGGCCTGTGATGGGACGGGGAGGCCCCTATCGTGGCGTGGTCTGACCGTCTGTCGGGCCGGGGGCTGACAGGCGGGCCACCAGCGGGAATGTCACGCGCGGAGCGCCTCGCCGACCGGAGGTTTCCGCCCGCGCGGGCGGCCCGCGTTTCGAGCGCCTCCTCGCAGCGGGCACCATGGAAGGGACAGGTGTTCGATGAGGGGGTTCCATGCCGCGCGTCCGTGAGCTCGAGGTCTTCCGGCTCGTGCTGCCCTACGGCAGGCGTCCGGAGAGCATCCTGGTCAAGCTCACCGACTACGGGGGGATGACCGGGTGGGGGGAGGTCGTCCAGCCCGCGGAGCTCCGGCCCGCGCGGGGGACGCACACCGCCACCGCCCATGGCCAGGACGACATGGGCGCCGCTGAGGCCGCCGACCGCGATCACGTGCTCGGCAAGACGTGGGCGACGCTGGAGGAGTCTCTCGGCCCCGCGCTTCTCGGCGTTGACTGGGAGCACCCCGACGAACTGGGCACCGTCCCCGGCGGCACCGCCGTCGACCTGGCCTGCTGGGACCTGTGGGCGCGCATGCAGGGCGTCCCGCTGGCCCACGCGATCGGCGGCACCCGCACCTCCCTCATGGCGACGGTGCGACTGGCCGCCGAGCGGTCGCTCGAGGCGATGGTGGCCCGGGTGAACCGCCACGTGTGCGCCGGCTACGCCCACGTCACCTTGGACGTGCATCCCGGCTGGGACGTCGAGCCGGTGCGCGCGGTGCGGCAGGCCTATCCCGCCCTGGCGCTCGCCGTGGACGCCCGCGGCGCCTACACCGACGTCTCGGCGCTGGAGGCGCTGGCCTCCTACGACGTGACCGCCATCGAGCGTCCGTTCGGCGGCCCGGACACCGCCCCCGACCTCGACATGCACGCCGAACTGCAGGACCGGGTCACCTCGCTCGTCGCGATCGAGGTGCACTCGGTGGCCGCGCTGCGTGAGGCCGTAGCGGCGCGGGCCGGCGGCGCGCTGCTGCTGCGCCCGTCCCGCTTCGGGGCGCTGCGCGCCGTGCGGACGGCGCACGACGTGGCCGTGGCGGCCGGGTGGGACATCACCGCCGCCGGCGGGCGCGGCACCGGCCTGGCGCGCGCGGCCACGGTCGCCGTCGCCAGCCTGCCCGGGTGCACGCTGCCCAGCGACGTGACCGAGCCGCCGCGCAGCGCGCAGATCGTGACACCCCCGGTCGGGGCCTCCGGCGGCGTCGTCGCCGTCCCGCTCACCCAGCCGGGCCTCGGCCACCTGGTCGACGAGGACCGCGTCCGCCGGCTCGCGGGCGACTCCTTCCGCCTCTGAACACCGAACCGGCAGGACCGGCAGGACCACCCGGTGCAGGTGAGGCCCGGCGGGACCGGCAAGACCAGCAAGGACCGGCGGGACCACCCAGTGCAGGTCAGGCCCAGCAGGACGGGCAAGACCACCCAGGATCGGCAGGACGGCCCAGGACCGGCAGGACCGGCAGGACCGCCCAGGGAAGGTCAGGACCGGCAGGTTGCCGATGAACGGGGACGGTCGCTCATGACCGCCAGGGCCGCCGATGAACGGCCGGGATCGATATGACCGGTCAGCACCGTCGATGAATGGCCAGGGACTGCCCATGGGGCCGGCGGCATCGGTGGACCGGCCGGGGTGGATAAGGCGGATAAGACGGCGAAGGCGACCGGGTCGGCCGGAAGTCGTGCCGGGGCCATGACGGCGTGCCAGGCCGTGCTGCGCTGTGCCAGGCCGTGCTGCGCTGTGCCAGGCCGTGCCGTGCTGTGCTGTGCCGGGAGCGTCATCTGATCGACTGGTCGTGCCGGAAGATGTCGTGCGGGTCCCAGGTGCGCTTGGCCTGCCGCAGGCGTTCGTAGTTGTCGCCGTAGTACAGGCGGTACCACGGCACGTCGGAGGTGTTCCACCGCGGGCTGCTGAGATCGCGGTCGGGATAGTTGATGTAGCACCCGTCGGTGACGGCGTCGGGGTCCGTCGCGCCGTCTGCCGCGGCCGGCACCGGGACGCCGCCGGAGGCGTGGTAGACCCGGCGGTACAGCTCGCGGATCCAGCGTTCGTGGACGGCGTCCTCGGCCGGGTCGGTCCAGTACGTCTGGTACTGCAGCTTCATGATCGAGTCGCGCTGCGCCACGGCGGTCTCGTGCGCGCCGACCGCGTTGATCGCGCATCCGTAGGTGTCCACCTGGATGAGCGCCTCGGGGTTGGCGTAGGCGGTGGTGTCGTAGTCGTCGCCGGGGACCTCGGTGTCGTCGCGCGCGCCGGACAGGAAGTTCCACATGACCCGCACCTGCTGGTCGGGGAACGGTTTGCGCATGTAGGCCGACTTGTACTTCCCGCGCCGGCCCGCGCCCGCGCCGTTGAGGGCCTGGGTCGCCTGGATCCACGGCATCAGGCGGGGCTCGTCGTGCAGCCCTTCCATCGGCGGGTGCTCACCCGTCTCCACGTCCAAGGTGGCGCGCGGCGCGTCCACGCCGTCCTCCATCTGGGCGAGGAAGGCGTCGAGCAGGTCGCGGCCGGCGGCGGGGTTGGTGGCCTCCACCTGCGTGATGAGCCCGATCTTCCCGGCCGCTCGCTGCGTGAGCTTCAGGATGGAGAACAGGCCGGCGTACTCGCTGCCGGGGGCGCTGTTGTCAGCGCAGAACCGCCCGAAGTTCCCGACGAGCCGGGCGAAACGGTCATAGGTCATGCCCTCCCAGCTCCAGCCGACGGCGCTGAGCCAGACGTTGATCGGCGGCCGGGGGAGGTCCTTGAACCAGTAGCGGGTGATCACCCCGAAGTTGCCGCCGCCGCCGCCGGTGTGCGCCCACCACAGCTCGCGCAGGTCACCGTCGTCGTCCCTGCGGGCGATCACCGCCTGCGCCTGGTAGTCGCCGCGCGGCTCGCGGCGCACGACGACGACCTCCACGGCGTACAGGTAGTCGACCGTCAGGCCGTGCCGGCGCGACAGCAACCCGTACCCGCCGCCGCAGATGTGGCCTCCCGCGCCGACCGAGTAGCAGGACCCGGCGGGCAGCGTGCGCCCGGACTCGCGGTACAGCCGGGCGTAGTTGTGCCAGTTCGTCGCCCCGGCCTCCACGCAGTACGCCCCCATGGCGGGATCGTGGTGGACGCGGTCCATGCCGCCCATGTCGATGATCACCTGGACTCCGTCGGCGGCCACGAAATTCTCGTAGCAGTGGCCGCCGGAGCGCACGGTGACCCGGGTGCGGCCGCTGTTGAGCGCCTCGTTCAGGGCGCCGATCACCTCGCCGGTCGACCGCACGACTTTGACGTAGTCGGGCCGGGCGGTCCAGCGCTGGTTGGAACCCTGGCACAGCGCGCCGTACCTGTCGTCGATGCCGGTCACGGTGATGCCCGAACCGGCTTCCGCGTTGGACACTGCGCTCTCCTTGTGGGGGTTGGCGGCGCCGCCGGCGAGAGGCGCCGGGACGCGGGCGTCCGGGACCTGCCGGCCCGGTGGTGCGGCGGCAGGGGACCGCGGGACGCGCAGGGGCGTGGGGTTCGCGGGCCGCCGGAACAACGCTCGTAACAGGCCACCCGGAGCGCGGATGAGGGAACGGGGAGGACGCGTCATGGCGGACGGCTTTCAGCACGGCCGCGTCGCGGGGGGCGGACACACGAGTAAGACTTACCGTAGCCGACCGACTACGTGACGTGGTCGAGGCATCGCCGTTATCGAACCGTGACCAAGGGGTCGGGCGGAGCTCCCGGTCCTCAGGCGCCGCAGATGCTCCGGTCGGCGTGCTTGCCCGGCGTGCCCGCGCGGGTCGCCGAGGGGGACGGGGTGCCCGGGCCCGAGGCGGCCGACGAGGGCGAAGCCGTGACCGGGCCGCCCGTCGAGGGCGAGGTCGCCGGGGTCGCCGGGGACGCCGAGGGCGAGGTCACCGCGGACGCCGCGGGGGAGGGCGTCGCGGGGCCCGCCGCCGAGTCGCGTATCGCCTTGGCGCTGCGCGCGCGGATCAGCGCCCAGTCGGGGTCGGCGGTGCTGACCAGCGGTGGCACGAACTGCACCCCGGTGACCCGCGCGTCCCGCACCTTCAGCGCGAGCGGCACCAGGTGCTCCAGCATCGACCGGGGGATGTCGGTGCGGAACATGCCCTTCGACGCCCGCGCCAGCTGGTTGAACCTGATCAGCACCGTGCCGGGGTCGGTCTGGTGGAGCAGGGCGTCCAGCACGCACCGCTGGCGTCCCATGCGCGTGTAGTCGTCGCTGTAGGTGCGCGAGCGGGCGAACCACATGGCGTCCGCGCCGCGCAGCCTGCGGGTGCCGGCCTTGACCAGGCCCTCGTTGTACTTGCCGAACACCACGTCGGTCGGGACGGTCAGCGTGAGGCCGCCGAGGGCGTCGATGATCCTGGCCAGCCCCCACATGTTGACCAGGGCGTACCAGTCGACGTCCAGGCCCAGGGTGTAGCCGATGGTCTGCTTGAGCGTCTCGGGGCCCATGCCGTGCCGGCCGCCGAACAGCTCGGGGTGGGTCTCGGCGTACTCCCACACCGAGAACAGCAGGTCCTCGCGGGAACCGTCGGGGTTGGCGGGCAGGCGGAAGCCGTCGGGGAACCTGCGCCGCATCGGAGTGCCCGGGGGGAAGCGCACCTTCTCCAGGTTGCGGGGAAGGCTGAGCAGCACGGTGTTGCCCGTGCGCACGTCCACGCTGGCCATGTTGAGGCTGTCGGTGCGCACGCCCACCCGGTTCGGCTGCCAGTCGCCGCCGAGGAGCAGGATGTTCACCCGCGTCCTGCCCCCCCACGGGTCCACCGGGCGGGAGCCGGGCGTCGGCGCCGCCGCCGCCGCCACGGTGGGCGGGGCGTCGAAGACCGTGTCCAGCGTCTCCCCGGACACGATCGCGTACTGGGCGACGACGACGAACGGCAACGCCACGCTGACCGCCAGGATCCCGGCCAGGACGCCGGAGACCACCTGTCCCGCCTGCGGCAGCTCACCCGGGTTCAGGACCACGTACGAGCGGACCAGCAGCGTGAACCAGCCGAGCGCCGCGACCAGCGCCACGGCGATCACGGCGCGCAGCCATCCGGGGTCCAGCAGGCGCCCGGCCAGGCCGGCGTCCGCCGTCAGCGCGACGGCCGTGACCGCCGCGAGCAGCACGCCGTACGCGCCGAGCAGCAGGAACCCGGTGCGGCGGTGGCCGGCGCGCAGGTGCGCCGCGCCTGGCACCAGGGCGGAAAGAGCCGTCCACCCGATGACCGCGGCCGTCCCCCGCGGCTTGATCTTCTCCGGCAACGCTGCCCCATCCTCTTCGATCAAGGGGGCAATGTATCCAGCGCAGCCGACGCGGACGTGAACATGCAGGGAACGGCGGTCGAGTTGTACGGGTATGCCGGGAAAGATGTGTCCGACAGGTCAGCGGGCAGGCACGCCGGGTTACCAGGGGATGCCGAACAGCCCGTAGTAGGCGGCGGTGACCATGAGCAGGGCGGTGCCCCCCAGCACCGCGGCGAGCGCGAACCGCTGCCAGCGCCCCGGCTCCCAGCCGTCCCGCAGCGCGGCGATCAGGGCCGCGACCGTCGTCACCTCCTGCACCAGCATCAGCACGGCCAGCACCCGGACCACCAGCCACCCGGCGAGCACGGCCGGCCACGCCCCGGCCTGGTTCACCGAGAACAGCACGATCAGCGTGATGAACGCCGTCACGGCGGCGAGCAGGCCCACCCCCGTCCACGCCATGCGGCGCAGGCGGCGGCGGATCCCCGGCCACAGGTCGGGCCGGGACACCAGGGCGTCCCGGCCGCGTAACCGCACGACCATCTCGGTCACCGGGGCCGCGACGTACCCGACGGCGGTGAGGGTCAGCGCGAAGCCGAGGATGGCGCCGCGCGCGTACCAGGGCGCCGTGGGCACGTCGGCCGCGACGTAGCGCTGCACGGGCGTCGCCCCCGCGACCTGCAGCCCGGCCGCCGGCGCCGCCGTCCTTGGCAGGTTGAGCACCCAGTTGGCCAGCGTCTCCAGGTAGCCGTGGGCGAACGGCCCGCCGTTCACCCGCATCGCGTGGTCGGCCCCGCCCAGGAAGCGGATGGTGTAGTCGGCGTTGTCCGCCTCCCGCAGGGCCGCGGTGAGCTTCTGGGTGCTCTCGACGAACGGGATCGAGGGGTCCATCGTCCCGTACAGCGCCAGCATCGGCTGCGTCACCCGCCGCAGCACCGGCACGCTGTCGTAGCGCAGGAAGTCGAAGCCGACGCCGCCCATCGCCTTGGTCAGCAGCTCGCGGACCCCCGCGGGGGCGTGCAGGCGCTGGAGCTGCTCGTTCAGCGCCCACGCCACCTGGCGCATCGGCGAGACGACGGGGGCGGACACCATGACGGTGTAGGCGACGTCCATGCTCCTGGCCGCGGCGATCGGCAGCACCCAGCTGCCCTCGCTCACGCCCCACAGGCCCGCGCGGCCCGGGTCGACGTCCGGGCGCCCGCGCACCGTTTCGATCATGCGCAGCGCGTCGTCGGCGAGCAGGGAGAAGTCGCGGTGGCGGAAGTCGTACCCGACGGTCCGCTTGTCGTAGGTGAGCGTCACCACACCCGCCCGGGCCAGCCAGGTCGCCTGCGTGGTGAACTCGCCACGGTCGCCCGACCCTGAGCCCTGGACGAAGACCAGCGCCGGGTGACGGCCGGGAGTGCGCGGCGACCTGATCGTCGCCGTCAGCGTGGTGCCCTGGGCCGGCACGGAGATGTCCTTGACGTCGATGGCGCCGTAGTGCGGGACCGGGCGGTACTCGGCGGCGGGCTGCGCCGGCAGGGCGCTCAGGCCCGCGCTCTGGGTCAGCGGGGGCGGGTCGAAGGAAGGCGGGGACAGCACGTAACCCACCGTGGCCAGGATCCCCAGCAGGACCCCGGTCGCGACGCTCAGCCGGCTCCGGACGCTCACGCCACCTCCTCGTGCGGCGGCTCGTCGTCGGACCGTCGTGCCGCGTCGGCCCACAGGCCCGGCTCTGGCGCGCGCATGTCCTCTATACGAGGGCGTTCCGCCCTTAATATGACCTCCGATCATCAGGTTAAGTCACACGGATGGAACGATGGTGCCGGAGGGGCCACCTTTGTCGGTGGGACCTGTTAGCTTCCTGCGACATGCGTGTCCTGCACACCTCCGACTGGCACCTGGGCCGGGCCTTCCACCGCGAGAGCCTGCTCGAGGCCCAGGCCGCCTTCGTCGACCACCTGGTGGAGACGATCAGGTCGGAGCGCGTCGACGTGGTGGCCGTCGCCGGTGACGTGTACGACCGCGCGCTCCCCTCGGTCGACGCCGTCGCGCTGTGCAACGAGACCCTGCGCCGGCTCGTCGCCGAGAACGTCCACACCGTCCTGATCAGCGGCAACCACGACTCCGCGCGCCGGCTCGGCTTCGGCGCCGACCTGATGGACGCCTCCGGGGTGCACCTGCGCACCGATCCCGCCCGCGTCGGCGAGCCGGTCGTCGTCGGCGATGTGGCCTTCTACGCCATCCCCTACCTCGAGCCCGAGGCCGTCCGCGCGCCGTGGGCCCTGCCCGAGCGCAGCCACTCGGCCGCTCTCGAGCACGCCATGGGCCTGGTCCGCGACGACCTGGCCGGGCGCGGCATGCCCTCGGTGGTGCTCGCCCACGCCTTCGTCACCGGCGGCAAGGGCAGCGACAGCGAGCGCGACATCAGCGTGGGCGGCGTCGCGCACGTTCCGGTCGCCGCCTTCGACGGCGTCGACTACGTCGCCCTCGGCCACCTGCACGGCCGGCAGCGCATGAGCGAGTCGGTCCGCTACTCCGGCTCCCCGATCGCCTACTCCTTCTCCGAGGCCACGCAGGTGAAGGGGTCCTGGCTGGTCGACATCGGGCCCGGCGGGTTCCGGGGCGCCGAGTTCGTCCCCGCCCCCGTGCCGCGGCCGATCGCCCGCGTCAGCGGCCGGCTGGCCGATCTGCTCACCTCAGAGCGCTGGTCGGCGTTGGAGGGCCACTGGCTGCAGGTCACCCTCACCGACCCGGTGCGGCCCAAGAGCGCCATGGAGAACCTCCGCCGGCGCTTCCCCCACACGCTGGCCCTGTCCTTCGACCCCGAGGACGCCCCGCAGGCCGCGCCCCGCGCGCCCCGGCTCGCGGGCCGGCCCGAGATCGAGGTGGCGCTCGACTTCGTCCGCGAGGTGCGCGGCGAGCCGGCCGACGACGGCGAACGCCGCCTGCTGCGCGAGGCCGTCGAGGCATGCCGCGCCAAGGAGGCCCTCGCGTGACCCTCCTCCCCAGGGCGGCCGCCGCCCCCATACCGCCCTCGGTCACCCTGCGTACGCCCCCGCGACCCCCGGTGACCTGGATCAACGTCCCTACCGGCATGCCGATCACCGGCCCGCGACCGTCCTTCATGGAGATGGGCGTCCCCGCGGCCGGGTGGCACCCGGACACGCGATCGGCGGTGACGGTGATCGACGGCCCGGCGGTCATGCGGCGTACGGGCGCGCGCTCGTCGGTCAGCCGACGTCAGGGTGCACGCGATCTGCCCGCATACGATCAAGCGGGGACGGGCGGCGGCACTGCCTGGGGAGAGGGGGGCGCGCGATGAGGTTGCACCGATTGCGGCTGACCGCCTTCGGCTCCTTCCCCGGGCAGGAGGAGGTCGACTTCGACGCCCTCGGCGAGGCGGGGCTGTTCCTGGTCCACGGCCCGACGGGCGCGGGCAAGACCACCGTGCTCGACGCCGTCTGCTACGCCCTCTACGGCCAGGTGCCCGGCCAGCGCAACAGCGCCCGCCGCCTGCGCTGCGACCACGCCCCGGCCGACCGCGGCCCCAAGGTCGAGCTGGACGTCACGCTGCGGGGCAGGAGGTTCCGCGTCACTCGCTCGCCCGTCTGGCACCGTCCCAAGCTGCGTGGCGAGGGGCTCATCGAAGAGAAGGCCAAGGTCCTGCTCGAAGAGGTCCTGCCCTCCGGCGAGCGCGTGTTCCTGTCCGGGCGCGCCGACGAGACCGGCGAGCTGATCGGCGGGCTGCTCGGCATGAACGCCGACCAGTTCTGCCAGGTCGCGATGCTCCCTCAGGGCGACTTCGCCCGGTTCCTGCGCGCCGACGGCGACGAACGCCGCAAGCTCCTCGAGAAGCTCTTCTCGGTGAAGATCTACAGCGAGGTCGAGCGGTGGCTGGCCGACCACCGCACCACCGCCGGCCAGGAACGCCAGGAACTGCGCCAGCGCGTCGACTCGGTCGTCGACCAGATGCGCGGCGCCGCCGGCCCCGCCCTCCTGGCGGCCGTCATCCCCGACGCGGCGGCGGCTCCCGATCCCCGGGAGGAGCCGCTGGAGTGGGCGCGGGCGCTGCTCGCGATGGCGCATGAGGCGTACGTCACCGAGGCGGGTGCGCAGGTGGCGAGCGAGGCGGCACTGCGGTCCTCGCGCGCCGCGTTCGAGGCGGCACGCGAACTGGCCCAGCGGCAGCGCGCCCACGCCGAGGCTGTCGCCCGCCGCGACGGCCTCGACCGCACCGCCGACGAGCGCTCCGACCTCGCGTCCATCCTCGCCGACGCCGCCCGTGCCGAGGCCGTGCTGCCGCTGGTCCAGCAGGCCGAGCAGCGAGCGGAGGCCGCCGCCAAGGCCGAGGGCCTGGCCGCGGACGCGCTGGCCCGAGCCCTTCCCCTCACGCGTCGCCCCTCCACCGGCCCTGACGGCGCCGATCACAACGGCACCGATCACAACGGCACCGGCCACTCTGATACGAGCCACGATCGTGCGGGCACTCCGCATACAGATACGGAAGACCAGGACGCGACGCACACGGGCATCGGACAGACACGTCCGCCCCAGCCGGGCGATGGGCAGGCGCGCCCGCCCCGACCGGATGGTCCCGAACGGCTGGCCGAGCTGGCGCGCGCTCGTCGCGACGAGATCGTCCGGCTGGAGGAGCTTCGTCCCGAGGAGGCCCGGGTCGCCGGCCTGCGTGAGCAACTCGCCACGTCCGGCAGGCGGCTCGCGGACCTCACGGCGCAGGAGGCCGAGACGGCCGAACGGCTCGCCGCGCTGCCCGAGCTGCGCCGCCGGACCGGTGAGCGTCTGGCGCAGGCCCGCCTGGCCGCCTCCGGCCTGCCCGGGGCCCGCGCCGCCGTGGCCGCCGCCACCGGCGACCTCGCGGCCGTCCGCCGCCGCGACGCCCTCGCCGGGCGGCTCGCCGCCGCCGCGCGCGACCTGCTGGACGCCCTCGCAGTCCTGCCCGCCGACCTTTTCGCCGGCTCCCGATCGGGGGATGCCGGCGCCGGCCCACCGGTGGAACAGACGCGGCGGACGACATCCGGAGCCGCTGACACCGACACCGACACCGGGGCCGGGGTCGGGGTCGACGCCGGGGTCGATGCCGGGGTCGACCCGTCGGCTGGAGGAGTGCCTCTTGGGGCGGCCCAGGCTTGGGCGGGGCCGCTGGAGGAGGTGGCGCGGGGGGCGATCTCCTCGACGGAGTTCGCGGAGGGCGCGGCCGCGGTGGAAGTGGTCGCGCGCGATCTGCGCGACCGGCTCGCCGCGCTCGAACGGGCGCACCGCGACGAGCTGGCCGGGCTGGAGCTCCGCCGGGCCGACGAGGCCCGGTTCGAGGAGACCCGCGCCGCGCTGCGCGCCCTCGACGGGGTGCTCGCCGAGCTGGCCGAGCGCGAGGCGGCCCTGGCCGACGCGCGGGCCGGGCTTCCCGGCCGCCTGGAAGAGGCGTCGGGACGGCTCGCCGAGGCCCAGGCCGAGGCGGCGCTGGTTCCGGCGGCCGCTTCCGCCTGCCAGGCCGCCGCGGTCGTGCTGGAGCAGGCGTCGCGCCGCGACGCGCTCACGGCCGAGCTGGAGGCCGCCGAGGGCGAGCGGCGCCGGGCCACCGACGAGGCGCAGGAGCTGCGCGACCGTCTCCAGCAGATCAGGCAGGCCCGCATCGACGGCATGGCGGCCGAGTTGGCGCGCGGCCTGGTCCCCGGTGAGCCGTGCGCGGTGTGCGGCTCCGCCGACCATCCCGCGCCCGCGTCGCCGGCCCTGTCCACGCCGACGCTCGACGACGAGCAGGCGGCCCAGGCGCTGTCCGACGCCGCGCAGGAGACCCGCCAGGCGGCCGAGGGCAGGGCCGCGGTGCTGTCCGCGCGGCTCCAGGACGCCACCCTCCGCGCCGGCGGACGGACGGCCGGCGCGGCGCTGGCGGCGCGCGACGAGGCCGATGCCGAACTGGTCCGTCTGGAGTCGATCGCCGGTCAGGTGCCCGCCATCGAGGCGCGGGTCCGTGGCCTCCAGGACGAGCTGGACGCGGTCACCGGCCGGGCCCGCGAGCTCGACGTCATGATCGCCGAGCGGCGCGCCGACCAGGCCGGGCTGCGACGCGAGCTCGACCGTCTCGGGGAGCTCCTCGCCGCCGCGCGCGGCGGCGACGACAGCGTGGGCGCCCGTCGCGACCGCGTCACCACCGAGACCGCACTACTGGCCGCCGCCGTCCAGGCCGCCGCAGGCGTCGCCGAGACGGCCACCGCCTGCACCGAGGCCCGCGCCGCCGTCTCCCGCGCCCGGTCCGAACGCGCCGGCGAGGGTGCGCCGGCCGAAGGCGAGATGAGCGCGGTCGCGGCCGAGGAGATGTTGCGCGAGGCCGAGGCGGCGCTGACTCGGCTGCGGGAGGCGGCCGAGGGGGAGGCCGCGCTGGTCGAAGAGCTGACCGGTGTCGAGGAGCAGCTCGCCAAGCTCGGTGAGAGCCTCACGCGCCTCGGGCTTGAGATCGCCGCGGAGCGCGCGGCCGGGAAGACCGCGGCCGCCGACGCCGAGCGGCTGGCGGCCCGGCTGGCCGAGGCCAAGGGCGAGGACGCCACGCTCGCCGCCCGCGTCGACCGGCTCGCAGACGAGGCCGAGCTGCTGCGGGACGCCGTGGAGACCGCTCGCGCCGCCCTCACCGAAAGCGCCGAACGGGACGCCGCGGTGGCACGCGCCGAGAGCGCCGCCGCGGACGCCGACTTCGCGAGCCTCGCCGACGTGCGGGCGGCCACGCGCCCGGCGGCGAGCCTGGAGTCCATGGCCGCGCGGTTGCGGGAGCTGGACGCCGAACGCGCCGCCGTGACCAGGCTCCTGGCCGACCCTGAGCTGGCGGCCGCGGCGGCCGCGCCCGCTCCTGATCTGCCCGCCCTCACCGACGGCTTCGAACGCGCCGAACGCGAGCACGCCTCGCGCACCTCCGCGCGCGACCAGGCCGAAGGACGGCACGACGAGCTGCTGGCGCTCACCGCGACGCTGGAAGCCGCCCTGGCCGAATGGCGTCCCGCCGAGGAGCGTTACCGCCTGGCCAAGCGCCTGGCAGAGCTGGCCGTCGGCACCTCCTCCGACAACAGGCTCGACATGCGCCTGTCGTCGTTCGTCCTCGGCGAGCGGCTGCGCCAGGTCGTGGACGCCGCCAACGAGCGGCTCGACCACATGTCCGGTGGCCGTTACAGCCTGCTGTTCGACGTGCGCAAGTCGGCGGCCGACCGCAAGCGCTCCGGCGGCGGGCTCGGCCTGCGCGTCCTGGACGGCTGGACGGGCGCCGACCGTGACCCGGTGACGCTGTCCGGCGGTGAGGCGTTCATGACCTCGCTGGCACTGGCCCTCGCGTTGGCCGACGTGGTGACCGCGGAGGCGGGCGGGGTGGAGCTCGGCACGCTCTTCATCGACGAAGGGTTCGGCACCCTGGACGACGAGACGCTCGACGGTGTCCTCGACATCCTGGACGAGCTGCGCGACGGCGGCCGGGCGGTCGGCATCGTCAGCCACGTCGGCGAGCTGCGTGCCCGCGTGCCCGCCCAGCTCAAGGTCACCAAACAGCGCTTCGGCTCGACCCTGGCGACAGCCGTCCCATCCTGACGCGGCGGTGACCGGCGCCCCGGCCCGCTGGTGATCTTCGCTCGTCAGGTGGCGTTGAGCAGGTCCAGGATCTCCAGAGGGGTGAGCAGGTAGCTGCCGATGACCAGGGCCGCGCCGGAGACCAGCAGGAACAGGAAGACGAAGAAGCCGCCCGGGAACGGGGTGAGTCGCGCGAGCTGGTCGGCGTCGGAGTCGGGCGCCCGGCCGCGCCGGCGCTTGCTCCGCAGTTCGAGGATGGGCCGTACGCCGCCGATCAGCAGGAACCACGCGACGAGCTGTGCGCCGACCGCCTGGATGTGCGCCGGGGCGAACCAGGACAGCGCGAAGACCGCTCCGCCGATCGTCAGGAGCGACACCACTCCGAAGACGTTGCGGATCATCAGCAGCATGCTGGCCAGCAGCAGCATGATGGTCCAGAGCAGGATCGTGATGTACCCGAGGGCGGTGAGCCACGCGGCGGCCAGCCCGAGCAGCGAGGGGGCGACGTACCCGGCGGCGGCCGTAAAGATCATCCCAGGCCCGGTGGGACGGCCCCGGGTCAGCGTGACCCCGGAGGTGTCTGAATGCAGGCGGATGCCCTGGAGCTTGCGCCGGGTGAGCACGGCCACCAGCGCGTGCCCTCCCTCGTGCGCGATCGTGATCAGGCCTCTGGAGATGTGCCACGACGTGGGGTACACGACCACGCCGAAGGCGACGAGCGCGGCCAGAGCGGCGATCCACATGGGCGGGACCGGCTGCACGGTGGTCAACCGTGCCCAGAGAGCGCTGAACGTCTGCAGGGTCCACCTCCATCGACCAGGCCACCGGCGGCCGCGCGCGAGAACGCGCGGACATAGCCTTGCATGTCCGCCGACAGCACGCGCACTGTCCCGCCAGAACAAGATTCGACTTGGGTGATCCGCATCCCCGCCGGCCGACGGCACGGTACGCGGCGGCGGTCGGGCGCCGTAGCAGGCGCCGGCATCGCCGTACCACGACCCGCCGACCCGGCGCCGATCACTGCGGCACGTGGCCCGGGTAGAGAGCCGCGGCCGACGAACGTATGTGGGCACGTACTGATCAGTGTGGCGGGTGGCCGGGTGGAGAGTCGCGTCCGGTGAACATATGCGGTCATCGCACTAGGTGGAGCTTCGCGCGGGACGGGAGGGGGCGGGGTGAGCCGCGGAGGTGGGGAGGCGGCGGGGTGGGCCATGGGGTCGGGGGTGCCGGGGGCCCGCGCTGATGCGCTCGGTGTCATCGACGACCGGCTTTCGGAGGATGCCGGCGTAACGGCATCGGCGTTCGGGAAAAAGCCCTCTAAGCTGGAGCAGTGCCCTACTCCCGTACACCGGCGACGGGACCCGCCGAGCACCAGCAGGTGATCCGCGGCTTCTTCGACGCCTTCGCGCGCGGCGACACCGACGCCCTGGGACGGTGTTACCACCCGGAAATCAGCTTCGGCGACCCGGTCTTCCTCGAACTGGAGGGCCGCGACCAGGTCGTCGGCATGTGGAGCATGCTCCTCGCCTCCGTCACCGACCTCAGGGTCGCCGCCTGGGACATCACGGCCGACGACCACTCGGGCGGCGCGAGCTGGTCGGCCCGCTACGTCCTGCGGCGCAACGGCAGGCAGGTGGTCAACCAGGTGAGCGCGCAGTTCCGGTTCGAGGACGGGCTGATCGTCCGCCATCACGACGACTTCGACTTTCGCCACTGGTCGACGCTGGCGCTGGGCAGGCCCACCGGCGTGCTCGTCGGCTGGGCTCCGGCGCTGCGCCGCAGGGTCCGCGACAGGGCGCGCCACCGGCTCGACGAGTACCTGCGAAATGGGTCACTCATATCGGGTTAAGGTCTGACACGGGCGAGTCGACCCGGTCGTAGGTCCGCGACCGCCCCGAGCGTCCAGGGGAGGTGTCCGATGTCGGATCGTCGTGTGCGCGGGCTGAGGGATCTGATGCGCGTGCCGGTCGTGCGGGGAGGCGACCACGAGGTCGCCCCGGAGCATTCGATGGATCCCCGGCCGAAGGAGAACGACTCTCCGGCCGCGCAGCGGAGCGTCATCGACAACGCCGTCTACGTCGACGGCAAGCGGGTGGACACCCCGCCGTCCCTGGCCGAGGCGGTGACGGCCCTGCGCGCCCGGCCGGGCAGCATGGCGTGGATCGGCCTGTACCGGCCGGCCGGCTCGGAGATCCTCAAGGCCGCCGAGGAGTTCGGCCTGCACGAGCTGGCGGTCGAGGACGCCATCGTCGCCCACCAGCGGCCCAAGGCCGACCGGTACGGCGACACGCTGTTCCTGGTGCTGCGGGCCGCGCAGTACCTCGACTCGCCGGAGAAGGTCGAGTTCGGCGAGCTGCACGTGTTCGTCGGCGGCGACTTCGTGCTCACCGTGCGCCACAGCGAGGCCCCCGACCTGAGCAAGGTGCGGCGCCGGATGGAGAACGACCCCGACCTGCTGCGCCAGGGCCCGCAGGCGGTGCTGTACGCGATCCTCGACGCGGTGGTGGACGGGTACGCGCCGGTCGTGGCCGGCCTGCAGAAGGACATCGACGAGATCGAGGTGCAGGTCTTCGGCGGCGACCCGGCGGCGCCGCGGCGCATCTACGCCCTGTCGCGCGAGGTCATCGAGTTCCAGCGGGCGACCCGGCCGCTGCTGGACATGCTGAGCAACCTCATCGCCGGCTCGCCGAAGTACGGCGTCGACGGCGAGCTGCAGCGCTACCTGCGCGACGTGGCCGACCACGCCATCACCGTCGTGGAGCGGGTGGACAACTTCCGCCAGATGCTGCAGGACATCCTCATCGTGAACTCCACCCTGGTCAGCCAGGCGCAGAACGAGGAGATGAAGAACGTCACCCAGGCCAGCTACGCGCAGAGCGAAGAGGTCAAGAAGATCTCCTCCTGGGCGGCCATCCTGTTCGCGCCCACCCTCGTCGGCACGATCTACGGGATGAACTTCACCCATATGCCCGAGCTCGGCTGGGTGTACGGCTATCCGTTCGCCGTCGCTCTCATGGGGGCGGTCTGCGCCACCCTCTACCTGGTCTTCAAGCGCCGCGACTGGCTCTGACCGCCCGCGCCCGCGACCGGCTCTGACCGCCCGCGCCGCGATCCGGCCGGACCGGGAGGGACGACCCGCGCATTCGGGGTAGGTCCCCGCGTATGGAGGAACGCCTGCTGGAACTGCACGCCATCGCGATGGACGAGTTCGGGCTCCGGGTGGGGATGGTCGAGGGCGACATGTGGGAGGCTCCGACCCCGTGCTCGGAGTGGACCGTCCGCGACCTGGTGAACCATCTGGTGGTCGAGCAGTTGTGGGTGCCGCCGCTGCTGGCCGGGGAGACGGTGGCCGGTGTGGGGGACCGCTTCGCCGGCGACCGGCTCGGCGAGGACCCCGTGGCCCGCTGGACCGACGCCTCCGTCGCCGCGCAGCGCGCGCTGGCCGAGCCCGGCGCGCTCGACCGGGACGTCCACCTGTCCTACGGGACGGTGAGCGCCCGGCACTACTGCATGGAGCTGACCGCCGACCTCGCCGTCCACGCCTGGGACCTGGCCCGCGCCCTCGGCGCCGACGACCGGGTGGACCCGGGGGTGATGAGCGCGGCCTACGAGCACCTGCTGCCGATGAAGGACGCGCTCGCCGGCAGTGGCATGTTCGACGAGCCCGTGCCGGTGCCCGCCGACGCCGACCCGCAGACCCGCACCCTCGCCCTCACCGGCCGCCACCCCTGAGTCACCACCCTGAGTCGCCACCCTGAGCCGCGGCCCGCCGGCGGAGCGCCATGTCCCCGCGGCGCGGTCGTCAGCCGAGGAGCTTGCGGGCGGCGCCTTCGATGTCGTGCTCGGACAGCAGCACGTGGGCGGCGGCGTCGCCGAGCGGGACGAAACTGTCCCGCGAGGTCACCCGGGCGACCCGGCCGGTGTAGCCGGCGTCGGCGAGCGCGGCGAGCACCCCTTCGGAGACCCCGCCCGAAGCGCGCGTCTCGTCGGCGATCAGCACCCTGCCGGTCAGGTCGGCCGCGCGCAGCAGGTCCTCCACCGGCAGCGGCGACAGCCACCGCAGGTCGAGCACGCGGCAGCCGTACCCCTCGGCGGTGAGCCGGATCGCCACGCGCAGGCTCATGCGCAGGCCGTTGCCGAAGGTCACGATGGTGAGGTCGCGGCCGTCGCCGTAGGAGCGGCCCCGCCCGATCGGCACGTGGGTCTCGGCCCACCGCGAGGGCGGGACGTACGCCGACAGCCAGCCGTTGTCGCCGTCGTCCATCAGGTCGCGGGTGTTGTACAGCGCGATCGGCTCGAGGAACACCGACACCTCGCCGTCGGCCAGGGCCGCGGCGACGCAGGTGCGCAGCATCGCCGCCGCGTCGTCCGGCCGGGCGGGCGAGGCGACGACCAGGCCCGGGATGTCGCGCAGCGCCGCGACGGAGTTGTCGTTGTGGAAGTGGCCGCCGAACCCCTTCTGGTAGGAGTACCCGGCGACGCGCACGACCATCGGGTTGCGGTAGGCCCCCTGGGAGAAGAACCGCAGCGTGGCCGCCTCGCCCCGCAACTGGTCCAGCGCGTTGTGCAGGTAGGCCAGGTACTGGATCTCGGGGATGGGCAGCAGCCCGGAGGTCGCCGAGCCCAGGGCCAGCCCGAGGATGGACTGCTCGTCGAGCAGGGTGTCGAACACCCGGCCCGCGCCGAACCGCTTGAGCAGCCCCCGCGTCACCCCGTACACCCCTCCCTTGCGGGCGATGTCCTCGCCGAACAGCATGACCTCGGGGTGGGCGCCCATCAGGTCGGCGAGCGTGCGGTTGATGGCCTGGGCGAGCGTCAGCGGGCCCTCGCGCTCGGGCGGGGTGTCGCCGAACAGGGGCCCGCGGTCGGCGGCGGGCCGCGCCGCCCCGGCCGCCACCTGGGCGGGGTGGCGGGGCGCGAGCGGCTCCATCACCTCGTGCGCGGAGCCCAGCCGGGGCCTGCGGGTGCATTCGAGGGCGAGTTTCAGCACGTGCTCGCGCAGCGACTCGTAGCGCGCGGCCAGGTCGTCGGGCGTGGCCAGACCGGCCTGCACCAGCAGTCGCGCGGTGGCGACCAGCGGGTCGCGGGCGAGGTCGGCGGCGAGCTCGCGGGGCGTGCGGTAGGCGGACTCGACGTCGGAGCCGGCGTGCCCCATCAGGCGCACGGTGCGAAGGTGCAGGTAGGCCGGGGACCGGTGGGCGCGCACGTGCTCGACGGCCTGCCGGGCGGCGTCGTAGGCGTCCGGCAGGTCGCAGCCGTCGGCGGTGAAGCGCGGAATCAGCGGGTGGCCGGCCGCCTCGACCCAGCCGCCGGGGGTGCGGACGCTGATGCCGATGCCGTTGTCCTCGCAGACGAACAGGATGGGCAGCGGCAGCCCCTGGTAGGCGCAGTACGCGGCGGTGTTGAACCCGGTCAGGGCGCTGGCGTGGTTGGCGGAGGCGTCGCCGAAGCTGCACACCGCGACCGACCCGGCGGGCCAGGGGGAGCCGGCGACGCCGAGCTTGCGGGCCCGTTCGATGGCGAAGGCCACGCCGACCGCCCGGGGCAGGTGGCTGGCGATGGTCGAGGTCTGGGGGATGACGGCCAGGCCGGGGTGGCCGAACACCTTGTGGCGCCCGCCGGCGATGGGCTCCTCGGCGGCGGCGGTCAGCCCGAGCAGCACGTCGCGCAGCCCTTCTTCGGCCAGGCGGCCGGCCTGCGCGGACCGGGTGAGGTAGAACGCCCCGGAGCGGTAGTGCAGCAGCGCGGGGTCGGTGACGCGCAGGGCCGCCGCGACCGCGGCGTTGCCCTCGTGCCCGGCGGAGCCGATGGTGTAGAAGCCCTCGCCCTGCTCGCGGAGCCAGCGGGCGGCGATGTCCAGCATCCGGCTGGCGAGCTGGATCTCGAACAGGTCGCGGCACACGGCGCCGGTGAGCGTCGTGCCGGCCCGCACGGGCAGGCCCGGATCGCGGCGGTTCCCGGGGACCATCGCGGCGACCGACTCGATGAAGTGCGTCTCTACTGTGTCGCGGGCCACAAGGCCGATTATGTCGCCATGAACCGGGCCGCGTCCCGTGGCTTGCCGAGACTGGTCCGGTGTCCGAGTGGATCGGTCCATTTGACCGGTATTACTGACAGTTTGTCAGATCGACCAACCACTGCCACCTCCCGGCCGTCTACCTAGAGGAAATGACGTGGCACCCTCAAGCCGCGTTAAGGCAACGGGAAGGACGGATCCCCGTGTTACAACGCATCCGCGCCATCGTCGTGACGATGGCGTTGGGCGCCGGAGCCCTCGCTCTGGTGTCCACGCCGGCCTCGGCGACGGCACAGGCCGCGCCCACCGTGACCTCGGTGGACGTGAGCCCGAGCACGGTCGTCGTGTACGACAAGGACGGAAAGGCGGTGACCTTCAGCTTCCTGGTCGACGGGGCCACCACGGGCGGCTTCACGCTGAAGCGGCCCGACGGGTCGACCGTCGACGTCGAGGCCAAGAAGGTCGGCGACAGCGACGGCAAGCAGAAGTGGCAGGGCACCCGCACGTTCACCCGGTCGGACGCCTCCGGCAGGTGGAGCGTCACGGCCAAGGCGACCAGCGTCGTCGGAACCGGGACGGCGAGCGAGAGCTTCCGCGTCCTGCAGATCTGGCACACCCACCTCTCGGACTTCCGCATCGGCCCCGACCTGGCCGACGAGGGTGACCGGCTGGTGGCCCGCGGGCGCCTGTCGGTCGAGCGTGCGAGCGGCTGGGACGGCTCCCGGGGCAAGAAGGTCGACCTGCTGTTCAAGGCCGACGGCTCCCGCCGCTGGAAGGTCGTCGGGCACGACTGGACCGACCGCGGCGGCCGGTTCTGGATCAGCACGGAGGCGGTCGAGTCGGGCTGGTTCCGCGCCGCGTTCGACGGCGCCCCCGGCGTTCGGGGGACGAGCAGCCGTCCCGAGCACGTCACGGTGCACAAGGTCGTCAAGCCGGCCGCCACGCGGGTCGTCCGCTTCAACGCCTCGCCCGAGCCGGTGAAGTACGGCAGGTACCTCACCAACCGGGGCACGCTGCAGGTCTGGGACGGCGACCACTGGACGGCTTATGACCACACGAAGGTCGCGCTGTACTTCAAGCGGGCCCACCACTCCAAGTGGGAGTACGTCAAGACGGTCGGCACCAACGGCGCCGGCGCCTTCTCAACCAAGGTGAAGGCCTGGCACTCCGGCTACTGGAAGGTCGTCTTCAAGGGCGGCGATGACACCAAGTCGTCGACCAGCAAGGCCGACTACGTGAAGGTGAAGCGGTAGCACCAGCGGTCGGGGCGATCGCCGGAAACGGTGATCGCCCGCGACGGCGATCGCCGGGAGACGGCGATCATCTGAGATGACGACGGCCCGGGAGCCCTGCTCCCGGGCCGTCCGCGTCCCGCCTGCCGCCCGGAGTGCGTGCGGTCGATCCGCGCGGTCGGTCCGTGCGGTCGGTCCGTGAGATCAGTCCGTGCGGCGGAACTGGGCGATGGCGACGCCGAGCAGCGCGACGCCCATCAGCGCGACGATCGCGAGCTCGACTCCGGTGGTGACCCGCCAGCCGAACCAGTGGACGCCGGGGTTGAGCGCCTCGACGGCCCGGGGGCTCACGTTCAGGTGGCTGAAGACGGCGTGGCGCATCGGGTCGACCGCGTACGTCAACGGGTTGATCTTGGTGAGCACGGCCAGCCACGCCGGCAGGTTGGCGAGAGGGAACATCGCGCCGGACAGGAAGATCATCGGCATGATCGCCATCTGCATGATCCCAAAAAACGACTGCATATTTTTCATCCGGGCGGCCAGGCTCACGCCGAACGCGGTGATGGTGAAGGAGGCCAGGAACATCTCGCCGAGCAGGGTGAGGATCAGCGCGGGGGAGTAGGGGACGTGCACCAGGCCCGCGAGGGCCAGGATGATGACGCCCTGCGCGGTCGCCACGATGCCGCCGCCCAGGCACTTGCCGATCACGATGGACGCGCGGCTCACCGGGGCGACCAGCATCTCGCGCAGGAAGCCGAACTCGCGGTCCCACACGATGGAACCGGCCGAGAACATCGCCGTCGTGATCACCGTCATCGCGATCACGCCGGGGTAGATGAAGGTGCAGAAGTCGACCCCTTCGCCCGGTCCCCGCGAGACCAGCGTGCTGAGGCCGGTGCCCATGACGAACAGCCACAGCACGGGCTGCACGAGCGTGGACACCATGCGGGTGCGGTCGTTGACGAACCGCAGCATCTCGCGGTGCAGGACGATCCTGACCGCGCGCAGGTCGTGCCGCACGCTGCGTCCGGGGACGCGCACGCGGACCACTCCGGGAGCGGTGACGCCTGTGGTCATCGGTTACCTCCTCGCCATCGCGCGCATCCACGTCGAAGCGCCGCCGCCCTCGGCCTCGGCGTCGCGGATCGTGGAGCCGGTGTAGTTCATGAAGACGTCGTCGAGCGAGGGCCGCGACACGTTGACCGAGCGGATCGGCACGCCCAGCTCGGCGAACAGGCGGGGCACGAACGCCTCGCCGGAGGCGACGGCGAAGGTCACCACGCCCTCCCGCAGGGCGGCGTCCAGCTCGAAGCGCTCCTTGAGCGAGGTGATCGCGAGCTCGTCGTCGGCGGTGTGGATCTGGACGCGGTCCTTGCCGACGCTGGCCTTGAGCGCCTCGGGGGAGTCGACCACGACGATCTCGCCGTGGTCGATGATCGCGATGCGGTCGCAGTACTCCGCCTCGTCCATGTAGTGCGTGGTCATGAAAATGGTGATGTCCTCGGTGCGCCGCAGCCGGTTGATGTAGCCCCAGATGGCCGAGCGGGTCTGCGGGTCAAGCCCGACGGTCGGCTCGTCCAGGAACAGCACCCGGGGGGAGTGCAGCAGGCCGCGGGCGATCTCCAGGCGGCGCTTCATGCCGCCGGAGAAGGTGTTGACCTTGGCGTCCTTGCGGTCCCAGAGCGCGACCATCTCCATGACCTGCCTGATGCGCTCGGCGACCGCCTCGCGCGGCACCCCGTACAGCTCGGCGTGGAAGCGCAGGTTCTGCTCGGCCGTCAGGTAGCCGTCCAGCGTCGGGTCCTGGAAGACCAGCCCGATGTTGCGCCGGACCTCGTCGCGCTCCCTGACCACGTCGTGCCCGGCCACCGACGCCTGTCCGCCGGTCGGGCGGGCCAGCGTGCACAGCATGCTGATCGTGGTGGTCTTGCCGGCGCCGTTCGGCCCGAGGAACCCGAACACCTCGCCGGGCCGCACCTCGAAGTCGACGCCCTTCACGGCCTCGAAGTCGCCGTAACTCTTGCGCAGCCCGCGTACGGCGACGGCGGGCTCCTCGCTTGTCGTCATCGTTCCGTCTCCTCCTCGTCACCGTCGTCGGCGAGGATCGCGAACACCGACCGCCTGGTGCTCTTGAGCAGCTCGCGCGCCGCCGCCACCTGCCGGGGGCTGGCGACCTGGGCGAGCTGGCCGAACGCCTCGCCGAGCCGCCCCCACAGCATCCGCAGTTCCATCATGTCCTCGGGCAGCGTCCGCGCCACCTCCGACCAGGGATCGCCGAGAGCGCGGGCGGAAAGGTGCCGGCGTCCGTCCTCGGTCAGGGCGTAGGTGCGGCTGCCGCCGGACTCCTCGCCGGTGATCAGCCCCTCGTCCTCCAGCTGCTGCAGGGCGGGGTACACCGATCCGGGGCTCGGCCGCCAGACTCCCTGGCTGCGGTGCTGGATCTCCTGGATCATCTGGTACCCGTTTCGGGCCCCCTCGCCCAGCAGGGACAGCAGGGCGGCCCGTACGTCGCCGCGCCGCACCCGCGGCGGGAAGTGCGGCCCGTCGGGCAGGCTCCGGGAACCCGCGAAGTTCCAAGCGTCCATCTCACCGATCTTCCAACTATCGAGATATGTTAACGATATATCTAGATAGTTGACGAGACAAGCCCTAATTCGGACATGGGGGAGGTTACGACGCGCCGTGTAGGGCGGGCGTATGGCGGCGAGGCGGGACCGCCGGCCGGGTGGGAGTTAGCGCCCGTTAACGAGGCCGGCCAGGGCGGCGCGGGCCATGTCGTGCAGGAGGGCGGCCATGGCGTCGCGGGGCAGTTCCCCGGCGCTGTGCGGGGTGGAGTTCAGCAGCCCGAACACCGCGTGCGTGGCTGCGCGCAGCCGCGGCGGCGGCACCCGGGGGTACAGCTCGCTCAGCACCGTCACCCACTCCTCGACGTAGAGCCGCTGCAGCCGCCGGATGCGGCGCCTTTCGGGCTCGGGGACGTTGCCGAGCTCGCGGTCGTGCACGGTGATCAGCGCCGGATGGTCGAGCGCGAACTCGATCTGCCCGCTGAGCAGGGCGTCCAGGGCCTCTCGCCCGTCGGCGGCCCGGGTGGCGCGTTCCACGGCCGAGGTGCGCAGCCGCTCGCTGATGTCCAGCAGCATCTCGGCCAGCAGCGACTCCTTGCCGCTGAAGTGGCGGTAGAGCGCCGGCCCCGAGATGCCGACCGCCCCGCCGATCTCCTCGATCGACACCCCGTGGAAGCCCCGGGCCGCGAAGAGCGCGGCCGCCGCGTCGAGGATTTCCCTGCGGCGAGGGCTCGGAACGCGGGTAGGACTCGGCACAGCGGTCATAAAGCGCAATGGTAGACGAATCAGTTAATGGTGACTAACATCCGAGGCGGTGTTAGCGGACGTTAACCCAGGGAGGTGCGTGCGACCATGGCCCCTGTGCTCCGGACGACGGCGGGTCCGGGCGGCGAGGAGTTCAAGCGCAACGCGGAGGTCAACGAGCGACTGGCCGCCGAGCTGCGCGAGCGCCTGGCCGTCGCGGCCCTGGGCGGTCCCGAGCGGTCCCGGGCCCGGCACGTCGAGCGCGGGAAGCTGCTGCCGCGCGACCGCGTCGGCACGCTGCTCGACCCCGGCTCCCGCTTCCTGGAGCTGTCCCCGCTCGCCGCCACCGGCCTGTACGGAGACGAGGCGCCGGCGGCGGGCATCATCACCGGCGTCGGACGGGTCTCCGGCCGCGAGTGCGTGATCGTCGCCAACGACGCCACCGTCAAGGGCGGCACCTACTACCCGATCACCGTCAAGAAGCACCTGCGCGCCCAGGAGGTCGCCCTCCACAACCACCTGCCGTGCGTCTACCTCGTCGACTCCGGCGGCGCGTTCCTGCCCCTGCAGGACGAGGTGTTCCCCGACCGCGAGCACTTCGGGCGCATCTTCTACAACCAGGCGACCATGTCCCGGCGCGGCATCCCGCAGATCGCCGCCGTCCTCGGCTCCTGCACCGCCGGCGGCGCGTACGTTCCGGCCATGAGCGACGAGGCCGTCATCGTGCGCGGCCAGGGAACGATCTTCCTCGGCGGGCCGCCGCTGGTGAAGGCCGCCACCGGCGAGGAGGTCACCGCCGAGGAGCTCGGCGGCGGCGAGGTGCACTCCCGGGTCAGCGGGGTCACCGACCACCTCGCCGACGACGACTCCCACGCGCTCGCCATCGTCCGCGACATCGTCGCCACCCTGCGCCCGGCCGGCCCGGCCCCCTGGGAGCGGGAGCGGGCGGAGGAGCCGGCGCACGACCCCCGCGACCTCTACGGCATCGTGCCCGCCGACACCCGCACCCCCTACGACGTCCGCGAGGTGATCGCCCGCGTCGTCGACGGCAGCCGGTTCCTCGAGTTCAAGGCCGAGTACGGCCCCACGCTGGTCACCGGCTTCGCGCACGTCCACGGCCACCCGGTGGGCATCGTGGCCAACAACGGCATCCTGTTCGCCGAGTCGGCGCTCAAGGGCGCCCACTTCATCGAGCTGTGCGACCAGCGCGCCATCCCGCTGGTGTTCCTGCAGAACATCAGCGGCTTCATGGTCGGCAAGGCCTACGAGCACGGCGGCATCGCCAAGCACGGCGCCAAGATGGTCACCGCCGTCTCCTGCGCCCGGGTGCCGAAGTTCACCGTGGTCATCGGCGGGTCCTTCGGCGCCGGCAACTACGCGATGGCCGGCCGGGCCTACGGGCCGCGCTTCCTGTGGATGTGGCCGAACGCCCGCATCTCGGTCATGGGCGGCGAACAGGCGGCCAACGTCCTGGCGACCGTCCGGCCCGGCGGCGACGCCGGCGAGGAGGCGGAGTTCAAGCGGGCGATCCGCGAGCGGTACGAGGAGCAGGGCAACCCCTACTACTCCACCGCGCGCCTGTGGGACGACGGCGTGATCGACCCGGCCGACACCCGCACCGTCCTCGGGCTGGCCCTCTCGGCGGCGTCCAACGCCCCCCTCGACCCCATCGGCTACGGCGTCTTCCGGATGTGACCATGACCTCGATGTTCGACACCGTTCTGGTCGCCAACCGCGGCGAGATCGCGCTGCGCGTCATCCGGACGCTGCGCCGGCTCGGCGTGCGGTCGGTGGCGGTGTACAGCGACGCCGACGCGGGCGCCCCGCACGTCCGCGCCGCCGACGCCGCCGTCCGCCTGCCCTCGGGCTACCTCGCCGTCGAGGAGGTCCTGGCGGCGGCCGGGCGCACCGGCGCGCAGGCGGTGCACCCCGGCTACGGGTTCCTCGCCGAGAGCACCGCCTTCGCCCGGCGCTGCGCCGAGGAGGGCGTCGTCTTCGTCGGCCCGCCCGCCGAGGCCGTCGAGGCCATGGGCGACAAGATCAGGGCCAAGGCCACGGTGGCCGCCGCCGGGGTCCCCGTCGTCCCGGGCGGCGCCGAGCCGGACGACCTGACCGAGGCCGCCCTGCGCATCGGCTTCCCCGTGCTGGTCAAGCCGTCGGCGGGCGGCGGCGGCAAGGGCATGCTGGTCGCCCGCTCGGCCGCGGAGCTGCCGCAGGCCCTGGAATCGGCCCGCCGCACGGCCGCCGCCGCGTTCGGCGACGCCACCCTGCTCGTCGAGCGGTACATCGCCGGGCCCCGGCACATCGAGATCCAGGTGCTCGCCGACGCGCACGGCAACGTGGTCCACCTCGGCGAGCGCGAATGCAGCCTGCAACGCCGCCACCAGAAGATCATCGAGGAGGCGCCGTCCCCCCTGCTGGAGGAGGAGACCCGGCGCAGGATGGGCGAGGACGCCGTCCGCGCCGCCCGCTCGGTCGGATACGTCGGCGCCGGCACCGTCGAGTTCATCGTCGCCGGCGACGAGCCGGGGCACCCGGCCTACTTCATCGAGATGAACACCCGCCTGCAGGTGGAGCACCCGGTCACCGAGCTGGTCACCGGCCTGGACCTGGTCGAGTTGCAACTGCGCGTCGCCGCCGGCGAGCCGCTGCCGTTCACCCAGGAGGAGGTGCGGCTGCGCGGCCACGCCGTCGAGGCCCGCGTGTACGCCGAGGACCCCGCCCGCGACTTCCTGCCCACCGGCGGCACGGTTCTCGCCCTCGCCGAGCCGGGCGACCGGCCCGACGTGCGCGTGGACTCCGGTCTTCGGCCCGGCACGGTCGTCGGCAGCGACTACGACCCGATGCTCTCCAAGATCATCGCCTGGGCGCCGGACCGGGGAGAGGCGCTGCGGCGGCTGGACGCGGCCCTGCGCGCGACCACCGTCCTCGGCGTCACCACCAACATCGCCTTCCTGCGCGCCCTGCTCGCCGACCCCGACGTCGCCGCGGGCCGCCTGAGCACCGGGCTGATCGACCAGCGGCTCGGCGCCCTCCTCGACGCCGCCGGGGGCCGCGTGCCGGGCGGCGCGCTGCCGGGCGAGGTGCTCGCCGCGGCCGCCCTGGTGCTGCACGACGAGCTGGCCCGGCGCGCCGGGGACGACCCGTGGGAGGTGCCCGACGGCTGGCGCGTCGGCGAGCCGGCCTGGACCACCTGGCTGCTCGCGGCGCGCGGCGAGACGGCCGCCGTCCGCGTACGCGGCCTGCCCGCCCGCGGGTGCGAGGTCGCCGTCGCGGACGGCCCGGCCGTGGGCGCGCGGCTCGCGCGGGACGGCGACGCCGTCCAGGTGACCGTGGACGGCGTGACCTCCCGCTTCGCCTGCGCTCTCGACGGCGGCGTCGTCTGGCTCGGCCGCGACGGCCGGTCCTGGGCGCTCACGCCGCACGAGGCGGGGGAGCGCGGCGCCGGCGCCGGGCCGGGCGGCGCGGGCGACGGGGTGGTGCGCAGCCCCATGCCGGGCACCGTCCTGCTGGTCAAGGTCGTCCCCGGCGAGCAGGTCACCGAGGGGCAGCCGCTCCTGATCGTCGAGGCGATGAAGATGGAGCACACCGTCACCGCCCCCGCCGACGGGATCGTCGCCGAACTCGCCGTGCGCGCCGGCCGCCCGGTCGACATGGACGCGGTCCTCGCCGTCATCCGCCCCGCGCCCGCCGAGCCGGGGAGCGATCCGGCGCTCACGGACCCGGGAGGCGATCGGGCGACCGGGGCGCGGCCAGCGTCCGAGCCGGCGGGCGTCTCGGCCGCCGAGGAGGGATCATGATGCGCGCACCGTTCCGGGCGCCCATGGAGGGACTGCCCGCCCGGGTGACGATCTACGAGGTCGGGCCCAGGGACGGCCTGCAGAACGAGAACACCGTCCTGCCGGCCGCGACCAAGGCCGAGTTCGTCGCCCGGCTCGCCCGGGCCGGTCTGACCACCATCGAGACCACCAGCTTCGTCCACCCCAAGTGGGTGCCCCAGCTCGCCGACGCCGAGGAGCTGCTCGGACGCCTCCGGCGCGAGCCCGGCGTCCGGTACCCGGTGCTGGTGCCCAACGAGCGCGGCCTGGACCGCGCCCTCGCCCTCGGCGTCACCGACATCGCCGTCTTCGGCAGCGCCACCGAGTCCTTCGCCCGGCGCAACCTCAACCGGAGCGTGGAGGAGTCGATGGCGATGTTCGCCCCCGTGGTCGAGCGCGCCCGCGCCGGCGGGCTGGACGTCCGCGCCTACCTGTCGATGTGCTTCGGCGACCCGTGGGAGGGACCGGTGCCGATCGAGCAGGTCGTGCGGCACGGCCGGCGGCTGCTCGAACTGGGCTGCACGCGACTGTCCCTCGGCGACACCATCGGCGTCGGCACCCCCGGCCACGTCAGCGCCCTGCTGCGCGCCTTCGCCGACGCGGGCGTCGGCCCCGAGCGGCTCGCCGTGCACTTCCACGACACCTACGGCCAGGCCCTGGCCAACACCCTGGCCGCGCTGCGCGCCGGGGTGAGCGTCGTGGACGCCTCGGCCGGCGGCATCGGCGGCTGCCCGTACGCGGAGAGCGCCACCGGCAACCTGGCCACCGAGGACCTGGTCTGGATGCTGTCCGGCCTCGGCGTCGAGACCGGCGTCGACCTCGCCTCGCTGGTGGAGACCAGCGCGTGGCTGGCCGGGGAGCTCGGCCGCCCGAGCCCCTCCCGAGTCGTCCAGGCCCTGGCAGCCGCGCCCGCCACCACGCGGGCCGGCGCGCCGGAGGCCGGCCAGGCCGCCGGACCCCCGGCGGAGCGACCCTCCGAGCCGGCCACGGGGAGACCCCCCGGGCCGCCGGCCCCAGAACAGGAGTGAAGAGCATGCACCGGCTCACCGACGAGTACGAGGCGCTGCGCAAGAGCGTCGAGGAGTTCTCCCGGGACGTGGTCGCCCCCGTCATCGCCGACTACTACGAGCGCTGCGCCTTCCCGTACGACATCGTCGCCCAGATGGGGCGTATGGGACTGTTCGGGCTGCCGATCCCCGAGGAGTACGGCGGCATGGGCGGCGACTACTTCGCGCTGTGCCTGGCCCTTGAGGAGCTGGCCCGCGTCGACTCCTCGGTGGCCATCACCCTGGAGGCCGCGGTCTCCCTGGGGACCATGCCCGTCTACCGGTTCGGCACCGCCGCCCAGAAGCAGGAGTGGCTGCCCCGGCTGACCTCCGGCGAGACGCTCGGCGCCTTCGGCCTGACCGAGCCGGGCGGCGGCTCCGACGTGCCGGGCGGCATGCGCACGACCGCCGCGCTGGACGCCGGCGAATGGGTGGTCAACGGCTCCAAGGCGTTCATCACCAACTCCGGCACCGACATCACCGGGTTCGTCGCCGTGGCGGCGATCACCGGCCGGCGCGAGCGGGCCGACGGGAGCCCGGCGCCGGAGATCAGCACCGTCATCGTCCCCTCCGGCACCCCGGGGTTCGCGGTGTCCAAGAAGTACTCCAAGGTCGGCTGGTCGGCCTCCGACACCAGGGAGCTGTCCTTCGCCGACTGCCGGGTGCCCGAGGCCAACCTGCTCGGCGAGCGCGGGCGGGGATACGCGCAGTTCCTGCAAACCCTGGACGAGGGCCGCGTCGCCATCGCCGCGCTGTCGGTGGGCCTGGCGCAGGGCTGCGTCGACGAATGCCTGCGCTATGTGAAGGAGCGGCGGGCCTTCGGGCAGGAGATCGGGCGCTACCAGGCCATCCAGTTCAAGGTCGCCGACATGGAGGTGCGCGCGCACACCGCCCGCCTGGCCTACTACCACGCCGCCGAGAAGATGCTGGCGGGCGAGCCGTTCAAGAAGGAGGCGGCGATCGCCAAGCTGGTGAGCTCCAACGCCGCCATGGACAACGCCCGCGACGCCACCCAGATCTTCGGCGGGTACGGATTCATGAACGAGTTCCCGGTCGGGCGCTTCTACCGCGACGCCAAGATCCTGGAGATCGGCGAGGGCACCAGCGAGGTCCAGCGCATGCTGATCGCCCGGCAGCTCGGCATGCCCGCGTAGGGGGCAGATCGCGGGTCAAGGCCTGATCTGCGAGGGGTGTCCGCGCTGTGACCTGCGCTATCGTGCAACATGGGGGCATCGGGGGGTGCGTCCGGCCGGCTCGCCGAGCCTGTCGCGCCGCCGCGTGCCGCCTTCGTCGGCCCCTGCCGCGAGAAAGGTCCGTCCCGATGTCCGAGGCCAGTGAAATCATGATTCGGCTGACTGAGGCCTACAACAGCCACGACGTCGAGGCGATCACGCGGTGCTACGCGCCCCGTGCGGTCACCGTCGCGCCGGGAGGCATCGCCGAGGGGCTGGACGAGATCTTCTCCTACTACGCCGACTGGATCGGCGCCTTCCCTGACTCCGTGGTGACCCCCTCCTTGCTGGTCACGGCGGGTGAGAGCACCATTTTGGAGTTCATGGTCACCGGCACGCACAAAGGGCCGCTGATCATGGCGGCAGGGGAGGTGGCGGAGGCGACCGGCCGCCCCATCGCCATCCGCTGCTGCTCGGTGTGCACCATCGAGGACGGCGCCGTGGCCAGTCACCGGCTCTACTTCGACCAGCTCGAGCTGGCGGCGCAGCTCGGGTACGCCATGCCCGGCAAGGACCGCGCGTTCTGATGCCCCCGGCACCCCCGGGCTCGATTCCGGCCCGCCCCTTGGTCCCCCGCGGCACTCTCGCGCCAAGCGTCACGGGGCCCGCGGAAGGCCGCCGAATGGACGAACCCGCCATCGACTCCCTAAAGTCCTTTTCATGACTTCTGATGATCTCCTGGTGCGAAGGGCTGAGAAGAAGGACATCGAGGAGATCTTCGGGCTCACCCGCGAGTTCGCCATGTCCTTCCGTCCCCAGCGATCGGCGTTCGACGCGGCCTTCCCCCGCCTGCTGGAGAACCCCGACGCCCTGCTCCTGGTCGTGACGGTGGGCGGCACGGTGCGCGGGTACCTGCTCGGCTTCGTGCACCTCACCCTGTTCGCCAACGGCCACGTGGCCTGGGTGGAGGAGGCCATGACCCAGCACGGCTTCCGCCGGCGCGGGCTCGGCCGGGCGCTGCTGGAGGAGTTCGAGACCTGGGCGCGCTCCCGCGACGCCGGGTACATCGCGCTGGCGACCCGGCGGGCGCCGGAGTTCTACGCGGCACTGGAGTACGAGTCCGCGGGAACCTACTACCGCAAGGTGCTCAAGGCCGACCGCCCGGCCTGACGCGCGACCGCTCCCGGGCGGGCCCGCTCACGGGCCCGCCGGCGGCCCGGCGGCGGCCCGGCGGCCGGGTCAGGACGTGAGCTGCGCGTCCAGGCGGTAACCCTCCACCGTGACGTACACCGCGTCGCCCGGCCGGGCGTTGAGGCGCATCAGCACCGGCTGGAGCGAGTCGAACACCGGCTGGCGGTCGCGCCAGACCAGCACCACGGCGTTCTCCCCGGGCCCGGTGACCGACAGCAGCGTGCCCGGGCGCATGCCGAGCTGGGTGGCGTACCCCTCGGGCACGGGCACCGGCTCGCCGCGCAGGTGCTCGGGGGTCACATCGATGCGCTGCCAGCGGCGCGGGTCGGACGCCGGACCGGGAATCGGCGCCTGGGTGGCCGCGCGCGGCTCGGGCACCAGGTGGGGCCGGGGCGGGCCGGACAGCGCCGTCAGCGCGGCCAGAGCCGTCTGGGCGTCGGGCAGGTTGTCGGCGACCGACGGGATGGGCAGGCCGCCGCGCATCTGGTGGCCGTTGGCCCCGGGAGTGCGACGGGGGAGCGGCGCGAACCCGTTGGTCGTGGTGGCCATCGGCTCCGGCGCCCGCGTCATCGCCTTGGGCAGCTCCTCGATCCACGCCTGGGCCGAGTGCGAGCGGATGCCGACCTGGGCCAGCATCTCGACGGCGTCCTCGCCGGAGGTCTTGTCGCCGAGCATCTGCGCCGTCCGCTCGCGCAGGCGGCCGAGGTCGCCGACGACCAGCCAGCCGTCCTGCAGGCGGCGGTCGCGCATGAGCGCCACCAGCACCCGCCACAGCGGCGTGCCCAGCGAGGGGACCTCGATCGGATGCGCCGGGTCGGCCCCGATCAGCTGCTCCTCGGTGGCGGCGACGCCGAGCCATTCGGTGAGCCGGAACAGGTGCCCGGTCACCGCCGTGGACTCCGGCGAGCGCAGCCACTGCAGCACCCGCTCCTCGGCGGCCCGCTGCGCCTGCGAGAGGACGTCGCGGTCGACGTGCAGCTCGTGGGCCAGCGTGCGCAGGCTGACCGGCTGCTCGGCGAACAGCCGCTCTATCGCGACGGCCCGCTCCAGGGGCGTCCATTCGCGGAACACCGCGTCCACCAGCCGGACCAGCGGGTTGTCCGACACCGGCGGCGGCGGAGGCGTCGCGGGGGCGGGCGGCGCCGGAGGTTCGGCGTACGGGGCGCGGGACACGCCGTTCACCGTGGGGTGCGGCCCGGTGTGCTTCCCGGGGAAGGGCCCGGCGGGAGCTCCCGGGCGCGGCCCGGCCGACCGGCCCTGCGGCCCGGTGGGATGACCGGCGTACGGCACGGCAGGCTGCCCCGGCTGCCCCGGCTGTGAGGAGAAGACCGGCTGCCCGGGGACACCTTGCGAGGCCAGGCCGGGCTGCCCGGGGACGCCCTGCTGGGGAAGGCCCGGCTGTCCGGGCTGCGGGACGCCCTGCTGGGGCCCGCCGGGCTGTCCGGGAACCGGGCCTGGCTGCACCGGGTGGGGGCCGGTGCGCTGGGCGGGGTGCGTCGCGCCCGGCGCGCCGGCGGGCGGCGGCACCTGCGGCGAGACGGCGGGCACCCGGCCGAGGACCTCGCGGAACAGCGCGGTGATGATCACCTCGGGCGAGGCGGGGACCGCGGGGACGCGTAGGTCGGCGGCGCTGAGCCGGCGCAGGCGCTGGATGCCGCCCATGCCGCTGACGGCCGACCGGGCGGGCTCGGGCCAGCCGGGCAGCGCCGGGTCGCCGGCGTGGACCTGCAGGGCCGGCAGCACGTCCGTGAGCGTCATGTGGTCCCAGCGGCTGACGGCCAGCCGCGAGAGACGGTCGCAGAGCCACTCGACACCGGTCGTGCCCAGGGCACGGCTGAGGGTGACCGACGCCCACCATCCCCCCGGCAGCCGGGGGTCGGCGAGCACCTCGGCGATCTGCTGAGGCCGGCTCCAGCGCAGAGCCGGGACGAGATCACTCAGGCAGATCATTGAATCGGCGTCCATCGGCTGACCGCATCCTCCCGAGTGTGACGCATGTTGCTAATGGTGCAGCTTACGCCGGAGGCTATCAATTAGCGCCATCAAGGGAGAACATAGCGGCTCGCGCGGCGCCCGGGGGCGCACACGGCCCTCATCGCCACCCCGATCCGCCGCCCTGCCCGCCGTTCTCGCCGCGCCTGCCGCGCCCCCGTGCCCCGTGCCCACCGTGAGGCTTCGCCGCCGGCGGGCCCGTGACGGCGCCCGCCGGCGGGCAGGTCGGAGGGCCGGAGGACGGCCGCCGAGCCGGGCCCCCGGGCAGGCCCCCCC